>JAYVRN010000490.1:0-17667 GCA_043776275.1 Myxococcales bacterium | reverse complement strand
CGACCGCGGGGAGGTGGCGCTCGGGGCGCGCGTGACGATCGAGGACGAGCAGGGAGCGCTGCACGTGTACTCACTCGTAGGCGCGATCGAGGCCGATCCCAAGCGAGGCCGCCTGAGCTGGCAATCGCCGCTCGCGCAGGCACTGTGGGGGATGCGCGTCGGGGACGGGGTCACGTTGCCGCGTGGCGACGGTGAGATCGTCTCCATCGAGTATCCGTGAATTCGAGAGCAAGACCCGGAGTGCGAGGGGCGGGGCGGGTCTCTAGGGTGAAGGGCATGGAGACTCAGACCCAGACCGATCCGCGGTGGGCGCAGATCCTCGCGCGGGATGCCGCCGCCGATGGCAGCTTCGTCTACTCGGTGAAGACCACCGGCGTGTTCTGCCGACCGTCGTGCGCTGCGCGCGCGGCGCGGCCCGAGAACGTGGCGTTCCACGCGACGACCGAGGCCGCCGCGCGTGCAGGCTTTCGCGCCTGCAAGCGGTGCAAGCCCACGGGGCCCTCGCGCGCCGAGGAGCACGGGGCGCGGATCGCGGAGCTGTGCCGGTTCCTCGAGCAGGCGGACGAGATGCCCACGCTGGAGGAGCTCGCCGCGCGCACCGGATGGAGCACCTATCACCTGCACCGCGTGTTCAAGGCGGTCACCGGCCTGACCCCGCGCGGGTACGCGGCGGCGCACCGGGCCGAGCGGGTCCGCGACGAGCTGCGCCGTGCGCGCACGGTGACCGAGGCGATCTATGGCGCGGGCTTCAACTCGAACGGCCGGTTCTATGCGGCCGCTGATCAGATACTCGGGATGACGCCGAGCGCGTACAAGGGTGGCGGCACCCAGGCGGAGATCCGGTTCGCGGTGGGCGAGTGCTCGCTCGGCTCGATCCTCGTGGCGAGCAGCGCGCGAGGCGTGTGCGCGATCCTGCTCGGCGATGATCCAGATCTGCTCGCGCGCGATCTCCAGGACCAGTTCCCCAAGGCCACGCTCGTGGGCCAGGACGCAACATTCGAGACCCTCGTGGCTCGGGTGGTGGGCGTGATCGAGGAGCCGCGGCTGGGCTCGGCGCTCCCGCTCGACGTTCGTGGCACCGCGTTCCAGCAGCGGGTGTGGCGGGCCTTGCAGAACATCCCGATCGGCACGACCGCGAGCTACGCGGAGATCGCGAAGGCCATCAAAGCCCCACGCTCGGTGCGTGCGGTGGCGCAGGCCTGCGGCGCGAATCGGCTCGCGGTGGCGATCCCGTGTCATCGCGTGGTGCGCAGCGACGGTGCGCTCTCGGGCTATCGCTGGGGCGTGGAGCGCAAGCGCGCGCTCCTCGCACGTGAGACCAAGCGATGAACGAAGTGGACTGGAGTCATCTGGACAGCGAGCTGGATCTCCGCGGAAGCGCCGTGATCCCCGCGCTGGTGACGCCGCAGACCTGCACGGCGCTGCGTGCGCTGTATGCCGACGAGGCGCCATTTCGCAGTCGGGTGGTGATGGAGCGCCACGGCTTCGGGCGGGGCGAGTACAAGTACCTCGCGTATCCGTTGCCCGCGATCGTCGAGGAGCTCCGCACCGCGGCCTACACCCGGCTCGCTCCGATCGCGAACCGGTGGAATGCGTCGATGTCGATCGACGTGCGCTATCCGGAGGCCCTCGGCGAGTTCTTGCTTCGCTGTCATGCGGCGGGGCAGGTGCGGCCCACGCCCTTGCTGCTCCAGTACCGCGAGGGGGACTACAACTGTCTTCACCAGGACCTGTACGGCGAGCACGTGTTCCCCCTGCAGCTCGCCGTGCTGCTGTCCGAACCCGGCGAGGACTTCACGGGCGGAGAGCTGGTGCTCACCGAGCAACGCCCGCGGATGCAATCGCGCGCCGAGGTGGTGCCGCTGCGGCGCGGCGATGCCGTGGTGTTCGCGGTGCATCACCGCCCCGTGCAGGGCACGCGCGGGGTGTATCGGGTCAAGCTGCGCCACGGGGTCAGCCGCCTGCGCTCGGGGCATCGCCACACGCTGGGCGTGATCTTCCACGACGCGGCGTGAGGGACGGTTTCAACTTACGCAACTTGCGGCACGCAACCTCGCGATTGTTCGAGACGCCACGCGACCGCCTCATCGCGTGTCCGGCTGAAGTTGCTCAAGTTGAAACCGTCCCCGACGCCACCGACGCGAAGGCGGCGTGCACCTCGGCAACACGGTCCGGGGAGCGTACTGAGAACTGCTCTGGCTAGAACAGCACCGGGATCGTGATCCCGACCGCGTTCGTCTGCTTCGTGAAGTTCGTGGGGCCGTGGAGTGCAAGTCCATCGAAGCCGCGCGTGTACGAGAGCCCGGGAGATCAGGGGACGGTTTCAACTTGCGCAACTTGCGGCCCGCAACCCCGCGATTGTTCGAGACGCGCGCTACCGGCGAGTCGCGTGTCCGGCTGAAGTTGTTCAAGTTGAAACCGTCCCCGACGTCCCGACGTCCCCGACGTCCGCGGCACGCAACCCCGCGATTGTTCGAGACGCGCGCGACCTCGCGTGTCCGGCTGAAGTTGCTCAAGTTGAAACCGTCCCCGATGACTCGATGAGTTGATGCCGCCCCCGACGTCCCCGACGCCACCCGGAGAGGTAACCAGCGCTAGCTGCTGATTCTCCAGGGCTGCTTAAGAGCCTACGAAGCGAACACCGTCTTGTTGGTCTCGCAGGGCGGCCCTACCGTTTGCACATGAGCAACAACGCAGGAAGCAAGGTCTGGTTCGTCACTGGTGCGAGCAGTGGCATCGGGGCGGGGATCGTCAAGGCCGCCCTCGCGGCGGGCGACCGCGTCGTCGCGACAGCGAGGAACCTGGAGAAGCTACAGCAGGGCGTCGGGCAAGCATCGAGCGACCGCCTCGCGTTTGTCGCACTCGATGTGACGAGCGAAGAGCAGGCACAGCGAGCCGTTGTCGCGGCCATCGAGAGGTTCGGTCGCATCGATGTCCTCGTGAACAACGCGGGGTACAGCGTGATCGGCAACCTCGAGTCGCTGACCACCAAGCAGATCGAGCAGCAACTAGCGACCAACTTCTGGGGCACGGTGCACGTCACCCGCGCAGCACTTCCGTCTCTGCGGGCCCAACGCTCGGGCCACATCATCAACGTGTCGTCCATGGCCGGGGTCGTCGGGTTCGCGACCTGCACCGCCTATGCGGCCTCCAAGTTTGCCGTCGAGGGCTTCACGCTCTCGCTCGCGAGCGAGGTCGAGAGGTTCGGGATCAAGTGCACGCTCGTCGAGCCTGGGTTCTTTCGAACCGATCTCCTCGCACCGCAGTCCGTTGTCTTTGGTGAGGTACCTGTCGAGGGCTACGATGCCCCGGAGGCGATCAAGAACAACTGGCAGGGATACAACGGCACCCAGAGCGGCGATCCCGCGAAGCTCGGCAAAGCCCTCGTCCACGTTGCTGCCATGGCGTCACCGATGAAGCAGTTCTACGCGGGCAGTGACGCCGTCGGCGGCATCACGGCCGATCTCAGAGCCCGACTCGCAGCCGTGGAAGCGAACAGCGAACTCTCGTCATCCACGGACGGCTCATTCTGAGATGAAGCTGCACGTCAACGGCCGTCGTTCCGACTGAGCCGACGACAGAGCGCTGAAAGCGCGGTGATACGCTGAAGCCCCGAATGCTAGCCGCACCGCTCCCGCAGCTTCACGTCTTCCTCGCGGTCGCTCGTCATCGCAGCTTCAGCGGCGCTGCCCGAGAGTTTGGGGTTTCGGTCTCAGCGGTGAGTCAGGCCGTGAAGCAGCTCGAAGAACAGCTGCGGCTCACGTTGCTCACCCGCACCACACGCAGCGTGCTTCCCACCGACGCAGGTCAGCGACTCGTCGATGCGGCTGGACCGGGACTGAAGCAAGCGGTCGAAGCGCTCACCGGCATCCTGGCGAAGCCTGGCGAGGTGGTTGGTCGCGTGAAGATCTCGGTCAGCCAAGGCGCCATTCCGTTCATCATCACGCCGGTCGTCCCCACGTTTCGCGCGCGTCATCCCCGCATCGATCTCGAGATCGTCGTCGAGGAGCGTCTCGTCGACCTCGTCGGCGAGGGCTACGATGCGGGCGTCCGCCTCACCGAATCGATCGATCGCGACATGGTTCAGCTGCGACTCACCGGGGAGCTCAAGCTGGTGATCGTCGGTACGCCCGGCTATCTGGCGAAGCACGGGACGCCGCGAAGGCCAGAGGACTTGCTGCACCACAATTGCATCGGGTACCGAGCCCGCGCGACCGCTGAAATCTATGCGTGGGAGCTGGAACGCGGTCGTCGAACGTGGCGCGTTCCGGTGCGCGGAGGCCTTGTCACCAACGATCCGCAGCTCGCCATCACGCTCGCCGAGGCGGGTCTCGGACTAGCGTACGTGTGGGAGCCGTCCGTGGCGAAGCAACTCCGCGCACGACGGCTGAAGACCGTGCTCGACGCCTACGCGCCGACCGTGCCTGGATTCTTTCTCTGCTACCCCAACCGGGCCCAAAGCTCACCCGCGCTGCGCCTGTTCGTGGAGTTGACGAAGGAGCTGCTCGCGTCCCGCTGACAAGGTCTCGATGAATCAACGGCCCTTCAGCCAGTGCGCGTATTGGGGTGGCAGCACCTTCTGAGGATCGGCAACTCCCAGCGCCTTCGCGGCGTGATACGGGAAGTTCGGGTCTTCGAGCTCCTTCCGCGCGAGGAGCACGAGGTCCGCCTGCGCGTTCGCGATGATGGCTTCGGCCTGCTGCGGATCGTCGATGAACCAGCCGACGGCCGCCGGGATCGCGGCTTCCTGCTTGATGCGTTGCGCGATGGGGGCCATGAAGGCTGGTCCCCACGGCACACCGGAGACGTCCGGCGTGTTGAAGCCCAGGCTCACGTCGATCAGATCGAGTCCGCGTTCCTTGAAGGTCTTCACGAGCTGGATGGATTCCTCGAGGGGCTGGCTGTCCATGGTGAAGTCGCTGACGCCGAGGCGGATGGTGAGCGGATACTTCTCCGGCCAGATCTCGCGGACCGCGCCCAGCGTGTCGACCGGGAACCGCGCGCGATTCTCGAAGCTGCCGCCATACTCGTCCGTGCGCTTGTTGGCGATGGGCGAGAAGAAGCTCTGCGCGAGATAGCCGTGTGCGAAGTGCAGCTCCAGCCATTCGAATCCGGAGGCGAGCGCACGCTTCGCGGACGCAACGAAGTCACGCTGCACGCCGAGGATTTCGTCCTTCGTCAGCGAGTGCGGCACGCGCGGCAGGCCTTCTCCCAAGGCGATCGACGACGGACCCACCGGGTCCCACGAACGAGGATCGTCTGGAGAGATGTGGTCATCGCCTTCCCACGGCCGGTTCGCGGATGCCTTGCGGCCGGCGTGTCCGATCTGAATCCCGGGCACCGCGCCATGACGCTTCACGAACTTCACGATCGGCGCCCACGCCTCGGCTTGCGCGTCGTTCCAGAGTCCCGTGCAGCCAGGCGTGATGCGCCCTTCCGACGAGACCGCCGTCGCTTCGGCGACCACGAGCGCGGCGCCCCCGACCGCGCGCGCACCGAGATGCACCAGGTGCCAGTCATTCGGCACGCCGTTGTCCGCCGAGTACTGACACATCGGAGAGACGCCAATGCGGTTCTTGAGCGTGACGCCCTTGAGGCGGAACTCAGAGAAGAGCTTGGACATCAGAAGTTGCCATCCGTCGAAGAGGAGAGTGCCTGATAGGCCGCGATCTCGACGAGTCGAGCCTTCAGATCGGCGGTGATGCCGTTGACCGCGTCGGTTCCCGCGGCGAACCGCTTCGGTGGGGACTCCATCGCGGCGAGCTGCACGAGAACGTTGCCGAGCTTCGCCGGATCTCCCGGTTGCCTGCCGCTGTAGCTGTGTCGGCTGGCCTTGATATTCACCGGCGCGTCGTAGCCGTCGATGGCGATCTCACCGAACACGATCGACTGCGGTGCGAGCAGGTCGGTCCTGAAGTACCCTGGCTCGACGACCGTCACCTTGATGCCGAACCGCTCGACCTCCTGGGCGACCGACAGCGTGAGTCCCTCGACGGCAAACTTCGATGCCGCATACGCGGACGAGGTCCCATACCCGATAACTCCCGCCATCGAGGAGATGTTGATGATTCGCCCGGAGCGCTGCTCGCGCATGACGGGGAGCACCGCGCGCATCACGTACAACACACCGTAGAAGTTCGTGTCGAGCTGCTGCTCGATCTGCTGGGTCGTTACCGACTCGAGGTCGCCGGCCAGGACGTAGCCAGCGTTGTTGACGAGGACGTCGATGCGCCCGAACGCGTCGACCGCTACCGCGACGGCCTGCTTCGCCTGCTCCTCGCTCGAGACATCGAGCGGCAGAAACGCCAGCCGGTCGCTCGCGGGTTGACCGATGGCTGCCCGCAGCTTTGCCACGTTTCGCGCCGTCGCGATGACACGATCTCCCGCCGCGAGCGCGGCCTTGACGACGCCCGTGCCGATACCGGCGCTAGCGCCGGTGACGAACCAAACCTGGCTCATGGTGGTCTCCCTTCATTGTCACCAGGCTAGGTCTCGCGGGCGGCGGGAACTAGGCCACCCGACGCGATAGGCTGTTAAGCAGCGCTTGAGAGTCGCATGACGCAAATCGTCGACCCATTGCACGACCCTCGCTGCTGCCGAGGTGGCGGCCCGGCTCCGGGTCCCTCCCCCCGCGGTGATCTCTCACGATGCAGCGTGATGTGAGGTAGGGTGCGGCGCGATGCAATTCAAGGCGCACAGTCCGGGGACGCTGAAAGGCATCAAGATCGAGTGGGACGTGGAGGTCGAGCTGACCGACGAGGTCCGCAAGGCGATGCTGCCGTCCGCGGTCGACACGATGCGCGCGGGGACGCTCGCGCGCGGGTTCGTGGTCGGCACCATCACGTATCCGCGCGGGACGCTGGCGTTCCGGGTGGCGGAGGCGCACGAGGTGTTCCTGCAGGTGCCGGTCGAGTCCGAGACGACTCCGAAGGTGCCGAAGGTCAAGATCCCGGGGACGTGGACGGTCGAGCAGGATGGGCTCGTCGAGCGGCACCGCGGGACGATCGGGACCGAGGATGTGGACGAGCGGATCGACGTGCTGATCGCGACGCGCTCGCCGGGGATCTCTCGCGCGAGAGCGAAGAAGCTGATCGATGACGGGTGCGTGAGCGTGGCGGGGGTGTCGATCCGCAAGTCGAACCATCGGCTGCGGGCCGGTGAAGTGATCGAGGTGGTGATCCTCGGTCCTTCACAGGGGTGAGGGCCAGCGGAGCGCGAGCGCCACGCGCTTAGCGCGCGACCGTGATGTCGACTTCGCTCGAGAGGTCACGGCCCCACGCGATCTCGAGCCGGCCGATCACCTGCCACTCGATCGGCCCGGCCGACGGATTGAACGCGGAGACCACCGTCCGCGCGACCTCGGCGATCGGGCTGTTGTTCGTGGGCTGCGGCTTCAGATCGAGTGCATCGGGCGGGACGGCGAGCTCGAACTCGACCGTGCGCGCATCGAACGACTGCGATGGCGCCAGCTCCTGATCGAACTGGAACACATCGGCATGGGTGGCGCTCACGCCCTTCGCGCCCTCACCGCGCTTGATCGTGACGATCCGTTGGCGCGCGCGCAGCGTGACGAGCAAGCGCTTCGCGGCGACCGGCTCGCTGAGCGCCAGGACGATGCGGCCCTTCAGCGTGCCGCCGGGAGCGGCGCGCGTGTTGTCGAGCTCGAGCTTGACCGAGCCGCGGCCGAGGCCCGTGACCTGCTTGCTGGTCGCAGCGACCTGGTTCGCGACGGTCTTGCTCGTATCAGCGACGACGCCGCCGAGCTTCTTGAAGAACCGACCCGCGCCTTTGAGAACGTCATCCGCATCCGCCATCCGCGGAGCATGCCATGTCAGCGCGGAGGGCGCGGGGCGTTCGCCCAGTTCTCGACGACGGTGTCCTCACCGCAGCGGCCCGTGTACCTGTCCGCGAACATCTCGGCATCGTGGCCGCGACCGTCCATGACGAGGAGCTTCACGTACTCGTGCGCGAGCGAGGCGTTGCAGCGGTCACCGACCGCCGAGGCGAGGATGTCGATGCGGACCTTGCGCTGGTTCGCGATCTCCGCGATCTCGTGGCGCATCGCTTCGGCCCGGTCCTGCTTCTTCTCGGGCGTGATCGCCACGAACCAGGTGACGACGGCGAGCGTGAGGACACTCAGGATCGTGCCGACGGCGAGCCGGTGGCGACGGTGGAGCTGCGGCATCTCGACGAGCTCGGTGGTGCGCCGGGCGATCGCCTTCCAGTCCGCGCCGGGGACGCAGAGCTTGAGCTCGGCGACCGCGCGGCGAGCATCATCGAGCGCCTCGGGATCGACCGCGGTCTCGTGGGCATCGTTCGGGACGATCAGAGACGGACGAACGTGCGGCCGCATCTCCTCGTACGCGGTGGTGTTCCCACCACGCGCGGCCAGGACGGCGCGGGCGCGATCGAGCTGGCGCCAGATCTCGGGATAGTCATCGTGGATCTCGCGCATCGCACGCCACCGCTCGTGGGCATGCGGATCACGCACTCGATCGACGGCCCGCTCGCACTGCGCGAGCATCGCTTCGCCGATCAGGATCGCGCCGACGGCGCGGTCACTCTCGTCGAGGGCATTGGCGCTGTCGCGATACATCTGTTCCAGTGTTGAGGGTTTTTCGCGGCCTGGCAAGCCCTACTCAATGACACTCCTCACCCTTCCGGTAGGCGAAGCCGATGTTGCGGTCGAGCAGGCGCTCCAGCAGGAAGAACCCGAGCGGCTCGAGCTCGTAGTCCTTGCACACCTGCTTGAACATGCCGATCCGCCCACATTCCCCGCCGGGGTAACCGCACTCGACGTTCTTTGGCAGCAAGAACGCGATGATGACCGCGATCGCCGCCGTGATCCGCTTGCCGCGGCTCGTCAAACCGGGAGCGTTGATCATGGCCGGAGGGCGGCGCACGCCCCGAGGATGCACCCGATCCCCACATCGACCGCCGTGAACGCGATCCCCGAGGCGATCGCTCCCGCGGTCGAGAGGTCCAGCTGCGCAAACACCAGCGAGCCGACCACGAGGTCCGCGACCACCGTCCCCACCAGGATCGGGACGGTCACCCGGTCCTTGCGGATCAGCCCCGCGCTCGTGACGCAGCCGCCGAGCGCGACCAGGAGCAGCGCTCGCTTCATGAGAACGATTCTACGACGCCGACCACCCACCTTGCATCCCGCGGGAGGCGGGAACCCCGGCGCGTCCACCGGCAACCCGTTGAATCGACGGACCTCTGTCGTGGCATGTGCGCTGCAAATCCTTCCAGCATGCCCACCACCTCGAGCCTCGAAGCCCTCTCCCTCGATACCCTGTCCGCGGTCATCGGTGGCTGCGGCAAGAAGAAGGCGTGTTGTTGCCCGCCTCCGCAGGCCGCCCCCGAGCAGGCCCCGGCCCCGCAGATCGCGCCGAGCGCTCCCGAGGTCTCGACCCGGGTCTCCGTCAGCGGCTACTGACCGCGTGGCAGGATAGCGGGATGTCCCGCTTCGCATGCTCCGCTGTCTTGCTGACCTGCCTCGGCCACACCGCCCGCGCGGACGCTCCCGAGGAGCCGATGTACGCCTGCAAGGAGCCCGGTCCTTCGGCCAAGCTCACGGTGCAGTTCAAGCCCGAAGCCTCGCTGGTCGACCTCGCGACCTGGGTGACCGGCTTCACGTGCAAGAACGTCGTGTTCTCCGCCGATGTGGCGAAGCGGGCGACCAAGGTCACGGTGGTCTCGCCGAAGGCGCTGACACCGAAGCAGGCGCTCGAGCTGTTCGTCGATGCCGTCGAGGCGACCGGGATGGTGGTCACGGTCAAGCGCGACACCATCCTCATCAAGCTCGGTCCGAGCATGCCCCGGAGCTGTCCGGATCTCGCGGACAAGCCCAAGCCCACGGGCGGTGAGCTGACGGGAGATCCGTTCGCGCCGGTCGCGGAGGCGCCGCTCGACGCGGAGCTCGATGCCGGGATCAAGACGCTCGGTCCCAACCGACGCTCGATCACGCGCGCGCTCGTCGACCAGGTGCTCGCCAATCCGATGGCGGTCGCGAAGGGTGCGCGCGTTGTACCGAGCGTCAAGGACGGCAAGCCGAACGGGTTCAAGCTCTACGCGATTCGCCCGGGGGGGCTGTTCGCGCGGCTCGGCTTCGTCAACGGCGATCTGCTCATGCGGATCAACGGCCTCGAGATCACCGACGCCGACAAGGCGCTCGAGGTCTACACCAAGCTGCGCGATGCGAAGCAGGTCGTGGTCTCGATCATGCGGCAGGGCAAGCCGCTCGACCTGACCGTCGACATCAAGTGATCAGAGGCTGGCGCCGAGGCCGAGCTCGAGCTCGCTCAGCTTCACGAGGCCAGCCCAGCTCCACAGCTCACCCGGTGCGTGGGCACGCAGCTCCGCACGCACGTGCTCGCCATCGCCGGTGAGCACGAGCTCCACGGGCACGAGCGGCAGTTTCGGCGAGCCGAGCGGCGCAGGGTTGCCATCGAGCGTGAGCTCCCAGGCCAGGCCTAGATCGAGGTTCGCGATCAGGTGGACCTCGTCATCGGAGACCCACTGCGCGGGCGCACGCAACTCGTGCTTCAGATCGATCCGCACGTGCGTGAGCTGCGCGTCCTTGCCGCCGAACACGCCGGCCGGGATCTGGAGTGGCTTGAACGTGACCTGCATCGCTTCGAGCGTGAGCGCGCCGGGTGCGTCCGAGGACACCACCAGCTCGCCATTCTCGATCTGCAGATCGACCTCGCCACCGGCCCACTCCGCTCCCGCGACGTGACGCTCAGCGGTGATCGAGCCGCCGCTGCCGGCCGCCGCGACCAGGAGCCGGGTCTGATCATCGAGCCGCTCGCGGACCGACGCCGGGGCGTGATCGACCGGAGCCGGGAGATCCGTGTTGCAGGCGGAGCCGAGGAGGAGTAGGAACAGTCCGTGGCGCATGCCGCAGCGCGTTGCAAACACTGGACCAATGGTCGGACCGTGATTGTGTACGTGTGATTGGTTAGTTAACCAGATTTCGGCGTATGACGCGCCGCGCCACCCGGACACGGTGGCCACTCCACTAGCCGCTATCGAACCGCGTTCAATTGACCTTCGCGGTGCTGCGCGCCCGATGGTCGTGGGGCCTGCGCTTGTCCGGTCCGGGCGGCGGACTCGATCATCGGACCCGCGCGGTCGGCGATTCGCCCGAGCGCCACGGACAGCGCCTGGGCCAGCCCTTCGGGCGTCTGCCTCGCGAGTGGCTCGGTCTCCTCGAACTGCTCCGTCCACAGCAGCCGGTTGGTCTTGGTCTCGGTCAGCGTGAGCTCGAGGACGATGCGTCCTCTCCAGCTCGTCTTCGACGCATCGACCTCCTCGATCGCGATGACCCGCCCGCCCAGGATCGCGGGAGCATCCGCGGTCAGCTCGCGCGTCACGGCCCGGAATCGACCACTCCGCTCGAGCGATTGCTCGAGGTAGTTGCCGACCATCGTCCCGGGAGCCGCGCTCCACCGGTGGTACTGGTAGTAGTCGAGACGGTACGGCGTGGTGCGATAGACGATGCGCTCGTCGTCGTACGCCTGATCCGTCGAGAGCGCCTCCAGCACGAGCGTGAGGTCTCCGCCCCGGTCGACCTTGGTCGACGCTGCGAGCTGGTAGTAGCGCGTCTCGGGGACCTTGTTGCCGCCGCAGCCGGGGATCACGAGGGCCGCGAACCACACCATCATCGCGATCAGCGGGCGTCTCGGGCTCATGGCAGCTTCCTCTCGGAGGGGGCGTTCGAGAACAGCAGGCGAGACGGCCGCGCCCGGACATCACGCGTCAGCTCCTTGAAGTTGCGGCTCGCCTGGCGCAGGTCGAACACGGCGGAGCGGATCGGTCCTTCGCTGCCGTGCACGATCGACTTGAGATCGGCGAGCAGCTCACCGGCGCTGCTGACCAGCCCGCCCACGTGTCCGTCGAGCATCGCCTGCACCGAATCGACCGTCCCGCGCATCGCGCCGAGCGTGTCCTTCAGCGCGAGCCGGTTCTCCGCGACCATCGCGCGAAGTGCGCCACTGGCCTCGGCGAGGTTGGCCGCCGTGGCCTTCGACGCCGTCATGATCGTCTCCATCCCTTCGAACCGCCTCGGATCCGTGAGGGCGACCAGGTTGTCGACGATCGTGCCGGCGCGCTTCATCAGCTGCTCGGACTGATCCGCGATCTGGATCGCCTGCTTCTCCATCTTGTCGAGCACGGTCTTGCCCTGTGCGATCGTGCTGCCCTCGGGGAGCATCGGCGCGGCGAGCGTGCCCTGGCGCAGATCGATGACCTTCAGGCCGGTGATGCCCGCGTACTGGAGCATCGCCACGGTGTCGGTGTGAACGGGTGCGTCCTCGGCCACGGTGATCTCGACCAGCACCTTGCTGAGGTCCTCGCGCGACACCTCCACGCGATCGACGCGCCCGACCTTGATGCCGTTGAGGTAGACCTGCGCGCCCTTCTCGAGGCCCATCACCGAATCGTCGAACAGGATCTTGAAGTGGGCCTTGCCCTCCCAGAACCGCATGCCACCGAACACGATGATCACGATGGCCAGGAGGCCCGCGGTGATCGCCACGAACAGGCCGACGCGGAGCTTGGTGGTCTTGCTGGTCATGGTCACCTCGTGATCTCGGACTGGGGTCTCTCGGCGACCCGGTGGAAGAAGTTGAAGACCTCCTCGCGCGGATCCTTCTCGAGCTCTTTGATCGTTCCTTCGGCCACGATCCCGCCGCGCGCGAACATCACCGCGCGATCGGCGATCGCCTCGATGCTCGCGATCTCGTGCGTCACGATCACGATCGTGATCCCGAGGGCAGCGCGAAACTGGAGCAGCGTCGCATCGATCGCGGCCGCGATCGCGGGATCGAGGCCGGCGGAGGGCTCGTCGCAGAACATCACATCGGGATCGAAGATCGACGCGCGGGCCAGCGCGGCGCGCTTGCGCTGACCTCCCGACAGGCTCGCGGGCGGGCGGTGCTCGAGCCCGGTGAGGCCCACGAGGCCAAGGCGCAGCTCGACCATCTCGTCGATCACCGCGTCGGGGAGGCGGGTCAGCTCGTGCAGCGGGAGGGCGACGTTGTCACCGACCGACATCGAGCCGAACAGCGCATCCTGCTGGAACGCGGTCCCGGTCCGGCGCAGCAGCTGGTGGCGCTTCTCGAGAGAGAGCTCGTACAGCGATTCGCCGAACACCCGCACCTCGCCGCCGAGCGGGGGCAGCAGACCGATCAAGCAGCGCAGCAGCGTGGACTTGCCGCACCCGGAGCCGCCGAGCAGCGCGACGATCTCCCCGGCCTCGATCGTCAGATCGATCCCTTCGAGGACGGGCTTGTCGTACCCGACGGTGAGGCCGCGGCACTCGACGATCGGCGTGCTCATCCGTGCCTCATCAGCAGCGTCACCGTGGCGAAGATCGCGTCCACGACGATGATGTAGAAGATGCCGACCACCACGGTGCGCGTCGTCGCGTTGCCCACGCTGCTCGCGTCGCCGCCTGCGCGCAGGCCGAGGTGACTGCCCGCGATCCCGATGATCCACGCGAACACCAGGCTCTTGCCGAGGCCGTGCATGAAGTCCGCGAGCTCGAGGCGCTCCACCATGCGCGCCCAGAACATCGCCGGAGGCAGATCGAGGGTCAGCGTGGCGACCAGCATGCCGCCGGCCATCCCGATGAACATCCCGAGGAGCGCGAGGGCAGGGCCGACGAGCGTGATCGAGAACAGCCGCGGCAGGATCAGGAACCGCACCGGCTCGATGCCCATCGTGCTCAGCGCATCGATCTCGGAGCGCACCTGCATCGTGCCGAGCTCGGCGGCGATCGCCGCGCCGGTGCGGCCGGTCAAGATCACCGCGGTCATCAGCGGCCCGATCTCGCGGACCATCGTCAGGCCGATCATGTCGGCCACGAACGGACCGGCGCCGAACCGCTGGAGCTGGATCGATCCCTGGAACGCCATCGTCATTCCGAGGAGGAAGCTCAGCAGGCCGACGATGAAGATCGCGTCCACACCCTGGATCGAGATCTGATGCGCGAGCGCACCGGCGGGGAGCCGCTTGCGCCGCAGGATCACGGCGAACGTCTGGCGCCCGATCTCGGCGATCAGGCCGAACAGCGAGCGCGTGTTCTCACCGGCCTCGATCACCGCGCCGCCGAGGCGCTCGATCGTCCCGGGTGCGGGCTCGGCGGGCTCGCGGGCAGGCTCGGCCTGCGCCTTCGGTAGCAGCGCGAGTGCGGCCTCCTGTTGCGGGGAGAGCTTGGCGAGCTCGAGCGCGCGGCCGCTCCGCGCGAGCTGCTTGGCGAGGACGGAGATCACCGCGATCCCCGCGGAGTCGATCCTGCCCGCTCCCGAGAAGTCGAGGACGACGGTCTTGCCGTCGCGGCGGCGGCCCACCCCGCGCAGCTCGCGATGGAGGCGTCGCGCATTCGATCGCACCAGATCGCCCTTGAGGGGGACGAGGGTGGTGGCGGTGCGCGCGGGCATCCCGCACGGTCAGTGCAAGATCGAGCGCACGACCGGCTACGGGATCCTCGCGGATCGAGCGTGCGGCTGCGCCACGGTGGGCGCGCTGCGACGAGGCGCGGGCGTGAGCGCCCAGGTTACCTCGCGGTTCTTCCACCTCGGCGCCGGACCATGTGGGGCCCCACTCCTGCGGGGCGCGGGCCCCTCAGGCGCCGCGCCTACGGGTCACGCCGCTTCGCGAGCGGGCGTCGCATGGGGATGCCTTCAGCACGAGGCGTGACATCTCGCGGTCCTGGCGGCATCGGTCGCAGCGCGGCGCCGACCTCGCAGCAGCTCAGCACGGATGAGGGGCGCGCGGCCGCGCGATCGCGGAGACTGGTGGGGTGAGGCGCGCGCAGGTGATCCTTGGTTCGCTCGCGGTCCACGCCGCGATCGGTGGACTCCTGCTCGCGATCGATCGGCATCCCGATCCCGGCGCGCCTCCCGCAGCGTTGACGATCGAGGTGGTGGATCCACCCGCCGCGCCATCGGCACCGAGCCCGAGCGTCTCTCCAGCACCCACGGGTGGTTCGTCGGCTCCGCGCGTGATCGCCACGCGTGGCTCGCGCGCCCGCGCGGCGCGCTGGAATCCGGCGGCGCCCCAGACCGATGCCGATCCGCGTGGCACGATCTCGTTCGACACGGGCGGGGAGGGCGGCGACACCGGGGGCACCGGTGACGGAAAGGGGAGCGGCCACGGCGCCGGCATCGGCTTCGGGGAGGGAGGGGCGATCGCTCCCGGCGCGCCCGCGTTGCTTCCACCACCCGCACCACCCCCACCGAAGATCTCGAAGGCCCGGCCGGCGCGCCTGATCTATCCGAGCCGACAGCGCGACGTGGAGGACGGCGCACTGTTCGTGATGCAGGTGACCGTGGATGCCGACGGCTACGTGTCAGGCGCGCGGCTGATCCGCGGCTTCGGGGGGCGGCGCGATGAGATCGCGTCCGAGCAGATCTGGCGATTTCGCTACGATCCGGCCCGCGATCTGGACGGCCAGGCGATTCGCTCCGTGATCGAGCAGCGGTTCCTGGTTCAGTAACCCTGTCACCCCGAGGCTTCGATCCGTAACCCGCGGTACGGCAGGTCTCGGATCCGAACCCACGTGATCACCACGGGTTACGCGTGGCATGACCCATGCTTTGGGTCTGGGTCATCACCGCAAAGGAAGCTCCCATGTCCAACTTCACGTCCATCGACCCGACCTCTCTCGACTCCGTGACCGGCGGCAAGGCCGTCAAGCCGAACACCAGCGTTGGTGGTTCGAGCAGCGGCTCCTCCGGCTCGTCCGACGCCCTGCTGTCCCAGCTCACGGGCCTGCAGAGCTCGATCAAGGATCTGGCCTCCGCGAAGCCGCAGAGCGCCTTCGGCGGCACGAACACGATGCTGCTGTTCGCGGTGCTGGCGATGAACCGGCCGCAGCAGTCGAACGTGGTCGTGGTTCGTCGCGGCTTCTGGTGATCTTCGGCGCGCGCTGCGGGAACATCCCCGCATGACGATGCGCGCGATCGCGATCACGAAGCCCGGTGGCCCCGAGGTCCTGACGTTGGTCGAACGACCGACGCCCGAGCCATCACGTGGCGAGGTTCGCGTGCGCGTCCGCGCGACCGCGATCAACCGGGCGGATCTTCTCCAGCGCATGGGCGCCTATCCCGCGCCCGCGGACTCGCCTCCGGACATCCCGGGCCTCGAGATCGCGGGTGAGGTCGAGGCGCTCGGACCTGGCGTGGAGCGGCTCGTGATCGGAGACCGCGTGTTCGGCCTCGTCGGTGGCGGCGGCTATGCCGAACAGATCGTGACCCACGAGCGCGCGCTCGCGAAGATCCCCGAGGGGCTTTCGTTCGAGCACGCCGCGGCGGTCCCCGAGGCGTTCATCACCGCACACGATGCGATGGTGACGCAGGGCGGCCTCGCCGGCGGCGAGACGCTGCTCGTGCACGCGGTCGGCAGCGGCGTCGGTACGGCCGCGGTGCAGCTCGGGCGTGCGCTCGGCTGCTTCGTGATCGGCACCGCGCGGACCGCGGACAAGCTCGAGCGTGCCAGGGCGCTCGGCCTCGGTGCGGGCGTCCTCGCGGACGGCGCGCGGTTCGCCGACGGCGTGCGCGCGCACGATCCAGCGGGCGCCTCGGTGGTGCTCGAGCTCGTGGGCGGTGCGTACCTCGACGAGGATCTGCGCTGTACGCGCCCGCTCGGGAAGATCGTGCTGATCGGCCTCCTCGCCGGTGCGCGTCACGAGCTCGATCTCGCGTTGATCTTGCGCAAGCGCCTCCGCGTGATGGGGACGATGCTGCGAGCGCGTCCACTCGAGGAGAAGATCGCCGCGATGCGCACGTTCGAGGCGCAGGTGGTGCCGATGCTGGCACGCGGCCTCGTCGCACCGGTGATCGATGTGGTGATGCCACTCGACCAGGCCGCGCAGGCGCACGCGCGGATGGCGAGCAACGCCGGGTTCGGGAAGATCGTGTTGAGCGTCTAGCCTGCTAGCGCCGAAAAGCGCCGCTCCGCGCCTGCTAGCGCCGCGGCGCGCCGAACACGGCGTCGGTGCGATACACGGGCAGGAGGTTCGTCCGCTCGTCCCACGACGCGTGGTGCCGGTAGAACCACTCGCGCTTGGCCACGGCGCTGTTCGCCAGCGCGGGATCCGCGGCGAGCGCCGCCTCGTACTCGGCACGCAGCGCCGGCTGTGCAGCGAGCATCTCGCGTGCGGCGGCCTCGATCACGTACGGCTCGATGTACTCCTTCTGCTCGAACACCGCGTTGAACAGCCCCCACGTGGCGAGCGAATCGGGGAGCGCGGGATCCATCAGGTGGAGGAGGACGCGCACGCCGGGCTGCGCGATCGGGATGAAGATCGCGCCCTGCTCGAGCGCGCGGGTCTCGGTGCTCCACGCGCCCACGAGCTCCACGCGCGTGCGGCCCTCGTAGGGTGGCGCGAACGTCGCCTTGGTCGCGCGGAACACACTCACCGAGACCTTGGGCTGATCGGTCAACCGCACGTAGGACAGCCCATGCCGGTCGAGCACCGCGGCGACCGCCGGGGCGAACCCACCGTCAACGACGTAGCCGCCGCGCGGCGCGGTGACCGTGATCGTCGGGATCATCTCGTCGTAGAACGGGACCTTCCAGATCTGCGGCGTGGTCTCGTCGTAGATGAGCCAGGTCCCGCCGGTGAGCTCCGAGGTGCGCTTCTCGAAGGCATAG
>JAYVRN010000489.1:0-4785 GCA_043776275.1 Myxococcales bacterium | reverse complement strand
TGTCGTCTTGGCTGTCGGCGACCTCGCCGAGATCGATCAGCACGCACGGCGGATCCGCGTGGTTCGCGTAGATCTCCGCAGCGGTCGACAGCTCGTCGACGATCGTGACCTGGATCCCCACCGAGAGCAGCCGGTCCACGAGGGCACGCAGCTCACCGCTGGTGCCTTGCGGGGCGATCAGGATCGCGGCGGCTTCCACATGGACCTCATCGGAACACCCACCGGTTCTCGCCCGCCGCGTTGATCTCGTCGATCGAGTATGGCGCGTCGAAGTGCCGCTCCTTCAGATAGTAGTCGTCGAGGAGATCTCGGTAGTGGTGGCTGCTCGGGTCGTAGATCACGCCGCCGGGGAGCGCCCACTTGACCTTGATCGGCTGGGTCTGGCCGAGCGGATCTCGTTGCGCCGTCGCGAGGAAGCGCTGCGCGGGACCATCGGCGGCCTGCGAGAAATCGAGGCCCGCCCAGCTGGTGTCGGAGCGGTTGATCGCGAACATGTCGCCGGACTTCGCGAACCCTGCCTCGTCGCCCTTGGGCAGGGACAACGCGGTGTTCGGGAACAGCGGGTTGATCTTCAGGCGATGCAGCTGACCCCAGTCGTACTGCGCCGGCGCGGTGCCCGGGAACTCGGTCTCGAGGCGCGCCATCGTGTCGACCATCGCCTGGAGGATCGCCTTGGTGCAACTCTCGGTGCCCGCGGTCGCCATGTCATCGCACACGATCGGCTGGCCGGTCGTCGTGTTCTGGACGAAGGACGCGGGATCCGTGAGGAGCGCATAGACGATGCGGAAGATGAAGTTGTCGTCGAAGTCGAACAGCTCGAGGCCGACCGCGCGGAACTCGTCGGCGAGCGCGCGTGACAGGAAGAAGTGCATCCACACGTTGAACACGCAGGTCGCGGCCGAGCCGGGACGGCCGCCTGTCGCGGTGGCGAACGTCCATGGATCGAGGAGCGAGCGCGCCGCCAACAGGCGCGCCCGGTCGAGCATCGGTAGGGTGTCGAGGTAGAGCGCGGCATCGCTCGGTGCGCCCACGGTCGAGTCGAGCCGCGCCAGGGCGGAGCGGATCGCGGGGACCAGCTTCGCACCGACGTTCGAGCTGGTGTCGTGCTGGATCCGCGCCATGTCGTCGACGGTGATCCCGACGCCGCGCTGTTCGATCAACGTGGAGATCCGCTCCTCGCGAACGCCCGCGGCATAGCTCACGCCGACGTAGAGCGGACGGCCGTCGACCTTCTCCTGATCGAGCGGATCGCCGTCGAACGTCGCGCCCACGGGATCGGCGTTCGCAGTGGCGAGGTAGTCGTGGGGCGGCGGCGGATTGATCGCGTGCGGGATGTAGCGGGAGGACAGCTCGCCCTGCCACTCCGCGGTGCCATCGCCGGGGAGCACGAAGAACGGAGCGAGCCCGTCGGGATTGCTCACCGCGTTCCACGTGTATGCGCGCGGGTCGCGCACCGGGACACGCGCGTGCGTGGTCCACCCGATGTTCAGCTCCTGGTCGATCATCGTCCAGTTCTGGCTGCCGTAGCTGAAGTCAGACAGCGCCTGGAACCCCTCCTCGACGCTGTGTGCTCGCCCTAGGTTCCACAGCGCTCGGATCTCGAACGAGGGCTCGTATCCGGTGAAGCGCACCGACATCGCGGTGGTCGCGGTGCGCGGCGTGATCGTGTGATGGACGGGATCGATCACCGGGATGATCGGACCATGGTGCGGAACCACCTCGTACACGGCGGTTCGCTGCTCGCTGTCATTGATCGAGCCGAGCGTGCCGACCTTGATCGTCTCGGTGAACGTCTGGATCGGCACGGGAGCGCCGTTGAACATCACGCACGAGTCACCGCTGGGTCCTTGGGCGCATGGGACGATGGTCTCGAGGTAGACGTCGTTGACGTCGTGCTCGCTGACCGTCCCCGACCAGGCGAGCGCGCCGTTGGTGCCGAGGATCACGCCCGGGATCCCAGGAAACGTCACCCCCAGCAAGTCTCCAGGCACGTGCTCGTCGATGGCGCCGCTGCCGCTGCCCCCGCCGACCAGCACGGGATCGGCGGACGTGTCGGCGATCATCAGGTGCGTCGGATAGAAGATCGACGGGTTCGGGAGCTGGAGGTGCTGATCGGTCGCCAGCAGCGCCACGTCCTCGCCCGTCCGCGAGGGACCGACCGCCCAGTTGTTCGAGCCGGCGAACGGGTGCATGAACGCGTGCGGCCCGAGCGCGCCGAGGGGACCGGTGTGGAGGCCGCGCTGAAAGAACGCGCGGGCCTGCGCGAACAGCTCGGGCGGCACGATCGGGCGGGCGGGTGCGGAGGCGGAGGCGACGGCGTGTGACGTGGTCGCCGGCGTGGCGCTGCCATTCGAGCGTGATCCGGAGTCCCGGCCGACGTTCGGGAAGCCATCGATCGTCGAGATCCGCCCGACAGGCGCGGTGCGCATCAGGTCGCGCGAGATGCCCTGGCGCGCGAGGATCGCGGGCGTCGCGTTGCCCGGGGCGAGGTCGAACGTCTGGCGGAGCTGCTGATACAGCTCGCTGATGTCGATCTCGAACGGCGCGGACCACGACAGGGCGAACGCCTGGAACCGCCCGAGCACGAGCGAATCGACCGGGCTCCACGGCACGAACCGCGTCGGGTCAAAGCTCGCGAGGATGTCCTTGTCGAGCTTCCAGACGCCGGTCGGGTGGTCCTCGGTGAAGATCGAGGTGGCATAGGCGTTCACGCCATCGGCGAATCTCTGGAGGAGGATCACGACCTCCCGGTCCCGCGGATCGGCGGACGCCTGGAGGGTCTGCCAGGTCTGGAGCGCGAGCGGCTTCATGCGATGGACGCGCATCTCGAGGTCGGTGTCGATCACCTTGGGATCGAGCGTGCCGAACAGCTCCGACAGTGTGCCCGCACCGAACCTGCGCAGGATGTCCATCTGCGGCAGCCGATCGTGGGCCATCACGTAGCCCTGCACGAACGCGGCGTCGGTCAGGGTCTCTGCGTTGATATGGGCCACGCCGTATCGGTCACGCGCGACATGAACAGGCCGGAGCAGGCCCGCGTCGCCAGGAAGGACGATCTCGCCATCGAGTGGCAGCTCGTCGAACGGTCCGACGACGCTGCTGTCGCCGCAACCCGCGGTCAGCAGCACGGCGGCGGCGAGCAAGACGGGAGCTCGGCCCATGGCCCGCACGATACCGGAAAACGCCCGAGCGCAGTACGATGCACGGGATGTCCGAGCACCTGTTCCTTCGCGCGTGCCGGCGGCAGCCGGTGGAGCGCACGCCGATCTGGATGATGCGTCAAGCCGGGCGGTACTTGCCGGCGTACCGCGCAGTTCGTGCGCGCGCATCGTTCCTCGATCTGTGTCGAACGCCAGAGCTGGCCTGCGAGGTCACGCTCCAGCCGATCGACGAGTTCGGGTTCGACGCTGCGATCCTGTTCTCCGACATCCTCATCACGCTGCCGGGGATGGGACTCGACGTCGCGTTCCCGGACTCCGGGCCGAAGATCGCCACGCCGGTCCGCACCCGCGCCGCGATCGATGCGCTCACGGTCCCGGATCCCACCTCGGCCCTCGCGCCCTCGCTCGAGGCGATCCGCCAGATCAAGCGCGGGCTCGCTGGGCGCGTGCCGCTGATCGGGTTCGCGGGGGCGCCGCTCACGATGCTGACCTACGCCGTCGAAGGTGGCGGCTCCAAGGACTACGCCCACACCAAGAAGCTCCTCTACGGCGATCCGGCGGCGGCGCACGCGCTGCTCGACAAGCTCGCGCAGACCTGCGCCGCGTTCCTCGAGGCCCAGGTCGAGGCGGGCGCGGATTGCGTCCAGATCTTCGACAGCTGGGGCGGCATCGTCTCGCCCGGGGACTTTCGCGAGTACCCGCTGCGGTATGCCAAGCGCGTGATCGAGACCCTGCGCGCGTCGCCCTCGTTCAAGGGCAAGGACATCCCGATCATCTACTTCGTCAACGGCTGCGCGCCGTACCTCGACGACTATGCGTCGAGCGGCGCCGATGTCCTCGGCGTCGACTGGCGCGTGGGGATCGATGATGTTCGCCGTCGCGTGGGCGATGGTGTCGCGCTGCAGGGCAACCTCGATCCGGGCGCGCTGTTCGCGAGCCCCGCCGAGATCCGCGCACGCGTGGCCGACATTCTCGAGAGAGCCGGCCGCACCGGTCACATCTTCAATCTCGGCCACGGCGTGCTGCCGGAGACCAACCCCGATCACGTGCGCGCGATGGTGACGGCAGTCAAAGAGCTCTCGGCCCGAGCCTAGCCGATGCGGATCTGCATCATCGGTGGCGGCCTCGGTGGGTTGGCGGCGGCGCGCGCACTGGTCGCCGCGGGCCACGATCCCCACGTGTTCGAGGCGCGCTCTCGCCCGGGTGGCGTCCTCACCACCACCTCCACGGACGGCTACGTGCGCGAGCACGCCGCGAGCTCGTTCCTCGGCAGCCCCACCCGCGGCGCCCGCGCACTGTGCGAGGAGCTCGGGGTACCGGTCGATGCCGCATCTCCACGTGCGAAGCGCCGCTGGGTGTTCCTCGACGGCAAGCTCCGCGCGTTCCCGCGGAACCCCGTCGAGATCGTCCGCACCGATCTCCTGACCTGGCGCGGCAAGCTCGATCTCCTCCGCGAGCCACTCCGGCCCGCGCGGCCCGCCGGCGATGAATCGGTCTACGCCTTCGCTGCGCGCAGGTTTGGTGCCGAGGCGGCGCGCGCCGTGGTGGCGCCGTTCGTCACCGGCATCTTCGCCGCCGACGCCCACGAGGTCAGCCTCGAGGCAGGGTTCCCCAAGCTCGCCGA
>JAYVRN010000488.1:0-17686 GCA_043776275.1 Myxococcales bacterium | reverse complement strand
CGAACCGACGCGTCGCTCCCGAAATTCCTCCTCCGACGAGAAAACTTCCGGAGCAATCTCGGCCAACTACGCCGCCGAAATGAGGGGATCCATCAGCTATACGACTGGTCCGATCGCCGAGCTCGGCCGAGATGACGGTACGCGAGGCCTCACATCGGAGCTCGTGAGCCGCCTGAAACCAGACGGAGTCACTCGGTTGTTCAGCGATGCCGACATCTTGAAGATCCTCGGCGGAAACCTTCGTGATCTCTACCAGCGTGTCTGGGACCCGACCCACGGAAACGACGGTGGAGCAGCGCATTTCCGGCTTTGCAGTAACTTGGCCTCGACTCCATCGACGGTCCGGTTTCCGAACCCGAACGCGGATCCGAAGTGCGTCGCCGCGAGCTCGAATGCCGGACAGGGCGACCTCCATCACCGCGCGATCAATTGCGGCCATCCATCCGGAGGCACCCCTGTTGGCCAGAAGCTGGCGTTTCAATATCCAAACGGTCCACTGAATTCTGGCGTCTGGGCATTCCAGAACATGTCGGGAGCTTGGGTGCAGTGCTCGACGAACCTTTCGGGCCTGACGCTTGTTGTTTCCTGGGGGGATGGCGAGCCCCAGAATGGGAGGTTCGCGCTCTCTGGAACGTCGGCTTGCGACGCGGGTTGCCAGACAGCGATCAATTCGGGCGGCGCCGGAACGGCGAACGCGCGAGCACTGAGCTGCCAGAATCCTAGCTCGAATGGCATCGTCGCGGATCAGCTCGTGTACGCCTTCGCGAACGGGATGTGGAAGTGGAATTTCTACAACATCAGTAGCCAGCTACTACCTTGCCAGGACACCACGACGCTCGTTGCAAACTGGGCAACCAGCGGCGTTCCGTCTCCGAACGCCAACGTCCGGCTTTGCGACGACGCCAGCAGCACGGCGGGCACACCGACCTCTCAAGCGGCGTGCGTAGCTGCAGCTTCGGGTGGAGGAAATGGCACCGCATCAGCGAAGGCGTTGAACTGTTACAGCTCCGAGCTGACTCAGAACCCCACGCTCGGGACTTGGGATCACCCAACCGTCGCGCTGCAGGTCTTCTATCAGGATGTCTGGTTGCCGTACCAAAGGCCGGTGTCTCCATACGACATCACCTGGGTCAAGGTCCCTGGAGGCGGTCACTGGCAGTACTGGGATCGGGACGGCAACGCACACCAATGCGTACACGGAAGTGTGCTCATCGCAACGACAGCGCCATAGGTCCGCGTTAGCAGGGTGCTGAGAAACCCCTGAGCCATCCCCTCAAATCGCACCGAAGGTAACCGTCCAGGGGAGGACCGCAGGCAGGCGTGTTGAGCCGCGGGGGTGACGACTACGCGGATTCGTCGTCGACGAGCCCGAGCCCGAGCCCGAGCCCGAGCCCGAGCCCGCGCGGCTGCCGATTCATCTCATCACCGCGCCCGCGCTACATCTAGTCGAATCGACGCCGCGTGCCAGCTACGGCGCGGACCGGGACGGAGCCCGAGCCCGAGCCCCGTTGGGAGGCCACGGCACAACCGCGTCCGGGGCCGGCCACCTGCTTGTGCCGGAAACCCGCACGCGATAGCCTCGTCGGCAAATTCGTGCGGCCATGATGCAGTATTCGTTTGTCGTCCCCATCTACAACGACGGCGCCCTCGCTCGAGACTTCTGCATCGAGATCGCGACGGTGTTCCGAACCTACCTCGGGCAGGACGACCTTGCACAGCACCTCGAGGTCATCTTCGTGGACGACGGCAGTGAGAACGACTCCGCCGAGTTGCTGAAGGCCGTTGCGGACGAGTTTCCGTTCGCCAAGGTCATCGTGCTCAGCCGAAACTTCGGTCAGCACATCGCGATCTCGGCCGGATATCGCGCTGCGACCGGGAACTATGTCGGAATGATCAATGTCGATCAGGAGGATCCGCCGGCGAACCTCCCGATCCTCCTCGATGCATTGAAGTCGGGCGAATGCGAGATCGTCGGCGGGCGGCACCAGGGGCGGCACGCGGGCCCGATCACACGAATGACGTCACACATGTTCGTCAGCACGATGAACCGGCTCACCGGCTACGACACGCCGGTGAACGCGACCACGATGCGCATCATGACGAGGCGCGCGGTCGACGCCTACAACGCGTTGTCGGAGAAGAGCCGCTACATCCCCGGGCTCGAGATGTGGCTCGGCATGCGCTACGCGTGGGTGGAGGTCAAGAAGCAGCCGCGCAAGGCGGGCAAGTCCAGCTACAACTTTCGGCGCCGTCTGCGAATGGCATACTCGTCGATCATCTCGTTCTCGGACTTTCCGCTGCGCCTCGCCGTGAAGTTTGGGATGCTGGTCGCCGGGGCAGGGATCATGCTCGCGCTTGCGCTGGTCGTGCAGAAGCTCGTGGGCACCCAGATGTTCCCCGGTTACACGTCGACGTTCGTGCTGATCGTGTTCCTCGGCGGAGTCCAGATCGCCGTCACCGGTGTCGCGAGTCTCTACATCGGGCGCATCCTCGCCGAGGTGCAACACCGGCCGTTGTTCGTCGTGCGCGAGACCTATGGCGGCGCGCTGCGTTCGTTCGACGAGCCCGTGCTTCGCGAAGCAGCGGCCCAACGGCCGGCGGCGCGAGAACAACGGGAGTCATCGGAGAAGTCCGCGTGAGGCTCGCCATCATTGGATACGGTGCGCTGGGCCGCCAGATCGAGGGTACGATCACCGACGAAACGCCGGCACAAACGACGGTCTACTTCGACGACAACGCACACCGCGATGGCGTCGCTGGTGCGGTGCCATTTGCAGCGCATACGAGTGATGACTACGCGGGATTCAGCTTCTACGTCGGCCTCGGCTACAAGCACCTCGGGCTCAAGCAGAAGATCATCGACCAGTTGCTCGAGGTCGGGCGCGTCGTTCCGCATTTCGTGCATCCGCGCTCCTTCGTCCACCGATCTGTGAAGATCGGCGCCGGGTCGATCATCTACGCGGGCTGCACCGTCGATCGGAACACTGCGATCGGGCGCGGGGTCTTGCTCAACAACGGCGTCGTGATCGCGCACGACGGCACCGTCGGTCCTGCGTGCTGGTTCAGCCCAGGCGTGACCTTGTCTGGCGAGGTTACCGTGGGAGAGCGTACGTTCGTCGGCTCCGGCGCGACGATCGCGAACAACCTCGAGATCGGCTCCGACGTCGTCATCGGTCTGAGCACGGCCGTCACGAAACCGGTCGAGGCAGGCCAGACCGTGATCGGGAATCCGATGAGAGTGCTCGCGCGCAGGCTGACCCTGGTTTAGTGGTAAACGGGGAGGGTCGATGAGCGGAGCAGTGCTCGAGGACGACGGGACCGTGCGCCGGCGCCGGCGCGACGAGCTTCGCCGCGTCGCCATGTCGTTGATCATTTCGGCTGGCATGGTCCTGCTCATCGCCGCACTACTGCCGCGCAGCTACCTCGCGAACGACGACGTTGGCTTCACGGAGTACCTGCGGAAGAACACGTTCACGCCGTGGATCTCGCCGTACCTCTCGCTGCTGTTTCGCGGCGCCTACCAACAGGCGCCCGGTGTGCCCTGGTTCGGCCTGTTCCAGTACGCGCTGATCGTCACGACTGGCGCGGTGTTGATTCACACTTGCACCGAGCTGATCGAGCGACGACCGGGCGTCGGCCAGATCGTCACGTCACTCGGTGCGCTCGTCATCGGCGCGAGCCACGCGATCCTGGTGATCGGGATCACGTGGACCACCGTCTCGATCTCGGCGCTCGGCACCGCGTCGGCGGCGTTCGTCGCTCACGCGCTGCTCTGCGAGGCCACCGGGAGGCGCATGTCGCCGGTCCGTGCGCTGATCTACGGCCTGCTGTTTGTCAGCGGCTACACGCTCCGGCTCCAGGGGCTCGGCGCGGCGGCGGCGGCGCTGTTTCCGCTCGGTGCGTGGACGGTCATGCGCTTCATCCGCAAGCGCTACCTACCGCGCCCCGTCGCGATCGCTGCTTTCGTCGCGCCGTTCGCGATCGTGTTCGCGACCCAGGGAATGGTCCCGGAGGGTTGGGACACGCAAGGGAAGGTGTTCCGCGAGTGGACGGACTCGCGTGGACACATCCATGGACACACCGCATACGAGGGCCTCGACTCGCACGCCCCCGATCTCGTCACGCGGTCGGGATGGACCCTTGACGAATATCGCGACTTCTCGAACTGGCTGATCATCGACGAGTCCGACTACCCGATCGAGAAGGTCGATCGCCTGCTGGCCACCGGCGGAGTCCCGGACCATATCAACCTCGCGTGGGCCTACCGCCAACTCAGAATCATCGTCGACGATTCGTCCCCGAGCGTCTTCTTGTTCCTCACCACCGTCGTTGCCGGCTTGCTGCTGGCGTGGTCCGGTGTCATCGATCGATCGAGCGGCCTGACATACTGCCTCGCCTACCTCGTGTTCTTGATCGGGGTCCCGCTGCTGATGGTGGCGAACTTCCGGTTCCCGCAGCGCGTCTCGCTCTCGTTCTACACGGTCGCAGCGCTCGGCGTGTTCGTCTACATCTCGCTCGCGATAAGGGATCGACCGAAGGCGGCTGAAGAGTTGCCGTCGCCTCGCAGCCCGACAGTCACGGGCCTCCTGCTTGTCGGCGTGTTCCTGTTCGGATGGGCGTATCACCTTGTCGCGTGGCTCGACCGCCCACACGCGCCCCACCGCGACGATCTGCAAGCGCTGGAGGAACGGATCGCTGCGCGCGGCGGCTTCGTGTTCGTCTACGTCCAGGCCGGGCTCGTCGAGCTTGATCCGCTGCGCACCGTGCCACGCGGGTACGACGGCCTGCAGGGCGGCTGGGGCACGTTCTCCACGCCCTGGTATGACACCGTCAAGCGCCTGCTCGGTGTGGACCGCGGAGCCGACGTCCTGGGCGCGATGGTGGACAACCCCAACGCCTATCTGCTCGCGAGCGCGTACGCACGCGAAGTGCTCGAGGACTGGGTCAGGCGCAAGGCGAAGACCCCGGGGGTTCGGCTCGCGATCATCGATGGGGCAGATTTCCGTGGTGGCGATCGCCCCGAGCTGTACCGGCTGACCTCGTCACCAATCACACGTGACAGCGAAGAGTGGAAGATGATGCAGCGCGACGAGCGGACGACGTACGAGCCACTCCCCGGTCCACCGAACGTCGACGATCTCGAGTTCCACCCGGTCGTACTGTCGGCACCCTTGGATCTGTTCGCGTCGCCGGTTCGCCACCCGAACGCGTCCACCAGCCTCGAGCCCATTGCCGGCGGCCTGCGTTGTACCGTGACGAGCAACACGCACGACGACTGCGCCGCCATTGGTGTGGATGGCCAGTTCGCCGGGATCACGGTCCCGGTGAGCGGCCTGCGCGCTGCCCGCTACGAACTCCGCTTGATCGATGCCGAGAACATCGTGGACGTCTACGTCTACGCACAGAGCAAGACCCGTCGTTCCGTGCGATGGCGCTGGAGCTTGAGTCCAGAAGCGCAGCGGTTCGGTTTCACGGGCTCGGTCACCCTGGTACCTGGCTACTCGGCGCACCAGCTCCAGATGACGGAGAATACCGCCAGGCTGCGGGACATTCACCACCTTCACTTCTTCGTGGCGGTCAAGCCGGGCACGCACGCCGGCTTCGAGCTCCGCAACCTCGAGATCGCGGATCCCTAGCGCCGAAGTCGCGCCACGCGTGCCGGCTTCGAGCTGCGAAGCCTCGGCGCCGTGGCTACTTGGTCGCGATGAAGCCGATGTACTTGTACAGCGGCGCGGCGAGCGGCATCGCGCGGTGCAACGCTTCGTCCATCTGCTCGGCGATCGTGATCTGTGCGGCCTTGTCGGCGCCCTGGGCGTTGATGATCGCGCCCTGCCCGACGAACCAGTGATAACGAATCTCGACCTTCGAGAAGCCGACGCGGGCCAGCGTCGTGCGGAGCTCCATCTCGTCGAAGCCCCCGCGGATGTTCTTGCCGTATTCCGCCAGGTCGAGGGTCTCGCGTGTGACCCCGATGTCGAGCGCGGTCTCGTGATCGTGAATTTTGTTCATCTCCGTCTTCACGAGCGGGGTCACACGCGGGTCATCGGCCTTGAGCGGCGTCAGCTGGTCCCAGAACGCGCGGTTCGGCTCGAGGTCGGTGTAGTAGACCCCGCCGGGCTTGAGCGCCTTGAATGCCGTGCGGAACGTGGGCTCCACGTCGTACAGGTGGTGGAGCACCGAGTAGCTCGTGACCATGTCGAAGGGCGTGGGACCCGGGTCATACGCCGCGGCATCGCCGCAGGTCAGCGTGATCTTTGCCGGGCCCTTCCGATCAACCTGGTCGAGCATGGCTTGCGTCACATCCACGCCGTGGATCTCTTCGAGGTGATTACGGACCAGGTCGATCACGAATCCCGTTCCACAACCGATATCGAGAAGGCGCTTCGCTTCCACCCGGGCGATCAAACCGCGCAAAACCTTGTCGACCCGCGCAAGATTTTCGGGGCGGAACTGAGGTTCGCTCTTGTTGTAGTCAGCGGCGATCTTGCCGTGGACGGCGACGTTCGCCTCCATCACCTTGCGGTACTCGGCCTCGTTGAGGGTAGCCATGGCCGGTGGTTACCACACGTCGAGCCGGCCTTCCCAGCATGGAACGCATGTGGTTAGGTAGACGACGTGATGTTCGACAAACAGGCGTTCCTACGCGATCTCGAGGGGCCGGGCTATGCCGTGTTCGAGAACGTGTTGCCCAGGGAATGGGTTGTGCGCTGCAGGGCGGAGCTCGAGCGCGCGATCGAGACCGAGCACCACGGCCGCGGCGGCGACACCAGCCACCGCGAGTACGCGATGGTCTTGATCTGCTCGCTCTATGGCAAGGCGTTCACCGATCTGTTCGACCTCCCATACGCGATGGACGGATTCAACGCCGGCCTCAGCGATGGCAGCATCGTCTACGCGTACACATCGTCGTCGATGCCGCCGGGCCGCGGCAACAACTCGCTGCGGATCCACGTCGACTGCCCGCGGATCATCCCCGGCTTTCGCACGAACATGGGCGGGGTCTACATGCTCGATGACTTCACGCTCGACAACGGTGCGACCTGGGTCCTACCGGGTTCGCAGACGCGCGCGGATCAGCCGAGCCCCGAAGAGTTCTACGCGAACGCGAAGCGCATCGTGGCACCCGCGGGCTCCGTCTACTTCTTCGACGCGCGCCTGTGGCATGCCGGCGGCAACAACACGACCGGCAACTGGCGCCACGCGGTGACCATCAACGCATGCCGCCCGTGGATGAAGCAGCGGCTCGATATCCCCCGTGCGATGAGTCACATGGATCTCTCGGGCGTCTCGGAGACCGCGCTGCAGAAGCTCGGCTTCCGCGCCCAGGTCCCGGCGAGTTACGACGAGTTCTACGCCCCACCCGAGCAGCGCAAATACCGTCAAGCGCCGGAGTGATCGCTGCCATCGCTGCCACAATGGATCGCATGCCCGGCGGCTCCGAGCCGCTGCATCACGGCATTTGAAAGACTTCGATCCAGGGAAGCGGACCATCGGTGACGGGTCCGTAGATGCCCGCGACGGCGACCCGCCCGGTCTTGCTGAACGCGACATCCTTGACGTCGAGCGGGAACACGAACTGAGCCGCCAGATCTGACCTCTTGTTGAACGCCCACAGCAGGTCTCCCGTCGGACTTCGCTGTTCCAGGTCGATCCCGATCTCGTCCAGCGGACTGCTGCTCGTGATCACATTTCCTGCGGCATCGTAGCCAATCCTGGTCGGACCAAAGCTGTGCTCTGGACTGGTCGTCGTGAACGCGACGGTGCCATCGAAGAGGATCCGCCCGATCACGGCCGTGAGCGGCAGGGTGTCGGTGCTGAGCATGTGAAAGGCGAGCGCTCCGGCGCTGTCGATGGCAACCGACGGCAACGCTCCGGTGATCGTGTAGGGCCCACTGCCCTGGAGCAGATTCCCCGATGCGTCGTAACGCACGATGTGGAACGAGGTCACGTACAAGACGCCGAGCTGATCTCCCACGAGCGCCTGGTAGACGCCGTCGGGGCCGACCGCAATCGCGATCTCGCACCCCTGTCCGAGGTCGACCGCGAACCGCAGCGATCCGTCCGACTTGAAGACGGAGAGCACGTTGGTCAACTGCCCATTCACGACGGTTGAATGGAGCCCACCGTGATCGCCATTGGGAGACGTCAACCCTTTCGATCCGAAGCGATAGGTGATCGTGCTGCCGCCGAACGGTACGTCGCACGCACCGTCTTGGTACGCGAGCACGAGCAACGGTGAGGTGTCGTTCGACGGCCGGACCGTGCCATCGGGATCGATCGCCAGCCGTTCACCCCGCGCGATCAGGTCTCCATTCGCGGCGAACTCGACGTCTCCCACGGCCGCACCGTTGGAGCCCCCCGGCGCGAACCTGGACCGCTGGAGCGCCGGGTCATCGGGGAGCAGGGTCACCAACTCGCGATCATCCTTGTCGAAGGTGATCGTCGCGGCAGCGTCGCCGACGGTCGTGAAGATGCACTTGGTGTCACTGCCGGTACAGGCGCCGGCCCAGCCAGCGAACTTCGACGGCGTGGCCGCGTAGAGCTCGAGCTCCGTACCGACTGGAACATGGATCGTGCATGACTCGGTGCACTCGGTGATCTGGTCGTAGTAACTACCGTCTGGTGTCGTGACTCTGGTCCCGATGAACAGCTTCCCGTTCGCCTTGCCGTTGATCGTGAACGCAACCGGAGCCGAATCGGATCCCGCAAACGTCACGCCGATCGGAATGGTGCCCTCATGGAACGGATACCCTTGCGCGCCTTCGACGACGAAACAGCTGGGATCCATGCCGCATGCGAGCTGCCATCCCACGAACTGTGAGCCGTCGTCGGTCTGTTCGTACAGCGTGGCATCGCCGATCACCGTGCCGATCTGCGCTCCGCACTCCGTGCCGCAGTCGATCCCACTCGGAACGCTGACGATCCGACCGGTCCCCGTCCCTCGTTTCACGACATGGAGGACGTGTGCGGCGTACGCGTCGAGGGTTACCGGGACCGAGAGCCCGGTGTCCAGGCGGCGGATGGGGATGTCCCGACGTTCGATCCAGCCCGGCGATGTCGCCGTGAAGACCACGGTGACGTTACAACTTCCGTTCGCAGGCACGACCTGGCTGAACCCAAGTTGGAACTCACAGTCGCTGTTGCCAAAGGAGAAGTTGCCGTCAGCCGAACCCGAGAAGAATCCGATCGGGCTCGCGCCCGTGTTGGTCAGCCGTACGTCAACCGAGACCAGGCTCCCGATCGTGACGATGCCGAAGTCGATCAGCGATGCATCCGCGATCAGGACCCCGGAGCTGCCCACCTGGCCGCTGATCGGCAGGTTCGAGATCACGTCACCAGACGTCACCGTGAGCTGCGCGGTCGCATCGGTTGCCACGGTCCAGCGAACCATGACGGTGCACAGATCGTGGGGGACAAGCTCGGGGCCGGCGACGCAGGTCGAGGCCGCCTCGTCGATCGCAAACCCCGGATCACCGTCCAGCGCCAACTCGATCGCGGCGATCTTCGCGTCGGTGTCGTTGCGGATGACGAACAGTGCGGACCCGTGGCCATCCGCGACCGTCGCCGGAAACGCGAACTCGGTCAGCGAAACGTTCTGGTGGAGAAACGTCACCGGACCGCCGGGCACATGCATCGGTGCGCCGTCGGGAAGTGCGTTGTCTCCACATCCCATTGTGAAGATCGCGATGTAACCGAGGTAGTTAGGTGCACGTGCACGCATGGGTGTCCACGAGTATAGGCGCTGGCGCAGCAGATCGGACGGCGGCGGATGCGACCGCGATCACAGTCGACGCGGTACATGTAGCACTCCGCGGGCTCGACCCCGGCGGCGCGCATCGCTTGGCCTATCCTCTCTCGCGACCTAGTTCTCCGCGCTCTTCACCAGCACGGCCACCTCGCGGTTCAGGCGCTCGGTGAGGTCCTTCTCGGCCTGGTATTCGACCATGCGCTGGACCTCGTCGGAGCGCGCCGTCTTCTTGACGTAGACCGAGGTGATCTCGCCACCGGTGACCGACAGCGACGACATGCACGTTGGCTTCGCGTTCAGATCGAACACGACGACGCGCCCTTTCACCGTGGCAGGGGAGATCAGCACCGCCGTCCCCGCGACCGGTGGCTTGATCTCGTCGGTCACGAACAGCGCGAGCCGCTGCATGCCCTCGACGTGCTTGACCGCACGGCTCACGGTCGATGCCCACTTCGAGCTGAGGTCGTCGAACTCGCGCGTGTCGCCATTCGGTCGCGCCCATCCCGGGACGCCGGGGTCACCCTTGCCGCCGGTCAGCACATCGGCGTTCGACCGCGACAGGACCTTGACCCCTGCACCCGGCTGACACGCCGGTAGGCTCGCGGTCGCGGGCGGCACCGCTGCGACGGAGCGACGTACGAGCTCGAGCCTCGACGTCGCGGCCTGCGCGATCGCCGGATCGAGCGCCTTCTCATCGGGGGCGGGGTCGGCGCGGCGCTCCTTGCAACCGGTGAGCGCGATCATGATCAGCAGCCATCCACCGTGCATCGCGCGAGGATCGCAGCACGGGGGAGAGGCGTCAAATTCAGCCTACGGTCAGCGGGACACCGCAGGGGGGCGTGATCTCTCCTCTGCTGTCGAACATCTACCTGTCGTTTCTCGACGAGCGATGGACCAAGCAGTGCGCCGGTCTTGGCTCACTGGTGTACCACTCACCTCGAACAAGCCTCGCGCCAGGCTCAAGTCGTGATGATCACTGCCACGAGTTGTCCGTGTCCGGCCGCCCTTCGGACGGCTGTCCGACCACCGGTCAGCTCAGCTCAGCTCAGCTCAGCTCAACGAGGGGTGGCGCCCGGGTAGTGCGCGGCCTGGAAGCGCGCGTGCTCCTCGCTCGCGACCGCGGCTCGCCACGCACCGTTGGCGAGGTACCAGCGCACCGTCTCGGCGAGCTGGACCGCGAGGGTCTTGGAGGCGGCCCAACCGAGCTCGCGCTTGGCCTTGGAGCTGTCGATCGCGTAGCGGAAGTCGTGGCCCTTGCGGTCGACCACGAACTTGATCAGCGCGCGGGTGGTGCCGCGGGCACGCTTCAGCTCGTCGTCGATCAGGTCCGACAGCAGCTCCACGAGCTGGAGGTTCGAGCTCTCTTCGCCGCTGCCGAAGTTGTAGCTCTCGCCGACGGTGCCGACGACCATCGCCTTCCACAGCGCGGCGCAGTGATCGTCGACGTGGAGCCACTCGCGGATCTGCTTGCCCTGGCCATACACGGGCAGCGGCTTGCCCTCGACGCCGTTCGAGATCATCAGCGGCAGGAGCTTCTCGGGCAGCTGGTACGGCCCGTAGTTGTTGCAGCAGTTGGTGATCACCACGGGGAGGCCGTGGGTGCGGAAGTACGAGCGCGCGAGCAGATCCGACGAGGCCTTCGACGCCGCATACGGCGAGTTCGGCGCGTACGGGGTCTGCTCGGTGAACTCGCCGGTCTCGCCGAGCGCGCCGTAGACCTCGTCGGTGGAGACGTGGACGAACCGGGTGGTCGCATAGTGGTCGGCCCACACGCGGCGGGCCACGTCGAGCAGCGTGAACGTGCCGGTGACGTTGGTGCGCACGAACACGTCCGCGGCTTCGATGCTGCGATCGACATGCGATTCGGCGGCGAGGTGGAAGATCGCATCGATCTTGTGCTCGGTGAGCACGCGCTCGACCAGGGCGCGATCGCAGATGTCCCCGTGCACGAACTCGTAGCGCGTGTCCCCGGTCACACCCTCGAGGTTCGCGAGGTGCCCGGCATAGGTCAGGGAATCGAGGACGACGACCTTCTCGAGCGCCTCACCCTCGCCACCTTTTGCCAGCATACGCCGCGTGAGGTTGGACCCGATGAAGCCGGCTCCGCCCGTGATCATCAATCTGCGTGGCTGGAACTGCGCCATTCGCGAAACCTACACCATGCGCCGCGCCAACGGGCCCGGGCAGGTCTGGTAGTGTGCCGTCCTCGTATGGACCAACGCGAGGTGATGTCGTGAAGGGAATCGTCCTGGCGGGCGGCGCGGGGACGCGCCTTTATCCGATGACGCGCGCAGTGAGCAAGCAGCTCCTCGCCGTGTACGACAAGCCGATGATCTACTACCCGCTGAGCACGCTGATGCTCGGCGGCATTCAGGACATCCTCCTGATCTGCACGCCGCGTGATCGGCCGGCCTTCGAGGCCACGCTCGGCGATGGCCGCGACTTCGGCATCCGGCTGACGTACGCGGAGCAGTCCGCGCCGCGCGGGCTCGCCGAGGCGTTCATCATCGGCGCGGACTTCATCGGCAACGATACGGTCTGCCTCGTGCTCGGCGACAACCTGTTCTACGGCGAGGGCCTGACCTCGCTGTTCGAGGACTGCGCCAAGCTGACCGCGGGCGCGCACATCTTCGGCTACTACGTGAAGGACCCCACCCAGTACGGCGTGGTCGAGTTCACGCGCCCCGAGGGCAAGGTGATCGGCCTCGAGGAGAAGCCCAAGCACCCGAAGTCGCACTACGCCGTGCCGGGATTGTACTTCTACGACAACACGGTCATCTCGATCGCGAAGAACCTCAAGCCCTCGCCCCGCGGCGAGCTCGAGATCACCGACGTCAACCGCGCGTACATGGAGGCCGGCACGCTGTCGCTGTCCGTGTTCGGGCGCGGCACCGCGTGGCTCGATACCGGCTCGCCCGATGGCATGCTGCAGGCGAGCAACTTCATCCAGACCGTCGAGGCGCGCCAGGGCCTCAAGATCGGCTGCCTCGAGGAGATCGGGTACCGCAAGGGCTTCATCGATCTCGCGACCCTCCAGGCCGCGGGCAAGTCGCTCGAGAAGACCGAGTACGGGCAGTACCTGCTCGCGCTCGCCAGCGAACTGGTGTGATCCGATGATCCCGTTCACTCGGCCGGGCCTGCTCGCGAAGGGCATCGCGAATCTGGGGGAGGCGATGGCCTCCGGCAAGCTCAGCGGGGATGGCCCGTTCTGCCGGCGCGCCGAGAAGCTCCTCGAGGAGGCGCTCGGCACCAAGCGCGCGCTGGTCACCACCTCGTGCACGCACGCGCTCGAGATGTCGGCGCTGCTCCTCGACCTGCAGCCCGGCGACGAGGTGATCGTCCCCGCGTTCACGTTCGTGTCCACGGTCAACGCGTTCGTGCTCCGTGGCGCGCGCCCGATCTTCGCGGACGTCCGCACGGACACGCTGAACCTCGACGAGACCCACCTGGCGGCGCTGGTCACGCCGCGCACGAGGGCGATCGTCCCCGTCCACTACGCCGGCGTCGCGTGCGAGCTCGACGAGATCGGCGCGATCGCGAAGCAGTGCGGTGCGGCCGTGGTCGAGGACAACGCGCACGGCCTGTTCGGCACCTATCGCGGCCGGCCGCTCGGATCGATCGGCGCGCTCGCCACGCAGAGCTTCCACGACACCAAGAACTTCACGTGCGGCGAGGGCGGCGCGCTGCTCGTGAACGATCCCGCGTTCACCGAGCGTGCGGAGATCCTGCGCGAGAAGGGCACCAATCGCAGCCGGTTCTTCCGCGGCCAGGTCGACAAGTACACCTGGGTCGATGTCGGCTCGAGCTACGTCCTGTCCGATCTGCTCGGGGCGCTCCTCCTCGGGCAGCTCGAGACCCGCGAGCAGATCCAGGCCAACCGCGGCCGGATCTGGAAGCGCTATGCCGCCGAGCTCGCGGGCTGGGCCACCGAGCGCGGGTATCGCCTGCCGATCGTGCCCGCGCACTGCGAGCAGTCGTTCCACATGTTCTATCTGCTGCTGCCCCCGGCGGCGCGCACGGCCTTCATCGATCACCTGAAGGCGCGCGGCGTGCAGGCGGTGTTTCACTACCAGGCGCTCAACACCTCGCCGATGGGCCTCATGCACGGCGGTAAGCCGGGGATGTGCCCGGTGACCGAGCGCGTGTCCGACGAGCTCGTGCGCCTGCCGCTGTACAACGATCTCACCGACGACGATCAGTCCAAGGTGATCGACGCCGTGCGCAGCTTCACCGCGTAGCGCGCGGTCAGGAGCGGAGCGCCGCGGCGACGCGTGCGAACCCGAGTTGCACGATGATCCCCACGGACCGCAGCGCCTCGGCCTTGTTCAGCTTCGAGCGCCCGGCGCGGCGATCCTCGAACAGGATCGGGGTCTCGCCGAAGCTGCAGCCCACCTGCCGGCAGAGGAACAGGATCTCCTCCATGAACGAGTACCCGCGCGAGCGCACGTGGTCGAGATCGATCTGCGCGAGCTTGGACACGCGATAGCAGCGGAAGCTGCCGCTGTTGTCTCGCGTGCGGAGGCCGAGGCACACGCGCGCGAGGCCATTGATCCCGAACGACATCGCCTTGCGGCGCAAGCCGAACTCGCCCTCCACGCCGCCGCCCGGGATGTACCGCGAGCCGATCATCACATCGTGATCCTGCATGCCGGCGAGCAGCGCGGGGATGAACCGCGGCGGATGGCTGAAGTCGGCGTCGAGGTTCAGGTAGTAGTCGTAGCCGTGCGCCACGGCGTACTTCATCGCGTGGACGATCGCGCTACCGAGGCCCTGCTTGCCCGCGCGGTGGACCACGGTGACGTCCGCGAGCTCGGTCGCGAGCTCGTCGCAGATCGCGCCGGTGCCGTCCGGGGAGCTGTCGTCGATCAGGAGGATCGCGGCGTGTGGCGCGTGCTCGCGGATGGCGAGGCACAGCGGCCGGACGTTCTCGGCCTCGTTGTACATCGCGAGCGAGACGACGAGGCGCGGCGGGGTGGAGCTCGCGGAGTTCACGCGCTGGGGGCTATATCGCGGGGCCGGGCGTGGGACAAGACGTGGTATCTAGCCACGGACCCTCATGGCGCGCGTGCTCGTCACCGGTATTGCGGGACAGATCGGGTCGTTCCTCGCCGAGCGCCTGGTCGCGGGCGATCACACGGTGATCGGCGTGGACACGGCGCGGCACCTGCCTTCGCCACCCGGGGTGGAGCTGCTCCCGGGCCCGGTGTCCGCGGACGCGGTGGGTAGGCTCCTGGATGCCTGCGGTGCGCTCGATGCGATCGTGCACCTCGCCGGCCGATCCAGCGTGGGGGAGTCGTGGACGGCGCCGATGGAGACGTTCGACGTCAACGCCCGGACCACGGCCGCGCTCGCGTTTGGCGCACACGCGCGGGGCATCACGTTCGTGCACGCCAGCAGCGCGGAGATCTTCGGTCACGCCGCGAGCGCCCAGCAGAGCGAGGTCACGCCGATCGCGCCGGTCTCGCCCTACGGGGTGGCCAAGGCCGCGGCACACGCGGTGGTGCGGCTGACGCGCGAGGAGATGGGCGCGCGCGCCACGAACCTGATCTTCTACCTCGGCGAATCCGTGCGGCGCGCCGAGACGTTCGTGGTCCGCAAGATCACCCGCGGTCTCGCCCGCGTGAAGCTCGGGCGCGCCGAGCACCTGACCCTCGGCAACACCGCCGCGATCCGCGACTTCTGTCACGCGGACGACCTCGCCCGGGCGGCGGAGATGTTCGCCCTCGGCGCGACGCCGGGCGACTACGTGGTGGCCTCCGGCGAGGGCCATACGATCGCCGAGGTCGCACACGCGTGCTGCGAGGTGCTCGGGCTCGACCCCGAGCGGGTGCTGCGCACCGACGCCGCGCTGTTCCGTCGCGCCGACATCGCGCGCCTGGTGGGCGATGCCTCCCGGCTGCGCGCGCTCGGCTGGTCGCCCTCTCTGAGCTTCCGCGATCTCGTTCGCACGATCACGGAGCACGACCTGGCCGAAGCTCGACGCGAGGAGACCTGAACGATGAAGCGCGCATTGATCACCGGGATCTCGGGACAGGACGGCTCGTACCTCGCGGAGCTCTTGCTCGAGAAGGGCTACGAGGTCCACGGCCTGGTCCGCCGTTCGAGCACGTTCAACACGGGCCGCATCGATCACGTCCGCGATCGGCTCAAGCTGCACTACGGCGATCTCGTGGATTCGACCTCGCTGCACACCACGATCCGCGCGGTGCAGCCCGACGAGGTCTACAACCTCGCCGCCCAGAGCCACGTGCGCGTCAGCTTCGAGATGCCCGAGTACACGTGTGACGTCACCGGCGCCGGCGTCGGCCGGCTGCTCGAGGCGATCCGGCTGACCGGGCGGCCCACGAAGTTCTATCAGGCGTCGTCGTCGGAGCTGTTCGGCAAGGTCGTCGAGGTCCCGCAGACCGAGACCACGCCGTTCCATCCGCGCAGCCCGTACGCCGCGGCGAAGGCCTATGGCTTCTACCTGACGCAGAACTATCGCGAGGCGTACGGGATGTACGCGTGCAATGGCCTGCTGTTCAATCACGAGAGCCCGCGCCGCGGCGAGAACTTCGTCACACGCAAGATCACGCGCTCGGTCGGCCGGATCGTCGCCGGCCTCGAGAAGCGGCTCGCGCTCGGTAACCTCGATGCGAAGCGCGACTGGGGCTTCGCCGGCGACTACGTGCTCGCGATGTGGCAGATGCTGCAGCAGGAGACGCCGCAGGACTACGTGGTGGCCACCGGCGAGACCCACAGCGTCAAAGAGTTCCTCGCACTCGCGTTCGGTCGCGTCGGCCTCGATTGGACGGACTTCGTCGATCTCGATCCGCGCCAGATCCGGCCGGCCGAGGTCGATCTGCTGCTCGGCGATGCGTCGAAGGCGAAGCGCGAGCTGGGCTGGGAGCCGCAGGTCAGCTTCGAGCAGCTGGTGGCGATGATGGTCGACAGCGATCTCGAGCTCGCGAAGCGCGAAGCGCACTTTCTCGCCCGCTGAGCTGCGGACCGGAGCGGTGGGAAGAACGCCGGGCGAACCGTGGTTGGTGTTCGCGATGCGCGTCGCGGGGACTGAGGAATCACTGCCGTGCGTCGCCGCCGGGTAGCGCTCCATGACGAACGGTGCGTTCACACATCGTCGGGGCTGTTCGCGACGCGCGTTGCCTCCGGACCTGAGCCTGTCGCGCTCGCGGAAGCTCTGCGGGCGTTCAAGCCCCGCGGGGACTGAGGAATCACTGCCGTGTGTCGCCACCGGGCACCGGGGCACGGCATGCTCCACCTGTCCGGCCGTCGGACGTCTCGTCCAGGTGCTGATCCTCGTTCAGTCCCCGCGGGGACTGACGCGCTCGCGGCGCGTCGTTCTCGACGAGGAATCCAGCTCTCGACGAGAAAACGACATCGCCATGCGTTTTGTGCTTGACCGAATTCCTCGCGCATCACGCCTCCTCTCGACGAAGAGCTCGATCTTGATGTCGAGAACGCGCTCTCGTGCGCGTAGCGTGAGGAACACACGCTGAATCAATCGTCGTCGGTTTTCGACCTCCGGCGCGCCCACGGCGCAGCACAGAGCCTCCGAAAACCCAGTGGTAGAACTGATCGTGCGCATGACCACCACGCGCAGAGAACAGGAGGTCGTCGTGTTCGACACCGCAGCCACGGACGCGTTCCAGTCGCAGCTTGCAGATGCCCATGCGGTCACGTGCCGCGAGCGGGACTGGACTGCGCTCCACGCGGAGATCATCTCGGTTGGCAGGCAGATCATCTGCCTCGAAGCGCGCGAGGTCGATCTGCTGCTCGAGGCCGAGGAGACCAAGCTGTATCGGCGCATGGGGTTCCCGACGATCTATGCGTACAGCGAGAGCGTGCTGCAGCACTCGCATCACGTGGCGACCGAGCGGATGCGTGTGGGGCACGAGCTGCTCGAGCTGCCGGGCATCGCGGCGCAGTTTCGCGCGGGCG
>JAYVRN010000487.1:0-4798 GCA_043776275.1 Myxococcales bacterium | reverse complement strand
GGGCTGACGCCCGCGCGGCTCTCTCGTCACGCCGGGAGCAGCCCGTACTCGCCGAGCTGCGCTCGGATCTGGTGCGGCGTGAGCTTGACCAGATCGCGACGGCGCCGAGCGTCTGGCTGGCATGGCTTCCGCCCCGCATGGGTCACTTCTCGCTCGGCAGCCTGGTCACGGGCGCGGCGGTGTGACACGTGGCGCAGACCGTAAGGATCTCGCCGTAGATCCGTCCTCGCTCGGCGATGGTGTCCATCGTCTTTCGCTTCCGCGCACCATCGGCCAGCTGCTGGAGCTGCTTCGCGAGCTTGGTCCGATCATCGAGCCCGGTGCGGAACGGGAGCGGGGTTGCGGACAGCACGTCGAGCCCCTTGAGCCACGGCTCGTCGCCACCACCGACGACCGCCTCCCAGAGCCTGTCCGTCGCCCACACGTGACGCGCCATGCGGGCCTCCACCGTGGTCCTGTCGGGTGGCGATCGAGCGAGGCGCCGCGCAAGCTGCGCAACCGCTGCGCGGGCGCCACTGGCGCTGCACGGCCTGCGCGAACGGTGTCGGTGGTCGCGCACAGGCGCTGGCACCCGCGATGCGACTACATCGGGTTGGAGGTATCCCGTGAGCGCAGCCCCACTGATCCAGGTCGTCGTCGCCTATGACTTCTCGCCGAGCGCCGAGGACGCGTTGCAAAGGGCTGTCGAGGTAGCCTGCCGTGCGCCTCAGCACGTCTTGCACGTGCTCGCCGCGATCGATGCTCGCCACGGCCTCGCGATCTTGGCCACTCCGAAGGTCGACTATGACTACGCGGAGAAGATCCAGGGCCTCCTCGCTGATCACGTCAAGCAGGCGTTCGCCGGTCGGCCGGCCGTGAGCGAGGTGCAGTTCTTCGTTCACGCACGCATCGGCAAGCCCGCCGACGAGATCCTCGACCTTGCGCGGGAGGTCGCGGCGGATCTCGTGTTCGTCGGCTCGCATGGCGCGAAGGGCCTCGAGCGGCTCGTCCTCGGATCGGTATCCGAGCGCATCGTCCGCGAGGCGCACTGCCCCGTGATGGTCGTGCGCTCCAAGACCTACGAAGCCGTCGATCTCATGAAGGTGATCCGCTACGACCACGAACGTAAGGCCTACACACCGCCGCATCGGTACTCGTACGTCGATCGTCAGGCGATCACCCGGCCGAACGATTGGCCGATCAGCTGACAGGAGCTTGCACATGCGCGTCCTCGTGACCTGGGGTTCCAAGCACGGCGGCACGGCAGGGATCGCGGCGATCGTCGCCGAGACCTTGACCGCGCGTGGCCATTCCGTCGTCGCGGTCGCCTCGTCGGATGCTCCGCCACCCACCTCGTTCGACGCGGTGGTCGTCGGTGGTGCGCTCTATGCGAGCCACTGGCCGCGTGAGGTGCGACGCTACGTCGAGCACTGGGCCCCCGAGCTGGCCCGGATCCCGACCTGGCTGTTCTCCAGCGGTCCGCTCGACGACTCCGCCGATCTCGAGGCGTCGGAGCGCAGCGTCGCGGGCGCTCGCAGCGATCGTGATCGCCGCGAGCGCGGGGCCGAGCCCTCCGATCAGGTGCCAGTACGGAGATGGGCGGACCTCGCTCCAGCCGCGCGCGAACGCCACGAGCGGGAGCCAGCACAGCCAGGTGATCCCGCAGGCGAGGGCGTAGAACGGAAGGACGCGGCGCACCTCAGCGGCCGGGAACGATCACCGCGCGTCCGCGGATCTCTCCGCGCCGAAGCTTGGCGTAGACCTCGGGGGCCTGGTCGAGCGGGAACGTCTCCACCTCGAGGCGGAGCTTGCGACGCTGCGCGAGATCGACGAGCTCCATCAGCTCAGGGAGCGTGCCCCAGTAGCTGGTCGCGACCTGCGCGCCCATCGGCAGCGCGAAGAAGCTGATCGGGATCGCGCCGCCGGCGAGGCCGACGATCACGAGCCGGCCTTCGGGTCGCAAGATCTTCGCACCCAGAGCGAGCGTCGCATCGGCGCCGACCATGTCGAACACCACATCGGCTCGGCCACCGGCCTCGCGACGCACGGCCTCGGCAGCGCCCGCGTCCGAGAGCACCACCGCGTCGGCGCCGAAGCTGCGCGCGACCTCGAGCTTCTTCTCGTCAGTGTCGACCGAGATCACGGTCGCGCCCGTGGTCGCCTTGAGGAGCTGGATCGCCATCTGGCCGAGCCCGCCCGCTCCGATCACGACGGCGGTCGCGCCGGGCGTCAGGCGAGCACGCGCGCTCCGGATCGCGTGGTACGGCGTGAGGCCGGCGTCCGACAGGGGCGCGGCACGAACGGGATCGAGGTTGCCGAGGGGGACCAGGAGCCGCGCGCTCGGTACGAGCATGTACTCCGCCATCCCGCCGTCGAGCCCAAGGCCACCACCCATCGCGCCGATCTCGCCCGCGCGATCGCAGTAGTTCTCACGCCCGAGCCGGCACGGGTGACAGACGCCGCAGCCCCACGGGCCATAGACCAGCACCGGATCGCCTTGCTTCACGGACGTCACGCCGTCGCCGACGCGCTCGACCCAGCCCGCGTTCTCGTGGCCGATCGTGAACGGCATCGGCCACGGGAACTGACCCTCCGGCCAGTCCATCAGGTGGAGATCCGAGTGACACGCTCCGGATCCTGCGATCTTGAGGAGGACCTGGCCTGGTCCCGGCGTGGGCACCTTGGTCTCCGTGAGCTCGGCGGGATGCTTCCAGCGGGTGAGTCGGAGCGCTTTCATGGTGACTCACCAGCACAGCAAGGTACGTGCCCGCGCACAGCGCGCTCCACGAGGCCCGCGTGCGCATCCGTTGCACCCCACCGCGTGCGTGGTCGCACGTCGTGCGTCAGCGGGCTGCGGCGTGGTGGCGCGCGGCGGCGCGGAGGTGCGCGTCGAGTCGGGTATCCGCCCAGTGGTAGAGGAGGTTGTCCTCGCGTGCGGCATGCGAGCGCAGCACGCGGATGAACTCCTTCGAGTGCTCGTAACGGAGCGCGTGCAGGTCCATGGCGACCCCGAGCTCGAGCAGCAGCTCGCGGATCTGTGCGTGATCGGCGAGGAGCTCGCGGGCCGCGAGGCGATCGATGGTGGCGAATGCGGGGAGCACGTAGCGCTCCTCTGCCTCCAGGTGCGACAGCAGCCCGTGGTCGAGCTCGGTCCACAGCTCGCGGGCCTCGGGTGCCCCCACGGCCATCGCATCGAGCAGGCGTTCGAACGTCGTCTCGAGGCGAGCGTGGTTGGCAGTCATGTACGTGTAGAGGGAGTCCTCACGAGGAGCGGCTTGGGTGCGCAACATGATCGAAGGAGCCTGCAGCGGTCATGCCTGCGAACAGGATCCAGACCTGACCGGTCGCGGCACGTCGAGTGCACCAGCCCTGGGCATGTTGATGCCCGCCATCTCCCGGTACATGACGCGCGAGCCGTACACGCTTGCCCCGAGCGCCTCTGCCGCAGCCGCGCGCACGCTGATGCAGAGCCACCTCGTGAGACATCTGCCGATCGTCGACGGTGCGGATCTGGTAGGGCTGGTGGGCGACGCGGAGCTCGAGGCGATGGGCAAGGTGCCAGGTGCGGATCTCCGCGAGCTCGGGGTCGCGTCCGCGATGACCAAGCCGGTCACGGTCTGGGGCTCGGCCTCTCTCGATGAGGTCGCGGAGCTGATGGCCGAGCAGCGGTGCGATTGCGTCGTCGTCCTCGGAGGTCACGGGGTGCAGGGCATCTTCACGGCGACGGATGCACTGCGTGCGCTGTCGGATCTGCTTCAGCGTGCCGCCGGCTGATCTCGTTGCGGAGGAAGCCGGCGACCTCGCGGACAAAGCCGGTCACCGAGGCCTCGGCGAACCGGTGCAGCGCCAGCGAATCGACCACCGCGCCGAACGCGCCGAGCGGCGGCTGGTAGGTCCCATCAAAGTCGAGCTGCGTCTGGGTTGGTGATGGGATTCGCCGAGGGCGCCGATGGCACGCCAGCCGCAAGATCGCAGCCCCCATGGCTGCAGTCTTTGCGCTGATCAGTCCTTGGGCGCCGGGCCCCAGTCGACACCGGTCGCCGAGCCGCTCCATACCTTGACCGCTTTGCCGGTGCCGTCGGCGTTCGCGATGAACACCCCCTGGCCCGCGCGCGCGAACGCGACTGCACGGCCATTCGGCGAGAACGCGGGCTCCTCGTTGTTGCCCTCGTTCTGCGTGATCCGGGTCATCGCCTTGTTGTCGAGGTCGAGCGTGACGATGTCGTAGTGGCCGCCGTCGCGCGTGGTGTACGCGATGATCCGCTTGCCGGCCTTCGGTGACCAGGTGGGCGTGGTGTTGTAGCTGCCGTTGAACGAGACCTGCTTCGCCGATCCGCCGCCAGCGCCGACCACGAAGATCTGCGGGCCGCCGTTGCGATCGGAGACGAACGCGATCGAGCCGCCATCGGGCGACCACGCGGGTGAGGTGTCGATCGACTTGTCGTTGGTGAGACGCTTGATCACGCTGCCGTCGCTCGCGTTGATCACGTAGATGTCGGGGCTGCCGTCCTTGGACAGGGTCAGGGCGATCTTGCTGCCATCGGGCGACCACGCCGCGCCGGTGTTCATCCCCTGATATCCCGAGATCTTCTTCGGACGACCGCCGCCGGCCGGGCCCACGTAGAGGTCCGGGTTGTTGCGCATGAAGCTCGTGTACGCGATCTGGCCGCCCGACGGAGAGAACGCCGGGAGCATGTTGGTGGAGCTGTTGTTCGAGACAGCGAACGCACCGTTGCCATCGAAGTCCATCGCGTAGATCGCGCTGGTCTTCTTGCTCTTCGCGGTGAACGCGATCTTCGAGCCGAAGAAGCCGGCCTCG
>JAYVRN010000486.1:0-4818 GCA_043776275.1 Myxococcales bacterium | reverse complement strand
GCACGCCGGTCCCCAGGAGCAGCGAGAGGCCGATGCCGGCGTCGGGGCCGGCCGCGCTCTTGAGCAAGGCGCCGATGCCGAGGCCGATCAAGCCGAACAGCAGCGAGAACACGCCCGCGACGCGTCCGAACTTCCGCTTGCTGACACCGAGCGCACCGATCGCAGCGAGCAGGATCGCGGGGATGAAGATCGCCATCACGATGCCCTTCATCGCATCGAGACCTTCTTTTGCAGACGACACGGCTTCGCTGTTGATCGCCGCCACGCGGACCTCCTCGGTGCCGACAACGTCCGACGCGACCGACAACCCCTTGATGATCTGGAACGCGCTCGCCGAGCCCGTGTAGTCGGCCCGGTGGATGGTCACCATCGGGAGGAAGAACGCGAGGATGCCGAGGATGCCGCCGGCGAGAACGAGGAACTTGCTTGCCTTCATGACCGTGTGCCTTTCTTGGAAGAGGCCGAGCGCTCGTGCACCCGATGGGCCACCCCGACGCCCCTTGATGTCCGCACAGTTGGCGAACCGAGCGGGTCCAGGCACACCCGAGCCCGCTCACGAGGTGGGCCCACGTCGACCCGATCCGGGCGATACTGGGTCCGTGAGGATGTGGTGGTCACTGCTGCTGGTCGCCGGGTGCTTCCACCCGAACCCGCAGGAAGGCGGAGCGTGCGGTGCGGGTATGGAGTGCCCGAGCCCACTGATCTGCGACCTCGGCATCTGCGTCCGGACACCCGGCGATGGATCAGTCGGCGAGGACGCGCCTCCTGATGTCGCTGTCGATGCGGATCTCTCGTGCTCGTGCACGGGATCGAAGATCGTGTGCGGTACGGGGATGGAGACGGTCTGCACGCTGGGCTGCATGCCGCTCACGCCGGGCGCGCGGTGCATCGAGATCGATCCGAGCAACGGCGTCGGGATCACGGCGGCCAGCACGCTGAGCACCGACATCACGGTCAACGGCGGCATCGCGACGTTCAACACGGACACCGGCGCGATCTCGGGTGTGATCACCCGCGCCGCGGGTTCGGGCGTGCTCGCGAACATCGCGTTCGAGCTCCGCACCACGGGCGCGCAGCCGATCGGTGTGTGGACGTTCCATCGCCTCAGCGTCAACGGCGGTGCCGCGATCCGATTCACCGGTGCACGCTCGGCGGTGTTCGTCTCGGGGACCGACCTCAACGTCGGCGGGACGATCGACGGATCCGGTGGGTGCTACGGCGGTGAACCCTCCTGCGCCGGACCGGGTGGCGGTCTCGGCAGCACGGCGATGCCCGCCACCGGGTGTGGCCCCGGAGGCGCAGGGAGCTCCGCGAGCGCACAGGGTGGCGACGGTGGCGGCGGCGGTGGCGGTGGCCGAGGCGCTGGCGCGGTGGGTGGGCTCGGTGGCTCGGACGGGATCGGCGGAGCCGCGGGTGCCGCGTGTGTGGCGGCGATCGCCGAGCCGCTGGTTGGCGGAGCTGGAGGTGGGCCAGGCGCGCAAGGCGCCGCGCCGACGAGGTGCAAGGGCGGCGGCGGCGGCGGCGCACTCCAGCTCACCGCGCTCGACGAGATCTCGATCACTGGAACGGTGACGATGGGCGGCAGTGGAGGCGAAGGTGGACCACCTGATCCGAACACCGGCAACGCTGCGGCCGGGTGCGGTGGCGGTGCGGGTGGTGCGCTCCTCATCGAGGCGCCCAAGGTGACGATCGGCGCGAGCGCCGTGCTCGCGGCGAACGCGGGGGGTGGAGGGAGCGGTGCGGCGGCGAGCATTTCCGGAAACCGCGGTGCGTCCGGCGGCCTGACCACGACGCCCGCATCGGGTGGTGCTCAGGTGGCGGGCGGCGGTGGTGGTGGTGCCGGCGCGGCGGGTGCCACGGCGCCGACCGCAGGGGCCCTGAGCGTCATCGGCAATGGTGGTGGTGGCGGTGGTGGGATCGGGACGATCTATCTCCGGAGCTCGCCCGGCATGCTGACGCAGAGTGGGCTGACCACACCCGCGGCCGGGACCGGCACGATCCGCACGCAGTGATCCTCGCCGGATGAGCGCCCAGCCTCGGCTCCCGAGCTAGACTGGAGGCGATGGCCACGGGCGAGGACGACACCGCGAGCGGCGCCACCGTCGCGGAGCGCCCGTCCGCGCTCGGCACCTCCGCGCACAGCGATCCGCCGAGCACCAACGCCAACCCCAACCCCAGCGCCGAGGCCGACGCAGTCGTCAGCAGTGGAGGCAACGCCGAGGCCGACGCCGTCGCCAACGGCGAAGGCAACGCCGAGGCCACGATCGAGCTGCCGGCCTCGCGCGCGACCCCGCTGCCTCCCCCCGGACCCACGCCGACGGTGTCGGGCAGCACGCCCTCGCTGACGCGGGGCACGCCGCTGCCCGGCACGTTGATGACCACGGCGGCGGATGCGATGCGCGACGAGGAGGTCGAGCGCACGCGCCTGTTCATCCGCATGGGCTGGGCGATCAGCGTGGTCTCGATCGGCACCGTGCCCTTCCTCCACGCGCCGCGCGCGATGTCGATCGCGTTCATCGCCGCGATGCTGCTCGGGATCGGTGTGAGCCTCGTGTTCCACCAGCGGTTCGCCGATCCCACGAAGTACACCGAGAGCTCGCTGCTCGGTCTGTCCGTGATGTGCGTGGTCAACGCGCACGTCGCCGTCGCGTACTTCGGCACGTTCACGGTCACGCCGGTGATCATCGTGATCGGCATCCACTTCGTCGCCCGCACCGAGGCCGTCCGCGCGGCGAGGTACATCTTCGCCACCGCACTCGTCTGCTACTCCGTGCTCGCTGCGCTGATCGTCGCACGCGTGTTCGCGGACCCCGGCGTGTTCGCCACCGGCGTGAAGCTCGCGATCAGCTCGCAGCTGATCGGCGCGGGGTTCGTGCTCGGCACCTACGCCCTCGCCTACTACACGGCGCGCGCCTTCCGCCGCGCCTCGCTCGCCTCGATCGAAGATCTCCAGAAGGCCACGCGGCTCGCATCTCAGCGCGAGGCCTTGATGGAGGAGCTGCGTGCGGATCTCGAGCGAGCGCTCCGGGTCGGTGGCGCCGGCCGGTACACGGACCAGGTCGTCGGCGAGTTCAAGCTGGGCGCCGTGCTCGGCCGTGGCGCCATGGGTGAGGTCTACGAGGCGACCCACACCGCGACCGGCGAGGCGGCGGCGGTGAAGTTGCTCCGGCGCGAGCTGCTCTCGGATCCCACGCACGTCGCACGCTTCCTCCGCGAGGTCCGCGCCAGTGGATCGCTCGATTCGCCGTACACGATCAAGATCCTCGATGCCAGCGCCGACAATGCCACCACGCCGTTCCTCGCGATGGAGCGGCTGCGCGGCGCCACGCTCGCCGAGCTGCTGCGCAAGGATCCGAAGCTGTCCGGATCCTCGGTCGCGGTGCTGGTCCAACAGGTCGGCGCCGGGATCGATGCCGCCACGGCTGCTGGCATCGTCCATCGCGATCTCAAGCCGCAGAACCTGTTCCTCACCGATGGCCCGGTGCCGGTGTGGAAGATCCTCGATTTCGGCGTGGCGACCCTCACCGAGGAGAGCTCCGGGACCCTCACGCAAGGAGGTATCGTCGGGACGCCCAACTACATGGCCCCCGAACAGGCGCAGGGCAAGCGCGTCGATGGCCGTGCCGATGTGTACGCCGTGGCCGCCGTTGCCTACCGCGCCCTCACCGGCCGACATCCGTTCAACGCCCCCGACACGCCCTCCCTGCTCTACGCGGTGGTCCACAAGATGCCGTCGCGGCCCGGGGAGCACGTGGAGGTCGAGGCCGACGTCGATCGGTGGTTCGCGCTCGCGCTCGCCAAGTCCCCCGACGACCGGTTCCCGACCGGCGCCGAGGCCGCCGAGCGGCTGGTGTCCGCGCTCGCCGGCGAGCTCGAGCCCAAGCTGCGGAAGCGCGCGGAGGCCCTGATCCGCAAGCATCCCTGGGACTGACGGCGCGGTGCGCTCGAGGGCGCTTCCTGTACACTGGGAGAGCGTGGGCCTCTCGATCGCGTTCAACGGCGCGTTCTTCGCCTGGCCCTACCAGGCCGGGGTCGCCGCCTTCGTGCAGGACCGCGGCGTGCTCGACGCCCGCAGCCGGATCTACGGCACCTCGTCGGGGGCGGTGGTCGCCGTGATGCTGGCGTGCGGCGTGGACATCACCCGGGTCGGTCTCGATGCCGGGATGGAGGCGAACCTCCGCGCGATCGAGCCCGCGCGCAAGCACCCGTTCTTCCGCCCGACCAAGGTGCTGCCGACGTACTTCTCGATCTTCGGCGCCACGCTCCCCGAGGACGCCCACCAGCGCGCGACGGATCGCCTGTTCATCCGTGTGACGCGCGTGCCCCGGATGCAACGGATCCTGGTCTCGCAGTTCGGCTCGCGCCAGGGGCTGCTCGACGCCCTCGGCGCCTCGATCGCGATCCCCGGCGTGACCGTCACGTTCGCGCACAAGCTCGAGACCCACGGCTGGTGCCTCGATGGCGGCCCCGAGGTGCCCAATGACGACCGGCCAGGGGTCGAGACCGTGCGTGTCGGCGTGGGGCCGCGGATCCCGCGCACCATGCTCGATCACATCACGCCGTCGCGGCCGATCGGCTTCGTGCAGCGCTTCACCGTGCTGCCGTCGGAGCGCCGGCGCGAGCTGTTCCATCTCGGCTACCGCGATGCGCGCGGATACCTCGGCGCGGCATGACCACGATCCGCGCGCAGGTCCAGACCACGCTGACCACCGCGGCGGATGCGCTGCACGGCGAGGAGATCGCACGCACACGGTTGTTCCTCCAGGTCGGGTGGATCATCGCCGTGGTCGTGGTCGGCGCCGTCCTCGCTCTTCCAGG
>JAYVRN010000485.1:0-4833 GCA_043776275.1 Myxococcales bacterium | reverse complement strand
GGATCTGCGTCGCGGTCATGACCTTCAACTTGTAGCTCCGGATCTGCGTCGCGGCGTCGGTCGCCCCGTCGACATAGATCGCGTCGACCGTCACGTCGCCCGTGAGCTTCACCCGCTGCTTCGATTCCGAGCACCAGTCGCTCGCGTAGTCGGTCTCGACATTGGGCACGGCACACACGAGCTCGTCCTTGACCTTGCCTTGCTTGATCACGAACTTCAGCGTGCTGCCGGGCTGCGGCTTTGCGCTCCCGCGCAGGACGTAGTGGACCTTCAGCGCCCACCCTGGGTTGAACTGGACGCCGTTCAAGGTGTCATACGTGTTCTCGATCTTGAAGTCGGTCTCCGAGTCGTCGATCCAGATCGGCGGCTCGTCGGCCGAAGCAAGGTGTGGGCTCGCGACGATCATCAACGGCAGGACCAGCCATACAGCTCTGTGCATCTTCAGCCTCCAGCTGACCACGTTACAGAGCGCGTCATGGCCACTCGTCACGAGCGAGAGCGGAAACGTCATCACGGATCTCGATTCGTCACGGTGGCTCCCATGTTCATGGGAGGTGATCCAGCTCGAGGGCGCGTGGAGCCCGTTCCTCTCGGGCGGAGCGATCCGATCGCCTGCTCTCGATCGGTCTTCGCCTGCTCGCTCTCCTGCGGATGCGGAAGCGTGAAGATCTTGTCGTCGATCCCGGCCACCGCAGGGAGCGTCTTCGCGCGCGCGCGTGCCCGGACCTCCTTGTCGGAGATCAACTTGCTCCAGTGCGTGGCGAGCACCCAGCCATCCGTGGCGCCGTCGGGATTCCCACCCAGCTCGCCGATCTCGATCACCCGAAATGTCGCGACGAGCTGCTTCCCTTTGCGCGCCTCGACCTCGGCCTCCCGCCATTCCATCTGGCTCATCGGGTACATCTGCCGCTTGTTGGTCTTGACCGTCAGCTTCACCGACGCATCTCCACCGGTCAGGTCCGCGAGCGAGAGGCTGCACGGCTGGCGCACGTTACCCGCTGGCGTGACCAGCAGCTCGCAGCCCGAGAAGTAGCTGGTCGTGTCCTTGCCCGCGGCGAGCTTGCCGACGAAGGCGTCGAACTCGTCCTTCGCCAGGGCGGTGGAGCTCGAGAGGACGATCGCCGCGGCGATCAGCGTGCGGATCATGAGCCGAGCAGATCAAGAGCGGGGACACGGGGCGGCGTGGCGCTTTCCAGCGGTGTGGCGACATCCGACGGTCACGTCCGACGAGATTCCGCGCACCTGCGCGAGCACGCGGCGTGCATCGAGTCGGTGTGCCCTCTCCGGGCGGAGGTACGATGGTCTCGATGTCTCGCGGCGCTAGCCTGCTCACTTCGAGCGCCCTCGGCCTGTGCGCACTCGCACTCGTACTCGCGGCCTGTGGCGACGACCCTGCGAGCGTCCCCACCGACGGAGGACCCGTCGACGCCGGCGCCGATGCTGCGGTCGACCTGAGCGCGCCGCTATTTCCGAGCGACCGCGTGCTCGAGGTTCAGATCACGCTCGGCGCGGCGGACTGGAGCTCGCTGCGCAATCAGCCACGGCCCAGCGGTGGGGCGGATACCACGTGCGCGAGCCAGCCCTCCGCGGCGGGATACGTCCAGTTCCCGGCGACCATCACGATCGACGGAGTCACGACCACCAACGTGGGATTGCGCAAGAAGGGCAACCTCGGCTCGGTGTCCAGCTTGAGGCCCGGTCTCCGCGTCAAGGCCAACGAGTACGTGTCCGGGCAGCGGATCGGCGGGCTCAAGGTGCTGACGCTCAACAACAACCACCAGGATGACACGCTGATCAGCCAGTGCCTCGGCTATGGCCTGTTCCGCGCCGCCGGGCTGCCGGCGCCGCGCTGCGCGTTCGCCCACGTCACCGTCAACGGGGAGGATCTCGGCGTCTACTCTCATGTCGAGACGATTCGTGAGGAGTTCATCGCGCGTCACTTCACCGACGCGACGGGCAACCTGTACGAGAGCGGCGGCGACTTCATGCCCGGAGGCACGGGCGGGTTCCAGCCCAAGACCAACTCCGCAGCGCCCGATTGCAGCGACCTCGATCCGGTCGTGACGGCACTCGCCGCCACCGATGATCAGCTCGCGACGCGTGTCGGCGCCGTCATCGATCTCGACAAGTACATGCGGTTCTGGGCGATGGAGGTCGTCACTGATCACTGGGACGGCTACGCCAACAACCAGAACAACGTGTTCTTTTATCACGACCCCACTTCCGGTCAGATCCAGTTCATCCCGTGGGGCATCGACGCGTTGTTCACGGGGCGCGAACGCACGACGCGGCCGTACTCCGTATTCGCGTGCGGCTCGCTGCCCTGGCGGCTCTACGCTGCACCGACGACACGCGCCAGGTACCTGGCGGCGCTCCGCGACGTGCTCGACACGGTGTGGACGCCGTCGACGATCATCGCCGAGATCGATCGCTTCGAAGCGATGCTGCGTCCGTTCGCCGACCCGGGCAACACCGGGGCGTTCGCCGCCCGTGTCGCCCACGTACGCGGCTTCGTGCTGGCGCGTGAGGACCGGCTTCGCGCCGAGCTCGCGGCCGGCGATCCGGTGTGGCCGTACGCCGCCGGTACCCCCTCGTGCCGCATCAACCTCGGCACCATCACCACGTCGTTTTCGACCACGTGGGGCACCCTGAACACCTACAACGTCGGCAGCGGCACGATGAGCGGCACGATCGCTGGCGTGAACGTCGCGAGCTCGTCGGTCGTGGCTGGCGCGGGCACTGACGCCGAGGGCAAGGGCTCGATGCAGCTGCTCGGGCGCCTCCCGGATGGCCGCTACGCCGTGGTGTTCGTGATCGTCACCAACCCGGGCGACGTCACGCCTGGCACCCGCTCGATCGATCTGGTGAACGTCGCCTCGATCATGACGTTCTACGATCCCGTCACCGACACCAGCAGCGGAGGCGGCCTGCTTCTGCCTGGCTCGCTGACGCTGACCTCGGCCAGTACGACGGCCGGCGCACCGATCGTCGGAACCGTGACGGGGTCGGTGATCGAGCTCTAGGTGACTCTCGGTTGCCGCAAGCTGCTGCAGTCAGCGGCAGCTAGCACATGAATACTTCGCACGCGACCAGATCGGGACAACCACCACCACCACCGCCGCTGCCGTCGCCACTACCACCACCACCAGAGCCAAGTTCGGTCGCTGCGCCGCAGGACGGGCAGGCCACGGCGTTGCTGGCGTCGGCGACCCAGGAATAGCCGCAATCACAGTGGATCAGGTTGCCGCAGTAAGAACCACGACCGCCGTGGACCTTCTGCAGCGCCTCGGTTTCGAGGGACCGGACCTTGAGCTGGGGCTTGTTGGTGCGCTTCATGGGGACTCCATAGAGAAGAAAGAACCATCGAACATCAGATCACGACGAGTCTGCTATTTCACGCAGCACTTGACGGTCAAGCAGCCGCCGCCGCCACCCCCGCCACCGCCGCCAGTGCTTGCAGCGATGCCGGTCGCGGCGCCGCAGGAAGGACACGTCGCAGTGTTTCCAGAGCCCGCGGTCCAGGCATAGCCACAATCGCAGTGGATGATGTTGCCGCAGTAGGAGCCGCGACCACCATGGACCTTCTGAAGGGCATCGGTCTCCAGCGACCGAACCTTGAGCTGGGGCTTCGTGGTGCGCTTCATGGGACTCGTATCAAGCAAGGGAAGTGCCATCCGATCGAGACCCTTGATCAATCGGTTACGGCGATCAGATTGTGCACCTCGGGACAGTTCGTGCACCCACACCTGCCTCCATGTGTGGCGCCGACATGTCGCCCAACGTCGCAGGCGCCCCACGATCCAGCGGATCGAGCTTGCGATAGAGTAGCGCCACGATGGGAGCCGAGGCGCCTCTGATCGGCCGCGCGCTCGGCGACTTTATCGTGCGCGAACAGATCGGCGCTGGCGGGTTCGGGGTGGTCTATCGCGCAGAGCAGCCGCTGCTGGGGCGCGAGGCGGTCGTCAAGGTCAGCACCGCCGTCAACTCTCCGGAGTACGTGACACGGTTCCTCCGCGAGGCGCGCCTGGCTTCGAAGCTGGACCATCCGTACGCCGCGCACATCTACGCGTTCGGATCCGAGACCGACGGGACGCTGTGGACGGCGATGGAGCTGGTGCGCGGGACGCCGCTCGATCAGCTGATCAAGCAGCAGGGGCCGCTGCGGCTCGAGAGGTTCGTGGCGCTGTTCGACAAGCTCTGCGAGGTCGTCCATACGGCGCACGAGCAGGGCATCATTCATCGCGATCTCAAGCCGGCGAACGTGATGGTGCTGTCGCGTGCGGGACGCCTTCTGCCCAAGCTGCTCGATCTCGGCATCGCGAAGGGTGAGGACGCGACCACGAAGTCGGCCGATGCAGCTCCGGCCGCGAGCGAGGAAGAGCCGCCCGCGGTCGTCGTCGATGGTGGAACGTCGACGCTGGATCTCGCCACGTCGATGCGGCACACGCGTGCGGGGCGCCACCTGGGAACCCCCGCGTACATGGCGCCCGAGCAGTGGATCGACGCGCGCAAGGCAGACGCGCGGACGGACGTGTATGCGCTCGGGATCCTCGCGTACGAGGCGCTGACCGGCAAGCTGCCGTTCAGCGGGACCACGGTGCTCGGCATCGCGCGGATGCACGCGAAGCAGGCGGTGCCCGCGCTGGGTGGCGAGCTGCCGCCCGCGCTCGATGCCGTGATCGCGAAGGCGATGGCCAAGAAGTCGGCGGATCGGTATGCGTCGGCGCTCGATCTGGGTGCGGCGATCCGGCAGGCCGCGGCGCTCGACGTCGAGGCGGTGAAGCTGCCCGAGCTGGATCCGTTCCTGCGCGAGGAGATCCTCGCGAATGCACC
>JAYVRN010000484.1:0-17895 GCA_043776275.1 Myxococcales bacterium | reverse complement strand
TCTCGAAGTCACCGGCGATCGCGATCGTGGCGTTCGCGGGCACGTACCAGGTCTTGAAGAAGTTCTTCACGTCATCGACCGCCGCCGAGGTCAGATCCTCGTGCTTGCCGATCGTCAGGTACCGATACGGGTGGCCCTCGGGGTACAGCGCCTGCGCCACCGCGAACCGCGTCTTGCCGTACGGCACGTTGTCGTAGCGCTGGCGGCGCTCGTTGCGCACCACATCGATCTGGTTCGCGAGGCTCTTGCCGAAGAAGTTCGCTGCGTCCTCGCCGGGCTTGAGGTTCTTCGGTGGCAGGAGCAAGTACCCCATGCGATCGCTCTCGAGCCACAGCGCGGTCTCGAGCTGGTTGGAGGGCACCACCTCGTAGTAGTTGGTGCGATCCGAGTTCGTGGTGCCGTTGACGTCGGTGACGCCGATCTTCTTCAGGATGTCGAAGTGGTTGTCGCTGCCGACGTGCTCCGAGCCCTGGAACAGCATGTGCTCGAACAGGTGCGCGAACCCGCTCTTGCCATAGACCTCGTTGCCCGAGCCGACGTGGTACCAGATGTTCACCGCGACCAGCGGCACGCTCTTGTCGGGGACCAGCAGCACCTCGAGCCCGTTGGGCAGCGTGTACTTCTCGAACTCGATCTTCGGATCGGCCGGCACCGGCACCGGCGCGCGGAACTGGGCCTTGGCGTCATCGGCGCGAGAGAGCGATGGCATCAGCAGGGCGGCGCCAACCAGCGTCGCGTACAGGGCTTTCATCCGGGGAACGTATCAGAAAAGGGGTCTGACCCTTTTTCCGCTACAGCATCGAAGCGACGAACAGATCGCGCGTCCCATTCCGCATCGACATGAAGTAGACGCGGCAGCCGTCCGCCGAGACATGCGGGGATCCATCGATGCTCGTCGAGTTCAGCTGCGCGAGCGGCACGGGATCCGAAAACCTCTCGCTCGAGGCGTGCCGCGTCGCGTAGAACAGGTCGTCACCGCCACCGCCACCGAGCCGCGTCGACTCGAAGACGATCACGAGCTCGTTCGCGGTGAGGGTGGGCCCGCTCTCGATCCCGATCTCCGTGGCCAGCTCCGAGATCGTCGTTGGTGCCGCGAAGTCCTTGTTCGCCAGACCGCGAGTTGCCACGGCGATGTGCTGGTTACCCGTGCCGATCGAGGTCGCCAGGTACATGCGCAGGAGGTCCGTCGACAGGTGCGGATCGACCTGCCCGGCCGCATCGTTGACAGCGCTCAGGTAGGTCTGGTCCACAACGAACTGCCCGGTGGCAGGCGGGCGGATGCCTCGCCAGATGTCGGAGCGCCCCACACCGCCCGTGCGATCGGACGCGAAGTACGCCGTGCGTCCGTCGCCGCTGATGAAGACTTTTTGGGCCCCCAACAAGTCCCCCTGCTCGAACCTCGGCCCGAACGCGGTCTGGAGGTCCGGACGCGCAGCGCTGAAGATCCCGTCGCCCTGCATGTAGTAGATCGTCCGTTCGTCGGGCGAGAGGAACGGATGGTCCTCGTCGAGGCTCGAGTTCACGGTGGTCACCTCGACCGGTGCCCCGAACACCGGCGTCGTCATCCAGCGCTCCAGGCACGTGGCTGGCTCGAGCGCGTCGACCTCTTCGCCAGGTGCGTCGACGAGGAGTTGCAGATCTGGATCGCGGATCCCGAGGAGCTCGCGGCAGCCAGTCGCGCTCAGGACGAGCAGCACGACGGCAGAAGCCGTCGACACGCGTCGCCGCGCTCGCAGGTCAGGCTTCATCCACCGGGCTGCGAGGCGGGACCTTGGGGTCCGCTTGGGGGAGTTCGCCACCGTCGAGCTTCCCGCCTTTCCCGTGGATCTCGATCGCCTGACCGGCACTGATCTGTCCTGGTGACATGTAGCGGACGTGGAGGAACTGGGAAGCTCCGGGCTCGATCGCACGCTGGGCGACCTCCGTGCTCGATCGGAGGCCAGCCTCGGAGTCGGATTCGACTTTGGTCTCCTTGCCGTCCACCTGGACATGAGCACGGAACCTCTCACCGGCCTTGTTCGCGTCCTTCGACGCGAGCGTCCCCTGGGCGAGGCGGGCGCGCTCGGCCTCGTGGACGCGAAGATCCGAGATGAAGTCGACGTGAAGCGCGGCCCTCCCGTCAGTGTCGTTGTGCAGCAAGTAGGTGGCGTCGATCACCGTCCCGTAGCTGGCAAAATCACCCGTCGCGGAGGTTCGCCCCTGGAGCTGATTGATCGCACTCGCCGCCTGGGCACCCGAACGATCGGACACGCTCGCCACCACCCGCCGCAGCACCTCCATATAGTCCGGGGTCAGGCGGTCCACCTTGATCGACTTACCGTCCTTCACGGCGCCGTCATCGAGCGTGAGCGCCTGCGTCAGCGGGTTCCAGACGCGCTTCTCTTGCAGCCACTCGCGCGAGATCCGCAGGTGAGTCTCGAGGAGCAGCGCGGCTGCGAGGTCTGGGTTTCCTTTGCCGTCGGCGATCGTCTTGGCGGCTTGTTCAGCCGTGACGACGGGATGGACCGCAGCCGTGCTGAGGTGGGGCGAGGGAGCTGCCGCACCACGACCACCCGTGAGGATCTGCTGAAACCGGGGCTGCAACTCGGAGACGCGCACCGTCTCGTCGCTCGCCAGGTTCGCTCCGGTGTAGATCCCCGAGGCGCGGCCATTCGAGGTCGCAGACTGATACTTCGTATTCCCGGTCGCCTGCTTGGTCGTCGCGAGTGCGAGATCCGCCTTGGGGGAACCCGCCACGGCCACGACATCGACCGTCACGTCCCCGACGACGTCGAGGTCGTAGCGCGCGTCGAGCAACGGCTCCGTCGTCTCCTTGTCGTGTTTCGGACGGATGGCACCCAGCGGCATCGCCTTCGCGTGGTCGCCGCCGATGGTGGGGACCTGCTTGCCCCCCGATTCCTGGATCGCATCGGCGACGGCGACGTTGGGATCGTGGGCGAAGTCGTACGAGCTCGTGCTCGCGCTCGCGCCATGGCCCGAGACCGAGAACTGCTTCCCGGGCGCTGGACGAAACACCAGGAACAAGTTCATGGCCTGCTTCGCGTGGTTCGAGTGGTGGATGTACGCGGCGAGCTTTCCCGCCTCGACGTTCGTCGTCATGATCTTCCCGCCGGTGTTCAGGCCCTCGGGGTTGTTCGAGACCAGCATCGCCCCTGAGAGCGCTTGCGCGGGTGCGCGGGCGAGCTGTTCGTCGAGTTGGGCCAGGTACGTCCGGGGAAGGCGCGACCTCGCATGGACCTCGAGCCAGGTGCGTCCTTGCGCGAGCACGGGCCCGTGCAGGTGCAACCGCATCCAGCGAGCGAGCTCCTCGGGCGTAGCCTCGGCCGCAAGCCGAAGGGTCAACTCGCGTGTGAACACCGGCGCCAGCTCGGCGCTGGGATCCGCCGCACGTTCGAGCGTTGGGCCCGACGGCTCGCGATCCCGACCCGCCTGATCACGAGACACCCCTAAGTCTAGCACCATGCCGTCGACGACGGATCGAGTCCGCTTGGACTTGCCCGCACACGCAGCGTACGGTTTGAGTATGAGGTCGATCCACGGAGTCCTTGGCCTGGTGATGCTGGTCACGTTCGTGGGCTGCGGTGGCCACGACGAGCGTCCTACCCCTGCGCCCGTGCCCGCGCCCGTGCCGGCCCCGGTACGACCGCCGCCAACCCCGACGCCGACCACGCCAGATCCCGTGGCCACGCCCTACACGGGCGACACCAAGGTCGGTCCGTGCGCGACGGATGCGGAGTGCAAGCAGTACGATCACTGCGGCCACTGCGCGCCGCTCCTGAGCTCGGTGAACCTCGGGGCGTTCGTCTGCAAGAACACCACGGGCCCGCGAGGTGACGGGTGTCAGGGCCTGCACGCGGCGTGTGATGTCGCGACGCGGACCTGCGTGGTCCGCTGACGCTGGAGCCCTCCGCGCGCGCGCGTGAGGGTCAGGACGAGACCAAACTTCACCGCGGTCCCGTCACGGGGTGATGATCGTGATCGAATACGGGACCAGCGCGAGATCCGACGTGACGATCGGCAGCCCCTCGAGCTGGGCCTGGGCCACGAGCAGCCGATCGAATGGATCGCGATGGTGCAGCGGCAAGCGCTCGACGTGGAGTGCGTGTGCATGCTCCACCGCGAGCCCGATCACGCCGCTCGACCGCATGCGCGAAGGCACGTACGTCGACGGCGGCTCGGGGAGCGGGAGCTTTCCGAGCGCGTACTTGATCGCGATCTCCCAGGCGCTGGCCGCGGACAGCAACAGCTCGTTGCGCGGATCGAGCAGGCGCTCGCGGGTCTCCGCACCGAAGCGATCGGGATCGGCCTGCATCCACAGCCAGCACTGCGTGTCGAGCAGGAGCCTCACCCCTCGAACCTCGCGAGCTCGTCGGCGGGCAGCGGTTGATCGAAGTCGGCGGGGACGGTGAACACCCCGAGGTCTCGTCCGAGCTGGCGCGGCACGTTTGGATGGATCGGCACGAGGCGAGCGATCGGCTTGCCCGCCCGCGAGATCACGATCTCCTCACCCGCAGCCACTCGATTCAAGAGCCGGGAGAACTGGGTCTTCGCCTCGTGGACGTTGAGGGGCTTCACATGAACATTGTGGACTAAGTCCTGGACTTAGTCCACTACGATCCGCTGTTGTTCCAGACGTTTGATAACGTTGCGGCTGCCAGCGATCTCAGAGATCGAGCGGCTGGACGCCGAGCAGCACCTGATCACGCGACACCGCATCGAGCCACAGCAGCAGCCGGCGGACCTCGCCATCCGCGAGATCGATCTCGATGATCCGCCGGATCGGATTGCCCGCGATCGTGCGCTGGATATCGCTCTCGGCCGTGTTCCACGCGTTGGCGAGCGCGGTCGAGCGCACCGGCAGGCCCTCGACCTCGACCTGCAGGCCCATCACGAACTTCGCGAACGCCGGGTTGGCCGCGATGATCACGCCCTGCACGCTGAGCAGCGCGAGCGGGAGGCGACACACGTCGAAGGCGATGCGGGCATTCTCGTCGCGACGGTTCGGCGGCGGCGGCGCCTGCTCGATCACCACGCGCTTCGCCGCGCCACCGCGGTTGCGGCGCGAGATCCCCATCATGTCCATGACGGTGCGCATCTCGTAGAGGAACGCGGCCATGTCCTTGTGGCGGTTCGCCGGCTTCTTCTCGAGCGCGTGCAGGATCAGCCGCTCGAGCGCCGGATCGAGACCCTCGACGATCTGCGACGGCGGCTTGGGCACCTCGTCGAGGTGGCCCGCGAGGATCTTCTGCACCGGCCCGTCCCACGGCACCGCGCCGCAGATCAGCTCGTAGAGCAGGATGCCCACGCCATAGACATCGCTCGCGGGCGAGGCCGGTTCGCCACGGATCCGCTCGGGGGCCACGTAGTGCGGCGTGCCCGAGAGTGAGGTCGAGGCGCGGCTGGCCACCAGCGAGCGCGCGAGGCCGAAATCGAGGAGCTTGGGCACCATGCGGGTGCGCTTGCCCTCGTACTCCTCCTCGGTGATCAGGATGTTCTCGGTCTTGATGTCGCAGTGGACGACGTTCTGCTTGTGGATGTAGTGCAGCGCCTCGGCGATCTGCGCCACGATCTCGCACGCCTTGCGGACGCTGAGGCGCTTCTCCCGGAACAGGATCCGGTTGAGCGGCTCGCCATCCACGTACTCCATGACCATGAACATCCCGACCTTCTCGTCCTCGCCGAAATCGACGACGGAGGTGATGCTCGGGTGAGCCATGGCCGAGGCGAACCGCGCCTCGCGATAGAACAGCTCGCGCGCCTCGTCGGTCTCGGCGACCTGGTTCGAGATGATCTTCAGCGCGAACGTCCGCGACAGGTGGGTGTGGGTCACCTTGTAGACCTTGCCCATGCCGCCCTGCCCGATGCGCTGGACGATCTGGTAGCGGCCGCCGATCAGCGAGCTGTGCGCGGCGGTGTGCACGCGCTGGGAGGCGCTGCGCGCGGGCGGCAGCGGGGTCTGCATCATCGAGCGCGACGCCACCACGTTCTTGCTGACCGGCTTTTCGGGCGCGGTGGGCCGCCCGGAGCGGGGGAGCTGCGGCGGCGCGACGGGCCGGGCCCGGGCCCCCGAGAGCGAGTTGCGGTTGGGCGAGAGCGCCCGGGGATCGATGTTGACCTCGCTGGATTCGTCGTGGAGGCCGACCTCGGGCAGGCGCGGCAGCTCGGTGGTGACGTCCTTCGTCGGGGGGCGGCGGCTACGCTGCCGCGTCGGCTGCGCGTCCTCGTCGGGGGGCGGAGGCAACGGCAGCATCGGCGGCCGACGGCCCGAGGGATTGCGTGGATCCGCCACCTTCGAATTCTACACGAGTTACAGTCACCGGGTCGATGCACGACCTGTGGTCGAGCGCGAGCTACGAAGCTCACCTGCTGTCGCTGCCGTTCGCCCTCGCGCCGGCGGCGATGCTGATCGTCATCGCGTACACGATCGTGATGCGCGGCTCGGCCTCGCTGCGCGGGTGGCTCCTGGCGCACTGCCTTGCGCTCCTCCCCTACGCGACCGTGATGATGCTGTCGCCCTCGATCCGCTCCGAGGCGGTCGCGGCGAAGCTGTTCCAGGTCGCCGCCGCGTTCATCCCGATGGCGGCCGCCGCGGGCACGGGCTTCCAGCTCGCCCTGGTGCGCAAGCATCGCAAGTACCGCTGGCTGATCTGGTTCGGGATGGCCAACGCGGCGATCTGGGTGGTGATCAGCAGCACCACGGGCGCCGCGGTGAGTGGGGTCCAGCGGATGGCTGGGTTCTGGTACGCGATCGCGGGACCATGGGCCTGGCTCGCGCTGCTCCATACGATGTTGCTCTCGATCGGCGGGTTCCTGGCGCTCGCGCATGCCGCAGTTCGCGGCAGGCCCACGCTGGAGCGGCGCCAGCAGCGGTTGATCCTGCTCGCCAACTTCGTCACCTACGCCGGCCTGATCGACGTGGGGCTCGCCTACGGGATCGGGGTGTTCCCGCTGGGCTGGCTGCTGTCAGGGATCGGCAGCCTGCTCGTGGTCCGCGCCCTCGTGGTGGAGGATCTGCTCCGCGTCCGCGCCGTCGACACCAGCGCGCCGCTGCTGGTGGCCCACTTCGCCGCCGCGGTGTTCCTCGGCTGGGTGGTGCTCGCCATGCTCGGCGAGGGCAGCCCCTGGTGGATCGTCACGATCGCGCTCCTCCTCGTGTTCGGTGCGGTCCGCGCCTCGGTGGCCACGATCGGCCTCGTCAATCGCGGTGGCCGCTCCGGCGAGGGGCCGCTCGAGCGCCTGCTCGAACAGCTCGTCACCCGAGCGCGCACCATGGTGGATGCCGGCGAGATCGCGCAGCTCGCGATCGAGATCACCCAGCTCGCGATCGGCGTCCGCCCTCACGTCTTGCTCGCGACCGAGACCGACTGGGGCTGGACCACCGAGAGCGGCGATCGCGTCGCCGATGACCGTGCTCCCGATCCGTTCCTGATCAGCTGGCTCGCGGAGCAACGCGGCGCCTTGTTCGCCGCCGATCTCGATGCCGTCCCGCCGGATCTCCGCGAGCTGCTGGCCACGTTGTTCGAGCGTCACGAGGCGATCGCGATGGTGCCGATCGGCAGCGTGGACGAGCTGATCGGCCTGGTGGTCGTCCCCAGCTCGGCACGCCGGCTGCGCGGCCGGCCGCTGGCGTTTCTCGAGCGCACCGCCGAGCGGCTCGCCGAGGCCTTGCTCCACGCACGCATGGCCAAGCGCGCCGCCACCCGCGCCAGCCTCGCACGCGAGGTGGAGCTCGCGGCCACGGTGCAGGGCGAGCTCCTGCCCGGCAAGGGCCCGCACGTCCACGGCGACATCACGGTGATCGGCTCGTGGCAGCCCGCCACCCGCTGCGCCGGTGACTTCTGGTGTGTCTATCCGCTCGGTGACGGCCGCGTCCTCGTCGCGATCGGCGATGTCACAGGGCACGGCGTGGCCTCCGCGATGGTCACGGCCGCCGCGATCGGCGCATGCGATGTGTTCGTCCGCCGGAGCGGCGCGAAGCTCCAGCTCACCGAGCTCACCGCCGCGCTCGACACCGCCGTGCGTCGCGTCGGCGGCGGCGAGCTCGCGATGACCTGCTTCGCCGCGATCCTCGATCCCTCGGCGCGCGAGATCCGCTTCGTGTCGTGCGGGCACACCGCGCCGTACCTGTGCCGGCCCACCGACAAGCTCGTCGAGCTCCACGCGCTCGTCGGGCGAGGCAATCCGCTCGGCTCCGGCGTCCCCACCGTCCCCAAGGTGCTCCAGCGGCCGTTGCAGGCCGACGATCTCGTCGTCTGGTATACCGATGGCGTGATCGAGGCGCAGGACCCGGCCGGGACGGCGTTTGGAGATCGCCGGTTCCAGCAGCTGCTGAAGCGCCTCGATCGTGCGCGCCTGACGCCCGCGCAGGTCCACGATCTCGTCCAGGCGGGCGTCGCCGCCCACCGCGCCGGGCATCCGCTGGCCGACGACGAGACGCTCGTCGTCGCGCAGCTCTCGCCGCCCCTGCCCGCCTCCCTCGAGCCCTCGCGCGAGGCCTCGTCGTGAAGCTCCGCGTCCTCAGCTACAACATCCACAAGTGCATCGGCGGCGTCGATCGTCGCTACGAGCCCTCGCGGATCGTCGAGGTGATCCGCAAGCTCGATGCCGATGTCGTCATGCTCCAGGAGGTGGATGCGGGCGTGAAGCGCTCGAACGGCGATCGCCAGGTCGAGCTGCTCGGCGACGAGCTCGGCCTCCGCTATCACACCTGGTTCCCCAACGTGGACGTGCGTGGTGGCGGCCAGTACGGCAACGCGATCCTCTCGCGCTACCCGTTGATCGAGAGTTCGAACATCGATCTCACGCTCCGGTTCAAGAAGCGTCGCAGCGTGCTCCATGGCGTCCTCCGCGTGCGCCACGACGAGGTGGATCGCACGGTCCACGTCTTCAACATGCACCTCGGCCTCGCGCGCTACGAACGCAAGCGCCAGCTCGAGATGTTCCTGGGCAGCCACCCGTTCGCGCACCTGCATCACGACACGCCGGTGGTGGTCGGCGGGGACTTCAACGATGTCTACGGCGGCCTCGGCGCCCTGCTCGCACCCTCGGGGTTTCGCGGCATCGCCCGGCGGCCGCTCACGTTCCCCGCGTGGGGCCCGCTGCGTGCACTCGATGCGATCTTCGTGCGCGGCGCGATGGAGCTCCAGGGCCTCTCGCGCTGCGATTCCGATCTCGCCCGGCGCGCGAGCGATCACCGCCCGCTGATCGCGGAGGTCAAGCTCCAACCGCCCGCACCGGCCGATGACGTCGAGGCCAAGCCTCCCGCCCCTCGGCCCTGACGGCGACCACCACGCCCTCGAACGCACACCTCCCCCTGAGCTGCCGAATCGCCGACATCGGCGGGTGGGTAGGATTCAAGCCCGTCGCCCGTCGTCGCGCATACGTTGCGGCGCATTGCTCTGTTCAAGCTGCCCGCCATCGATGACGATGCCTACGTGGGGGTGGTCGACGAGGAGACGGAGCTGGCGCGCCTGCGTGCAGAGGTCGAGAACCTCACGCAGAGCCTCGCCAGGGAGCGAGAGATCCGACGCTCCGTCGTCGACCACGCGCCGGACTTCATCGTCCAGTGCAACGTCCACGGCACGATCCTGTTCATCAACCGGCTCGCGCCGGGGTTCGATCTGGCGGACGTCCTCGGCGCGCCGGTCACCCGCTTCTTGCCCCCGGACGCCCACGAGATCGCGCTCCAGACGATGGCCAAGGTCGTGGCGACGCGCACGGTCCAGACCTACGAATCGATGGGGGCCGGCCCCAACGGCGAGCCCACGCACTACTTCACGCGCGTCGCGCCCGTGTTCGCGGACGGCGAGGTTACCTCGGTCCTGCTGTTCGCGACCGACGTCGATCGCCTGAAGAAGGCCGAGGCGGAGCTCCTCGATCGCGACGCGAGGCTCCGGATCATCGTCGACGCGGCGAAGATGGGCGTGTGGTGGGTCGACTTCGCGGCGGGGACCGCGGATGCCGACGAGCTCGGCCGCGCCACCCTCGGGCTACCGGACGGCCCGCTCACGCTCGCCCTCGGATTGCGCTCGGTACCCGAGGAGGATCGCGAGGAGATCCGGATCGCCGTCGAGGGCTCGCTGGTGACGGGCAGCTATGGCCCGCTGGTTCATCGGGTGGTCCTCGCCTCGGGCACGACCCGGTGGGTGCGGACGGTGGGTCACCTCCGCAAGGACACGCAGCGCCTGATCGGCGGCGTGGTCGACATCACCGAGCAGAAGCGGCTCGAGATCCAGGTGGCGCAGGCCCAGAAGCTGGACAGCATCGGGCGCCTCGCCGGCGGTGTGGCCCATGACTTCAACAACCTCCTGACCGCGATCTTTGGCTCGGTCTATCACGCACGACGCCAGTTGCCCGCCGGTTCACCCACGCTCGAGGAGCTCTCGCACATCCAGGCCGCCGCCGAGCGCGCCGCCGCGCTCACCGCCCAGCTCCTCGCGTTCGCACGCCGCCAGGTGGTGGAGACGCGCGTCGTAGCGTTCGCGACCGTGGTCAGCGAGATCGAGCGGCTGCTGCGCCGGGTGCTGGGAGAGGACATCGAGCTGAGCTCGGTCCATGGCGCGACGGGCCACATCCGCGTCGATCCCCATCAGCTCGAGCGCGTGCTGATGAACCTCGCCACCAACGCGCGCGACGCGATGCCCGGCGGTGGCCGCCTCATGCTCGAGACCAGCGACGTCGAGCTCGATGCCGACTACGCCGCGAGCCACGCGGAGGTCGCCGCTGGACGCTACGTGGTCCTCGCGGTGACCGACACCGGCCACGGGATCCCCGCGATCCACCTGCCGCACATCTTCGAGCCGTTCTACACGACCAAGAGCATCGAGCAGGGTACCGGCCTCGGCCTCGCCACCTCGTACGGCATCGTGCGGCAGGCCGGTGGGCACATCCAGGTCTACAGCGAGGCGGGCCAGGGCAGCACGTTCCGGATCTACCTCCCGCGTGTGGACGAGGACGTGGATCTACCACGCGTCCACGCGCCGACCGATGCGCGCGGCAACGAGACCCTGCTCGTGGTCGAGGACGAGGAGTCCGTCCGCCTGATGACGGTCCGCGCGCTGCGCCAGCTCGGGTACACCGTGCTAGATGCGGGCACCGGGATCGCGGCCCTGGAGGTCGCCGCCGCTCATCCAGGTACGATCGATCTCCTGATCACCGATGTCGTGATGCCGAAGCTGAACGGGCCCGAGCTCGCCGAGCGGCTTCGCGTGGTGCGCCCCAGGCTCACGGTCCTGTTCGTCTCGGGCTACGCGGAGCATGCCATCGTGCACCACGGCGTCCTCGACACCGCGGTGGAGTTCCTCGAGAAGCCCTTCACGATCCCGGCGCTGCACGAGCGGGTCCGAGAGATCCTCGATCGTCGTTGATGACGCCCCCGCGTTCTCGCATCAGTAACGACCACGAGCTCCTGAGCGACGGCCGACGCCGCGTACGGCAACGTGGTAACCACGATCGTGCTGCGAGTAACCTCGCGCCTTGAGTCGATCAGCCCGAGCCGCACGCCGTCAGCGCGGGCAGGATCGTGGCGCGCATCTCCGGAGCGAGCCAGCCAGCGAGCGCACGCCGCGTCGCGCACAACTGCGCGACGTGCGGCGTACCGTCGCGGAGGCCACGCGGGATATCGACCCGCAGTCGCGGTCGCCGTCCGTCGCGGCAACGGGCCGCGGGAACATCGATCTCGGAGTCCGGACACAGCGGTGCCATGCGGGGATCTCCGGCGTTCGTGTCCACGGGGCGATAGCGTTCGACCGGATCCTCGTCTCGAAACACTGATCCAAGGCTGAACAGGCCCGACGCATCCGTCCCACGCTGGACCACTGCCCCGACGGTGCGGTCCTCGGGCCGCTCGGAGCGATGGCAACCCCGGCAGTGGTTGACGAGCTGGATGCGATGCGCGGACCGCTCGCGGGCACTGTCTCCGCGCGGGCCCTGGAACCGATCCTGACGCATGTACGAGGCGAGGAGCTCTCCGGCGCGCAGGTCGGCCTGTTCGCCGCAGGTCCAGCTTAGCCCGACGAGCCGACCCTCGCCGTCGGGCCGCAGCACCGTGCAGGCGACGCCGCCGGAGGTCCACTCGAACTGGCGCACGTCGAGCACCCGCCACGTGCGATCGACGGCATCATCGGGTGCGTGCGCGGTGCCGGCGTACTCGACTCTCGCGGCGATGGCGCCGACCGGCATCCGTGCGGCAGTGATTCGCTCTCCGCGTGGAACCTTGAGCACGACGACGATGTGCGCGGTGCCGTCCTCGGTGGTGGGCGGTCGGACGGGTGTGGTGAGCTCGACGAAGCCATCGCGCCGCCACTGCAAGGGATCGTCATCGGTCGTCACCCACCGCATGTCGCTGGGGACAAGAGGGGGCTCGTCCGGCGGATGCCGGCACGCGACGACCGTCAGCACCGCGACCAGCACCGCGACCCGCACGCGGGCGGTCACATCAGCCCTCGCAGCCGATCGAGTGTGCGCTCGGAGAGCAGCGCCTGCTCCGCCAGAAACCCGATAGCGGTGGCGACCTCGGTGCGGTCGATCGCCGGCAGATCCGTCGACCATGCCTGATCTTCGACGAGCAGGAGCGCGACGAGGACCGCGAGCGACGGCACCACCAGGACGAGCTTCGCCGTGACCCGATGGCGCCCGAACAGCCAGGTCGAGGGCACGACCGCGGGCCGCCCGGTTGTGCGCTCGCCACGTTCGACGGCGACGATGAACCCGTGCACGTCGTGCGTGTAGTGACGAACCGCGAGGCCTGCGATTCCGTCGGACGCCGGTGCGCGGAGCACGTCGTGGCGGGTCCGCGCGAAGTCCGCGAGCTCGATCACGTCCGTGGGAGCTCCGTGGGCTTCGAGGTAGTCCGCGAACGGTGCGGCCACGGCGGCTGGCGACCAGTGCGCAGGTGGTGACGATCTCAGGAAGCCCGCGCGCAGCTCGTCGGTGCGCGCGCGATCCCAGGATGCGGACGCGACGAGCGCGGCGCGGTAGAGGGACTCGAGGGCGCCCTGCTGCTGGCGGTCGACCAGCTTCGCGTAGATCCCGAATCGGTCGGTCCCAGACGGTGACGGGCCGAGCACGGACTCGCACTGCGCGGCGGTCCGGCGCCCCGCGAGCAGCTCGGCCATCTCGGCGAAGAAGGTGTCGAGCGTCATCCGTGACGCTCCATTAGATCGCGTGCGCGATCGGCTTCGTCGAGAACCGCGTCGAGCGAAGGGATGTGCTGGTCCCACTCGACGAGCGTCGGCACCGGGCCGCACCTCTCGAGCACCTCGGTGTAGAGCTCCCACACCGCCGCCGCGATGGGCGCAGCATGCGTATCGAGCAGCAGTTCACCGTCCCAGGTGTGCCCTGCCAGGTGGAGTTGCTGGACGTGGTGGAGCGGAAACTCGTCGAGCAGGTCCCGCGGCGCACGGCGTTGGTTGATCGCGTTGATGTAAAGGTTGTTGACGTCGAGCAGGAGCCCGACACCGGCCTGCTCGGCGATCGCCGTCAGAAACGCCGCCTCGGTCATCGTCCCACCCGGCATCTCGGCGTAGGTGGTGATGTTCTCGAGGATCAGAGGCGCCCCGGTCGTGGCCATCGCGGCGCGGGCGTTGTGGACCACGCGTGCGACAGCCTCGGCGTGACGAGGCAGGGGGAGTAAGTCGAGATAGTTGCGCGGACCGATCGACGAGTAGCACGCATGATCGCTGATGTACGGTGGGGCGACCCGGCGGACCAGCGCCGCGAGGTCATCGAGGTAACCCGCCGGCGGCTCGCTGCCGACGGACAGCGCGACGCCATGCGGGACGATCGGCCAGCGCTCCGCGAAGCGGTCGAGCATCACCTCGGCTCGCCCGGTGACGCCGATGTAGTTCTCGCTCACGACCTCGAGCCAGTCGACACGCCGCGACGTGGCCAGCAGCGGCTCGAACAGCTCCTTGCGCAACCCGATGCCGACTCCTGCGATCACGGGTGCTGCTTACGGGACCTGCGTGTACACGAAGTCGCGGCCGGAGTGCGCGGTGTCGGAGCCTGCACCGGCGTGACAGCCCGAGCACAGATCGGCGTTGTTGGCCTCACCCTTGCCGTTGTAGACGACGGTGTTGCCCATCTTCTCGTAGAAGTACCAGGTCGGCCCGCTCGACTGGCCGTCGAGCAGCTTGATCGAGAGCGCGTGGCCCGCGAGCGTGGTGCCGTCGTCCATGTACAGCTCCTTGACGCTCGCCACGCCGAACCCGTACGGCGCGGGCGCGACGGTCCCGGTCAGCTTCATGTTGTTACAGATCTTGTTCTTGCCGTGGGGCGACGGCGACCGGTTCGCGTGGACGGCCGGTTCGCACTTCCAGCCGGCGCCCTTGTAGCTGGCGGTGGTGAGCCACGTGGTGATCACCGCATCGCTCCCTTGCGGCGGCGTCTCGGCATCGCCGGCAGGTGAGGGGCAACCGGCCGGGCAAGCGGCGGGGCAACCCGCTTCGTCGTCGGTGCAGCCTGGGAGCACCGCGACCGAGGCGACCGCCGCTACCGTCGAGAGAGATGCGACCGCGGTCGCGCAGGTGAGGATCGCTTTCAGGTTCTTGATCATTGCCGCAGCTACGATGCGTAGGCGCGAGTGTTACCGACAGCTCGTCGCTATGATTCGAACGGCGCGTGCGAGAGCATCGAACGGCGCGCGGTAGGCAGCGCGCGGTAAGCTCAATCGGTCGCCGCGAGGCGCAACGCCTCGACCAGCGCCTCGGTGCGCCGATGACGTCCAACCGTCCGTCGCTGCACCAGGTGCAGCGTGCGCGGGCTGATCGCTGGATCGACCAAGCGGGTGACCCGGCCTGCGAAGCCACAGCGCTCGACCACGGCGTCGCACGCGACCGTCACCAGATCGCCGCGTGCACAGAGCTCCAGAGCCGAGCGCTCGTCGGGCGCCCACGCAGCGATCCGGCGCTCGGTCTCCGCGGGCCAACCGTCGTCGAGCGGCTCGGTCGGTGTGCCGACGACGACGCACCGAGACTCTGCGGTGGCTGTCCGCCCGGGGCGCGCGTAGACGCTTCGACGCCACGGCACCAGCTCCGTGACGCGGAGATCGACGTGCGCGGGGATCGCGTGCGCGACCACGGCGGCGTCCGCATCACCACGCAACAGGATCTCCGAGACGTCGGCCAGTTGAGCAGCGAGCGCGGACAGCGCAAGGGATGGGTGACTGGTGGCCAGCATCGCACCCGCGGGGATCAGGAGGGCATGCACGAGATCACTGCTCGCGACCGCGCCGACGTGACCGACCAGATCGTCGCCGACCGCGACCCCCAGCGCATCGTCGACGATCCGCATCGCCTCGCGCACGGCGGTCACCAGCGTGCGCCCGGCTTGATTGAGGACCAGCGCCTTCGAGGTCCGGTCGAACAGGGGAATTCCGAGCTCGTCTTCGACCTGCTTGACCGTGCGCGAGAGCGACGATGGGACGATGCCGAGCTCCTGCGCGGCCGTGGGGAGGTGCTCTGCCTCGGCGACCGCGCGGAATGCCGGGAGCCACGACCAGATCGTTCGAACGCGATGGACGAAGTGCATGTGGGGACTCCCGGATCAGGACCGCGGCGTGATGGCCCGAGGAACGACGAGCGCTGCGATCACCGCAGCGCAGCCGACTACACCGCCATGGATGAGGCCGATGTGTAGACCATCGGCGATCCGGCAGTAAAAATGAAGCAGCAGTCCGCCCACACAACCACCGGCCGCTCCGAGTGCGGCGGCGATCCATCGTGTCCTCACCGGAGCGGCGCCGCGCAAGCACCAGGCGCCGAGCACCACTGGGCTTATCGCCGTGGCGAGCCCGAGCTCCAGGCAGCCATGCCCCGCCAGGAAGTGCTCGCGTCCAAGGCTCAAGCTGGATGGACCTGCGGGGTGGAGGACGAGGCCGAGAGCGACGTAGGCGCACGAGGTGACGAGCGCGGCCAGAGCGGCGATCCGCCACCTCGGCATCATGCCGCCGCGTCGCGGGATCAGCGCGAACCGGGCCGCGAGCACCAGCCCCGCGAGCCAGCCCACCCCGACGGCAGGCATCCACGCCGACGGCAACTCGCGGGCATCCGCACGCACGCCGAGGAGGACGAGGAGGGCCGTGGTCACGAGGCCGGCGGTCGCGAGCACGAGGACGAGCTGGCGGAAGGGTCGCCGTGTGGTGACCGGCGCCAGGTGTGCGAGCTCGCGCTCGATCTCCTGCGGGAGCGCCGGCGGAACCACCTCGATCGAGAGCATGTCGGCGAGGTCATCCTGCTGGCTCATGGCGGTGCTCCCACGGAGGTGACGCGCGTGACTGCCTCGCGATAGCCGAGGAGGGTACGAAGCGCCTTGTATCCGCGATGCGCGCGGACCTTCATCGCCCCCACGCTCGTACCGGCGATCTCTGCTGCCTCCGCGAGCGTCTTTCCCTCGAGCTTCGTCAGCACCACGGCCTGCCGCTGCTCCTGCGGTAGGCGCGACAAGGCACTCAGGGCCGCCGAGACGCGCTCCGAGTCACCGTCGTCGCGTTCGTCGCCCGCGAGCGCCGGGGCCTGTTCGGGATCGTTGTCGTTGCCAAGCCGCACCGCGTCGCGCTGCTGTCGGCGCATCTCGTCGATGAACGTCCGGTGCGCGATCGCGTACACCCACGGGAGCGGATCGGCACCGCGGATGTACGCGGCCCGCGCGCGATGCACCTTCAGGAAGGTGAGCTGCAGGAGATCTGCCGCGAGTGCCCGCTGGCGACAGATCTTGACCAGGTATCCATAGAGCTGTGGAGACACGTGCGCGTACAGCTCGCGAAACGCCACCGCCTCGCCGTCGCAATACCGCGCCATCAGCTCTGTCAGATCCATCGCGACGAGAGCTGTATACGCCACGCTCTCTCCAAGTGCCCGCTCGCGATCTCGAACGAATTTCGAAGTCTGCGTTGCGCTTTTCGCAACGGCGCACGTGTGCAAGGCCGTGGGTGTGACCGTCCCGCGCGACGGAAGAGCGTCGAGCACGCAGATCGCCGTCCCCGTGGCCGGTCAGGCGAGCGAGGAGATGGCTACGGGTGAGCCGAGCCGGCGGATCGCCAGATCTCGCTAGATCTCGCCCCGGCGGAAGCGTTGCATGATCTCCAGTCGCTCCGGCGTGAGGCTGCGCTCGAGGAATCGGCGCATCGACTCCAGCCAGCGGAGCTTGTCCTCCGCGGGCACATCGCGGAACGCGCGCAGTTGCTCGATCGTGTAGGCGTGTGAGTATCCTCTCCGCCGCGGAGACTCGCTCACGGTCGATCTCCGAGCAGCCGACGGAGCGCGTCGACATCTGCGAGGTCCTGATCGCGTCCGGCGGCGACCTTCATGCGGATCAAGTCCTCGACGCATGCGATGCGGAGCATCAGCCCACCAGCGTCGAGCCGCTCCGCGCGCGCCGAAAGCTCGGTGAAGCTGATCGGCGTGTCGATCAGCACATCGATATCGCCGAGCGGATGCCCTGGCAGATAAAACGTGAACGCACGCATGCCCTTCTCGGCGATCCACGCTCTTCGTCGCTCGGGATCGCAGAGCTCGCTGGCTTCGACCGGGGCCCGAGGCTGATACCCGAGTCGCGTCATCGCTGAAACGAACCGTCGCAAGTTCTCGGGATCCTCGTCAACGACGAGATCGAGGTCCGCCGTCGTCCGCGGTACTCCGTGGAGGATCACCGCCGTGCCACCGACCACGATGAAGCGGACCCCGCCGTCGCGCAGGAGCAGGAGCGCCTCTTCGAAGAACATCGACACGCTGCAAGGGTAGCAGCATCACGATGCCACGGTTGCGCTGTTCGGCTCAGCGCTCGGCCGGCGGCGGGCAGGTCTCGACGACGAGCTCGTACGGATAGGTGGTCTCCGCGAACACGATCGCCGCGACTTGCCGCACCCCGAGCCGCGCCGCCGAGCGCAGCGCCGGGACG
>JAYVRN010000483.1:0-17919 GCA_043776275.1 Myxococcales bacterium | reverse complement strand
TCGCGGAGACCCGCCGCAACACGGGGAACACGCGCGCCAGCGCCTCGACATCGTTCGTGAGGTGCAGTGCGACATCCACCGGGTGGCGCCGCATCAGCTCGTGCGCGAGCGCGTCGACGATGTTGTCGATGCCCTTGAACGGCACCGATTCGCGCTCGTAGCAGCGGCCGGAGAGCACGAGCGCACTCGGGCGCAGCGCATGCACGCGATCGACGAAGCTCCTCACCAGCGAGCTCTTGCCGATCCCTGATTCGCCTTCGACGAACACGGTGTGCGTCGCGCCCGCGGCCACCTCGTCGAGCGCGGCATCGAGGATCCCGAGCTCGGTGGTGCGACCTACGAACGGCGGCGGCCGCTCCTCGGGTTGCTCGCGGGCCGTGAGCCGCGCGACGATCGCGGAGGCCCTCGGGCGATCCTGCGTGCGCCGGCGCAGCATCTCCATGCACAGCGACGACAGTTCGGTGGGGGGCGCCCCCACGGCCGGCGGCAGCGGATCCTCGTTCTGCTTGCGCGTGATGATCTCGAGAGGGGCGCCATCGAACGGCAGGCGGCCCGAGAGCGCCTCGTACATCATCACGCCCACCGAGTACACGTCCGCTGCGGGCCCGACGGCGGAGGATCTCGCCTGCTCGGGCGCCATGTACGCGGCGGTCCCGATCACGTCGAGGCCCGCGCTGCGGCGGCTCGGTGCCGCTTCGCCGACGAGCCCGAAGTCGAGCACGACCACGCGCCCCTTGCGCGTGATCAACACGTTCGAGGGCTTGAGATCGCGGTGCACGTTGCCGGCGCGGTGAAGCGCATCGAGCCCGGAGGCGAGCTGACGGATCGCGTCGCGCAGCCGGATCTCCGGTGTGGTGGGATCGTCGCTCTCGCCGGCGCCGGTGCGCACCCACTCCAGGAACGGCCAGCCCTCCACGAGCTCCATCGTGAAGAACCAGTGGCCCTCGTCGTGGAGCAACTCGCCGAGCCGAACGAGGTTACGATGCTCGAGGTCCACACGCGCGCGGAACTCGGTCTTCAGGCGGTACAGCGCCTGTGCATCGAGCTGACGCACGGTCTTGAGCGCCACGAGCATGCCGCGCTCGTGATCGAACGCCTCGTAGACGATCCCCATCGAGCCCTCGCCGAGGACGCGGCGAAGCTCGAAACGACCATTGCCAGCGAAGTGCTGCTCCGGGAGAGCAGCCGCATGCGCCAGGCCCCGCGGCGTGGACATCACGGCCAGTATGGAGTGCACGAAGCGCCGTGAGTACGCGATCTCCGACGAGAAACCGGCGCCCCTGAAAGCTCTGTGAGGTAGCTGACGAGCGCTACGCCGGATCACTCGGCGCTACACACACACATCGGTTCACCTCGGGCGCAGGCGCTCCGCGAAGAACGCGAGGACGCGATCGAGTGCGACGCGCGTGGGGTGCCCGGGCGTGTCGTCGTAGTCGTGCGCGAGCACCGAGTGCGCGAGGCGCGGAATGCCGTGCGGGTTGCCGCGACTCGAATCGATCTCGATCGCGATGAACCGATCGCCGAGCTCTGCGCGGAGGCGATCGAACCGCGCGGCCGGGACGAGCGCATCGCCGGTGAACCGCAACCCCATCACGCAAACGTCGGTGCGACGCTTGATCGCGGCGAGATCGTCGGTGGAGATCCCGAGATCGCGGCGCATCGCCCGCGTGACCGGGAACGGCACCGAGGGCTGGCTGAGCACCGGCGCGATCACGACCTCGTCCACCATCATCGCGAGCGCGAAGCCGCCTGTGAGGCACATGCCGAGCGCGCCGACGCCGGGTCCGCCACACGCGGCGTGCGCATCGCGGGCGAGGGCACGCAACCAGCGGGTGGCCGGGCTCGTCCGATGCGTGGCCCAGGTGGCGAACTCGGCAGAGATGCACGCGCGCAGCATCGAGCGCGTGTTGGTCCGGACCGTCACCGGCGCGCCGGGTTCCCCGAACAGCGACGGCAGGTAGACGGTGAAGCCGGCGTCGGCCACCCGGCGACCGAACGCGAGCACCCCCGGGTGCAGGTTCGGGATCTCGTGCATGACCACCACGGCCGGCCCGCGCCCCATGCGGAACACGGTGCGCGTGGTGCCGTCGTAGGTAGCGTCGAAGCGATCGAAGTCAGCGAGGGACACCCTCGATCCTTCTCACATCCTTCCAACATCCTTCCAACATTGCGCGTGTTACGGTGGCTCCGTGAGCCGGATCCAGCGCGTCCTGACCCGGGTGCGCCCCGGGCGAGCCTTGACCTTGCTGGCGCGCGTTCGCGTGCCGATCATGGGTGCCGAGCGGATCGCCGCACGGACGCCCGAGCATGATCACCCGGCGGCGAGCCCGCTCGTCGAGGACATCTCGCCCGCAGCTGCGGTCCCCGGCGTCCTCGAGGGCGCCGGCGTGGTGGTCAAGGATCAGCTCGACGTCGCCGGGATGCGCACCGGCGTGGGTCTCCCCGATGGCGGTGACCTGGCCGATCGCGACGCGACGATCGTCGCGCGGATCCGCGCCGCCGGCGGCGCGATCCTCGGCAAGGCGAAGATGACGGAGCTCGGGATGGATGGCATCGGCACGTTGATGCCATATGCGATGCCGCCGAACCCGCGCGCGCCTGGCTACTCACCGGGAGGCTCCAGCACCGGCACGGCGGTGGCGGTGGCCTCCGGGCTCGCGCGCTATGGCGTGGGCGGTGATGGCCTCGGCAGTGTGCGGATCCCCGCGGCGTTCTGCGGCCTGGTCGGGCTCAAGCCGAGCCGCACCCGGTTGCCGCGCGAGGGCATCCGCAGCCCGGTGCGCTCGCTCGATGCGGTGGGACCAATCACGCGCACCGCGGAGGACTGCGCGCGGCTGTGGCAGGTGATGGCCGGTGAGGCGATCACCGCGCTCACGCCGTGGCTCCCCGATCACGTCGGCGTGCCGGCATTTGCGTCGCCCGTGCGCGTCGCGCGCTCGATCCGCCTCGCGTTCGAGCGGATGCTGGCCGCCCTCGCGGTGCCCGTGGAGACGGTGGCGCTGCCCGGCTTCGAGAGCGCGACGTTCCTCGGTGGGATGACCGGCGCCTACGAGCTCTCGACAGGGCCGTTCGCCGAGCGCACGCAATCGCCGAACGGCCGGATGAGCGTGGCCCTCGGACGCTCGTTCTCGAGCCGCGACGTGGAGCGGTTGGTCGCGCAGCGCGAGGCGCTCAAGCAGACGACGATGGGCGTGCTCGAGCGCCACCCGATCTTGGCGATGCCTACCACCGCGATCCCACCGCCGGCGCTCACGCCTGACCTCGTGCGTGGCAAGCACAGCGTGGTGTTGCTCCGAGCGCTCGGTGCCTTCACGCCGCTCGCGAACCTGTGCGATCTGCCGGCGATCGCCGTGCCGAGTGGCGTGGACGAGCGTGGTCGCCCGCTGTCGATCATGTTCGTCGCCGGGCTCGGCGGCGAGACCCGGCTGCTCCAGCTCGCCCTCGCCGTGGAGCGCACCGGGCTCGGAACGACGCCGGTCTGAGCTACCCGGCGACGAGCGCGAGGATCACCCCGATCGCGGCGCCCGAGGCCGCGAGACCGAGGCTCCACAGGGCCACGCGCGCTGGGAACGGGATCGGCGTGGCGGTCGGCAGCGCGATCACTGCCACGGGATCGGGCGGCGAGACCTGGGTCGACGTGGCGACCGCGGGGCGCTTCGAACCCGCGAGCGCTTCCACGATGAAGTCGCTGATCGCGGCGACGCCACCCGTCTCGTAGGCCACGCCCTCGGCGACGCTGCCGCGGACCGGGACCTCGAAGCTGGGCATCGTCGGCAGCGTGGCGGGCGCGAGCTGGGGCGCGGGACCGATCGCGGTGACGCGGGGCAGGGGCGCGTGGATCAGCGCGACCTCGCCGTGGATCCAGGTCGGCTCGTCGCCGGTGACCGCGGTGGTGACGTAGCGGGTGGTCGGTGCATCGGGGAGCGACAGCAGCGCGACGATCGCGGCGACCAGCTCGCGGACGTTGGCGAACCGGTGCTCGGGCTCGCGCTCGAGGCAGCGGAGGATCAGCGCATCGAGCCCGTCGGGGTTGCAGCCGCAGCCGAACACGCTCGAGGGCACTGGCGGCGATTGCGTCAACAGCGCCGTGATCATCGAGGTCGGATCGTGGGCGTCGGCGAACGGACGGCGGCCCGTGATCATCTCGAACATCAGGACGCCGAGCTGGTAGATGTCGGTGCGCGGCTCGCAGTGGCCGCCGATGATCTGCTCGGGAGCCATGTACTCGAGCGTGCCGACGGTCTGGCCGAGGCGCGTGAGCTCCGCGCCATCGTCCACTTCGCTGCCGGCGACCCTGGCGATGCCGAAATCGAGGAGCTTCACCATGTCGTTGGTGGCGAGGTGGATGTTGCCGGGCTTCAGATCGCGGTGGACGATCCCGAGAGCGTGCGCTTCAGCGAGCGCGCTGCAGACATCACGCACGATCGCGAGCGTGGTGCGCCAGCCGATCGGCCCCTGCGCCTGCATGCGATCGTGCAGGCTCTCGCCGCGGAGCAGCTCCATCGCGATGTAGAGCGTGCCGTCCAGGGCCTCGCCGACATCGTAGGTCGCGACGGTGTGAGGATCGTGCAAGCGCGACAGCGTCGCGCCCTCGCGTCGAAACCGCGCGGCGAGGTTGGGATCGGCGGCGAGCTCCGCGTGCAGCACCTTGAGGGCGACATCGAGGCCGCTCGCGAGGTGCGTCGCCTGATAGATCGAACCGAATCCGCCTTCCGCGATCTTCGACTCGATCCGGTACTGGTCGGAGAGGACGGCACCGACCAGCGTCTGGCGGCGCGCGCGCAACCGCGAGCCACAGACACCGCAGAACGCGGCATCCAGCTCGACCAGTCCACCGCACCCCGGGCACATCATCGTTCGCTCCTGTTCAACCAAACGCGCCGCCGACCTATTCGCGCTGATCGCGCTCGGTGGCTGACGCCCCTGGCGTGCGAGATGAGGGTGGTGCGAGTGAACTTGCATGGTTGCGCGGCTCCGATGCCGGCATGTGAGTTACGAGCTTCCTGGTGGGTCGGATCGTGCTCGGGCGCAAGTGCTCGTGACGTATGGCAGATCCAGGGAAGCTGTCGAGTGGGTGCGACGTAGGGCGAGAGGCTATCGTCCGGATCGTGGTGATCCGTTCCGTGCTCGGTGTGGTGTTGCTGGCTGCGTGCGGTGGCCACGTGCCTGTGCCGGCGCCGGCTTCAGGCACGCTCACCGAGCCTGCGCCGCGCGCGGTGGCTCCGCGGGTCGCGCCCGACGTCGTGCCGGGCGAGCTCGCCGATCCGGGCGTCGTCGATCGGATCGCACGGCGCGTGCGCGTGCGGGCGATCGGCGCCGCGTGGGTGAGGCTCGGCGCCAAGCCGCTCCCAACCACGGAACGCGATCCGCCCGATCAGCCGATGCCGGTGCTCGCCGAGCAGGGGGACAAGGTCCGCGTCGTCGCGGAGGAAGATGGCGCGCGGGTCGCCGTGTGGATGCAGCGCGAGGATGCCAGGCCCGCGGCGGTCCGCGCGACGCAGCTCACCGATGCCGTCGGGCACGCAGATCGCGAGTTCGGTGCGTGGCTCGAGCCGGGCGCCGAGCTCGAGCTGCGCGCGCAGGCGAACGGGCGTCGCGAGGTGAGCCTGGTCAGCGCGCGCGTGCGCGTGGTCGGCTGGGCGCCCGTCGCGGCGCTCGGGACCGTGTGGGAGGTGCCGCCCAAGGTCGCGTTGGTCCCGCATCACACCGTCGCCGAGCACGTGCTGATCCGCGTCGCACCCGCCGCGACGGCAGCGGTGCTCGCCGAGACGCTCGGGGACGTCCGGGTGGCGGCGGGGCCGGTGCGCGGCGCTTGGCGGGAGGTCGAGCTCCAGGGAGACGGCGTGCGCGTGCGCGGCTTCGTGCCCGTGGCCGATGTCAGCGACGGGGCCGGCGACGATTGGGGAACCATCGGGCTCGGGACGTACTCCACCGTCTCGCACGCGGTCCGGATCGATGTCCCGGCGGGCAGCTGCCTGTTCGAGCGTGCCGCCGGAGATCCGGCCGGGGACGTGGTCGGGGTGACGCTCAAGCAAAGAGTTCGGCTCGGCTACCCCGCGGAGGGCGAGTGGCAGCGCGTTCGTATTGGCACGCCGTGGGGGACCTACCTCTCCTACCTGCGCATCACGTCGACGGGCACCTTCGAGTCCTGCCTGCCCTGAGGGGATGTGCCGTGGCTGTGGCGAATGCGCCACAGCCACGTTCTCATCCGACGCGCGTTGAGATGTTACGGCGCTGCGAGTCACGGCGTCCGATCAGATATGTCGGGAAGTGGATCGATCGTCGAGCGAAGCGGCCACAAGCGCTGGTCGCTGCGGCTGCTGCTGCTGGCCTTGGGGATCACAGCGCTCCTCGTTCACCGCGCGGGTACCTCGGACGACGCGCAGACCGCCGGCGAGCCGGGCACCGTCGTGGCCGAGCGCGGTGCACCGGTCTCGACGATCGAGGACGGGCTCGCTGCCACGCACCGACGCGGCCTGCCCCGTGCGCGGCAGCTCCCGACGATCGTGCCCGGTGCGCTCCGGCTCGAGGGCCTGATCGTCGATCAGAATGACCGACCGGTCGCCGGTGCGCACGTGACGATCGGCGACGACCGCGAGGTGATCACGGAGGCCGACGGTGCCTTCGCGTTCGATGGCCTGGCGGAGGGCGAGTACGACGTGGTCGCCGAGCAAGGCGAGCAGTACGCCGAGGAGCAGGGCGCGCGGCTCGATGACACGAGCGAGCCGGTCACGATCAAGCTCGTTCGCGGTCCCACCCTCGTGGTGCGCGTGACCGACGAGGCGAATCACCCGATCCCGGGCGCGACGGTCGAAGCCGCATCGCGGACCAACGTCACCGACGCGGACGGCCTGGTGATGCTGCGCGGCGTGGCGAGCGATGACGAGATGGTGAGCGTGGCGCTCGCGGGCCACGCGAGTGTGCGCGAGCGCGTGATCACGAGTGATGATCCTGCGGCGACGATCGAGAAGACGATCATCCTTCGTAGCGGCGCCGAGATCTCCGGCACCGTGGTCGGTCCGGACGGCAAGCCGGTGAACGAGGCCTACGTCGAGCTCGAGCCGAGCAAAGGCGGCCGCAGCGAGACCGTGTACGCCGACGAGCACGGCGCGTGGCACATGCCCGACGTCGGCAGTGGTCAGTTCGTGGCGCGCGCGAGCTCACGCGAGCACATCGCCACCGCCGACGTACCAGTCGAGCACGACGGCGTGCACGCGAAGTCAGGTCTGGTGCTGCGCGTCGAGCTGGGCGGAGAGATCGCGGGGATCGTCGTCGATACGGCCGGGCATCCGGTGCCCGAGGCGCGGGTGAACGCCTCGTCGATCGGGGAGACCACGGACAAGGACGGCCGGTTCGTGGCGCGCGGCCTCGGTCCGGACACCTATGGAGTCTCGGCCTCCACGGCGATGCTCGGCGCCGCCACGACGTCGGTGGTTCTCGCTCGCGGTCAGCACGCGACGATCAAGATCGTGCTCGTGCCCTCGAGCCTCGCGGGCACGGTCGTCGATGCTCACGGCGTACCGGTGGAGGACGCTGCCGTGTTCGCGCGGATCGACGCTCCCGACGGGTACGGCTACGATCGCACCGATGCCTACGGGCACTTTGATCTCGGCGGCCTGCCGCCCGGCCGCTACAAGGTCACGGCGCAGCGTGAGGACAGCCAGGTCGAGGGCCCGGAGGTCCTCGCGACGACGGGCAGCCGACAGCTCCGGCTCACCGTGCCGGATCGGGCCTCGATCGTCGGACGCGTAGTCCTTGACGGGAAGCCCGTGCCGTACTTCGGGCTGGTGGTGTCAGACGATCCAACCGACACGTTCACGCGCCCGACGCCGGTGCGCGATGCCGACGGTCGGTTCACGCAGAAGGACGCGTCGCTCGGGACCTTCGCGGTGATCGTCGTCGGCCCGGGCTTCGCGCGGCGCGTGGTCGAGAAGGTCCAGGTCACCTCGGGGCATGTCACGGATCTCGGGGACATCACCGTCGAGCGCGGCGAGACCCTTCGGGGCCGTGTCGTCGACGAGCGAGGTGCGGGGATCGCCGGCGCACACGTCCGGGTCTCGTCCTCGCACATGCTGGTCGGGACCGCGGGGTTGACCTCGATCATGCGCGGCGAGGTCAGCGCGATCACCGACGATCGCGGCGGCTTCGAGCTGTCGGGGCTCCCGCCCGGCTCCGACGATCGGACGATCGAAGCCACGCACGCGACGCGCGGGACCTCCGGCCTTCGCCTGCTCCTCGCCAGAGAGGCGACGATCGAGCTGGTCCTCACGGCGAGCGGCTCGATCACCGGCATCGTGATGCGGTCGACTCGCAAGACCTCGCTCGCGATCGCCACGCGGGCGGATGACTCGCGTGCGCGCTACTCCGCCGACATCGACGCCAGCGGCGCGTTCGAGATCCCGCTGCTCCCGCCCGGCGAGTACGAGGTCGACGTACTCGGCCGCAACTCGCTGCCCACGGAGCACGTGGAGGTGGTGGCGGGCCGCAGCACGCCCGTGAGGTTCGAGCTGCCCGAGCACCCCGTCGAGCTGCGCGTCCACATCCGCGGCGAGTGCGGGCTCGTCAACCTGCGTATCACCTCCGGCGATGCGCTTGTCGGCATGGAGGTCTGCAGCGACGGGGTCGCGACGTTCCATGCCGTGACCCCGGGTGACTATCAGGTGTGCGCGGAGTCCACGCGCTGCCGCGAGCTACAGGTGCCGGTGGTCCCCGTGTACGACGTCGACCTCGACCGCTAGCGGCGAGCGCGGCGTGCTAGCGTCCGCGTCATGAGATTCGATGCCGCGGTGATGAAGCGGCTGCGAGCGAAGCTGATGAAGCGCGGGCAGTCCCTCGCCAACGGGCTCGCGGACCTGCTCGCCGGGAAGCACCCACCGGTGCTGTCGCTGCTCCCCGGAAAGCCCGGGATGCGTCCGGAGGAGAAGCTGCGCGCCGCTCTCGATCAGCTCGAGCGGCGCCGCACGCTGATCGACGCCGATGACGATGCGTTCGGGCGCTGCGACATCTGCAAGCTCGACCTCGGCCTCGCCGCGCTCGACGAGCTGCCGTGGGCGGATCGCTGCGCCGCGCACGCGGACCAGTAGATCGACTATCGTCGCCACTCCATGGGTAGAGTCGAAGGCAAGGTCGCGCTGATCACCGGCGCCGCGTCCGGAATCGGCAAGGGCTGCGCACACAAGCTCGCCGCCGAAGGCGCGCGCGTGGTGATCGCAGATCGCAACGCCGAGGCGGGGGCCGCGGTCGCCGCCGAGCTCGGTGTGCCGCACAGGTTCGAGCTGCTCGACGTCACCGACGAGGACGGCTGGACCCGCGTCATCGCCGCCACGCTCGGCGCGTTCGGCCGGCTCGACATCCTCGTCAACAGCGCCGGCATCGCGGTGTGGGGCGACATCGAGCGCCTCACGCTCGCGGAGTGGCGGCTCCAGCACGCCGTCAACAGCGACGGCACGTTCCTCGGTTGCCGCGCGGCGGTGGGTGCGATGAAGAGCACCGGCGGAGGCTCGATCATCAACCTGTCCTCGGTCGCCGGGCTGATCGGCGTCGGCGATGCGGCGGCGTACTGCGCGAGCAAGGGTGCCGTGCGCTTGCTCAGCAAATCGGTCGCGCTCCATGCGGCGCGCTGTGGCTACAACATTCGCTGCAACTCCGTGCATCCCTCGTTCATCGACACGCCGATGGTGGATGCCGTGTGCGTGGCCGCCCCCGATCAGGGCAAGATGCGCACGGCCGTCGAGCGCGCCGCGCCGCTGGGCCGGATCGGGCAGGTCGAGGATGTCGCGAGCCTCATCCTCTACCTCGCCAGCGACGAGTCCCGGTTCGTCACCGGCGCCGAGCTCGTCGTCGATGGCGGGCTCACGGCGATGTGAGCGCTGCGAGACTGAGGTAACGTCGATCCTCCATGAGCATCGACGCCAGTCGATTCAGCGACGCCATCCGTACCATCCACACGGGCACCCTCTCCGAGAAGGACGCCGAGACGATCGTCGCGCTCGCCCAGCTCGCGGTGGACGCGGACGGACGCGAGGATCCCGACGAGATCGCCACGTTCTTCGCGATCGGCAAGGCCGTGTACGCACACGCCGAGATCGCCGACGCACCGACGCCGACGTTCGCGGCAGACGAGGACGATGACGAGCGGCTCCAGAGCCTCGCGAACCAGCTGACGTCCCCGTCCGCCAAGGAGCTCGCGTACGCCGTCGCATTCGTGATGGCGGTGTCGGACATCGACCTCGCCCCCGAGGAGGGAGCGATGGTGGAGGCGCTGCGCGAGGCGCTCGGGATCGATGAAGATCGCGCGGCTGACCTCGCGGCCACGATCAGCGCGGCGATCACGCCTCCCGCCTGACCGGGCGCAAATCGGTCCCCGGGCGGCCCGCGGGTGAGGGATGATGGAGGGGTGCGTTGGTTCGCGGGGCTCCTCGTGGTGGCAGGGTGCGGACGGCTGAGCTTTGATGCTCGGACCGACGTCGCTACGGACGCGGATGTCCCGGATGACTCGATCACGGGCATTGTCTCGATCGCGTCTCCGCTCGACGGCTCGGAGGTCGGAGCCACGACCAACCTGACCGGAGCGTGCGACACCACGAAGCCCCTGGCACTCGCGGGGGCCGGTCTCGCCACACCTCCCAGCACGCCCTGCGTCGCGGGCGCGTACAGCGTGCCGATCTCGTTCACGGCCGGCGATGGCGTCAAGGTCATCACCGTCACGCAGGCAAATCGCGATGGCAGCACCACCACCGTGATGCGGAGCTTCGTCCGGGTCTCGACGCCGCTGGTCACCTACCGCTCGTCGGCGGGGGCGTCGATCGCCGGGCAGGGACTCCAGGTCGATTGCACGCTCGTGGTCCCGCGCCCGGCTGGGGTCGTCGCCAACGATCTGCTGATCGGCGTGATCTACACCGACGGCTCCACGAACGCCTCCGTGACCACCCCGGGGTTCACGCGGGTCGCTCTCGACGGCGGGACCTATGCGGCGTTCTACAAGGTGGCCGGCACCGCCGAGCCGTCGCAGTACTCGTTCGGTGTGGGTGCCGGGCTCCTCGATGGGACCTGCGAGTCCGCGGCGGTGATCTCGGCCTTCTCGAACGTCGACGTCGTGACGCCGATCGACGTGCACAGCACGAACACCACCGTCAGCGCGGACGTCCTCGTGGCGCTCGGGGTCACCGCGACGGTGCCCGGGTTGTTGATCGCGGCGTTCGGCGCCAATGGTCCGAGCTCGGACCTCTCGGTCCCGGCCGGGATGACCAGCGACGCCGCCGCGAGCGCACAGATCGCGTGGGGCGCCGCACGACTGGCCTGGCAATCGATCCCCGCCGGGCCCACCGGAGATCGAATGTCGACGGGAGGCGCGCAGCGCTATGGTGCCGCGGCGCAGATCGTCCTCCGTCCTGCACCTTAGTCGACCTTGGTCGACCTTCGTCGGCCCGCCGCGCGCTGACCGGCCATGCGTTACGCTAGGTCGATGGCGACCAAGTCGGGACGGAAGGACGCCAAGACCACCGCGCGTTCGGGCAAGGGACCGCGGACCGTGACCCGCCCACAGGTCAGCTCCGCTCGCCTCTCCGATCGCGGCGAGATCGCGCGCGGCGGGCAGGGCGTGATCCGCAAGATGTTCGATCGCCGGCTCGAGCGCTACGTGGCGCTGAAGGTGATGGATCCCGAGCTGGCTCACCACCCCGATGCGATGAAGCGGTTCGTCGACGAGGCCCGGATCACCGGGCAGCTCGATCACCCGAACATCGTCCCGATCTACGACTTCGCCGACGGGGCGGCCTCGACGCCCGAGTTCATGATGAAGCTCGTCGAAGGCGAGACGCTCGGAGCGCGGCTCAAGCGGCTGAAGAACCGCCCGGATCTCGATCTCGCCTCCCTGCTCGAGATCTTCCTCAAGGTCTGCGATGCGATCGCGTTCGCTCACAGCCGCGGCGTGCTCCACCGCGATCTCAAGCCCTCGAACATCATGATCGGCGAGTTCGGTCAGGTCTACGTCATGGACTGGGGCTGCGCCGTGGTCATGCCGGCGCACGCGTCGAAGTCCCCCGCCGAGATCAAGCCGCGCAAGTCCGTGGTCGAGGAGGAGGGCACCGTGATCGGCACGAGCGCGTACATGGCGCCCGAGCAGGCGCTGGGCAAGACCGAGGAGATCGACGAGCGCACCGACGTGTTCGGGCTCGGCGCCGTGCTCTACCAGATCCTCACGGGCTGGCCGCCGTACCCGGGTCCCGACGACAGCGCCGCGATGCAGCAAGCCCGCACGGGCACGCCCCGGCCACCCCACGAGGTCGCCCTCGGCCGCACACCGCCGGCGGCGCTCTCGCAGATCGCGATGAAGGCCCTCGCGCGCGAACGCGCCGATCGCTATCCGAGCGCGAGCGCGCTCCGCATCGAGATCGAGCGGTTCCTCCACCGCGGTGCCTTCTTCACCGCGCGCCCGTACCCGGCCGGCACCCTGATCGTCCAGGAAGGCGACATGGCCGACGAGGCCTACGTCATCACCTCGGGGCGCTGCGAGGCGTTTCGCGAGGAGCGCGGCCGCCGGGTCGCGCTGCGCACGCTCGGCCCGGGAGATGTGTTCGGCGAGGCCGCGATGTTCGCGAGCGAGCCGCGCAACGCCAGCGTGCTCGCTGTCGAGGACGTGCGGGCCGTGGTGGTGACGCGCGAGGTGCTGCAGCAGGAGCTCGGGGTCGATTCCTGGATCGGCACCTTCATCCGGGCGCTGGCGATGCGGTTTCGTGATCTCGAATCGCGCTACGTGCTCACGCGCCGGGTCACCGAGAACTCGCGGATCGCGACGACGATCGTCAACCACATCAGCCGCGCCGGGACCTGGATCCGTCCTGGTGTGCTCGGCGCGGCCTGGTCGCGCGTGTGGGAGGTGGTCAGCGACGAGTGCGGGATCGAGGAGGATCAGGCGATCTCGATCATCGCGCGCACCCCGGATCTCCGGCTCGATGCGGCCAACGATCGGATCACGCTCGAGCTGCTGTCGATGGCGTAGCGGTCAGCGGGGCCGCGCACGAAACGCCGCGCCATCGTGGTCGAGCACGTAGGTCGTGCCGTTCCCGATCATGGGCACCGGGGTCCCGAGCAGGTCCATCAGCCACAGCCGCATCACGCCGCCGTGCGAGATCACGAGGGCGGGACCCTCCTCGCGCGCCGCGATCCGCTCGAGGGCACGCGCCAGCCGGACCACCGCACCGTCGCGCGGCTCTCCACCCGGTGGAGATCCGGTCTGCGAGAGCCAGGCCTTCCAGGCCTCCGGATGCTGCGCGGCGCACTCGTCGCGGGTCAGGCCCTCGAACACGCCGAACCGGCGCTCGCGGAGCTCGGGATCGACGCGGGGGGCGGGGAGGCCGAGCGCTGCGGCGGCGATCTCGCCGGTCTCTCGCGCGCGGCCGAGGTCGCTGGTCCACACCGTCCGCACGTCGACGTCAGACAGGGTCGCAGCGAGGGCCCGGGCCTGCTCCCGGCCGGTGTCATTGAGCGCGATATCGGTGTGACCCTGGAGCTTGCCGAGCGCGTTCCAGGAGGTCTCCCCGTGACGTGCGAGCAGGATCCGGCGCATGACCCGATCCACTCTGCCAGGCGCCGTGCGATCATGTGACCCCCCAAGCGCCCGATGTTGAAGCCGGACCTCCAGATCGGTCGTTACCGCGTGCTGCAGCCGATCGGCCGCGGCAAGCCCGATGGTCTGTTCTCCGTGGTCGATGTCGACGGTCGCCACTTCGCGATGCGCTCGCCGATCGCCGATCTCGAAGACAGCGGGAGCGCGATCACGGATCGGTTCCTGCCGGATGCGCTCGCGCTGAAGCAGGTGATGCACCTGAACCTGGTCCCGCTGTTCGAGGTGTTCGTCACCGAGAAGGGCTACCTGTGCATGGTGATGGAGCGGGTCAACGGCCGCACGCTCCGCGTCGCGATCGATGAAGGCAACCTCGGGCCGCGGGGCGCGCTGATCATCGCGCGCCAGATCCTCGAGGGCGCCGCGCACGCCCACGATGCCGGGCGCATCCACCGTGCACTCCAGCCGAGCCGGGTGATGCTGGTCGCGATGGAGGGCTGGGAGCTGGTCAAGGTCGCGGACTTCGGGCTCAACACGCTGCGCGAGGACGCCGTCATCGAGTTCGGCAACGATGCGCTCACCGGTAGCGTGCGCAAGGTGACCGCGGCGTACATGGCGCCGGAGCAGGTGAAGCAGCGCTCGGTGGATCAGCGCACCGATCTCTATGCGATCGGCACGTTGATCTTCGAGATGCTCTGCGGGCGCCCCCCGTATCTCGATTCCGATCCGCAGAACGTGATGAACCTGCAGGTCTCCGGCCGGCTCCCCAACCTCGACGACGTGGTCCCGGGCGCGCCGTGGATCACGGGTCCGATCAAGGAGCTGCTGAACCGCTCGCTCGCCAAGGAGCGTGAGGAGCGGTTCCAGAACGCCCAGCAGATGATCGTGGCGGTCGAGCGCGCGTTCGGCTCGCTGCAGCACCTGCCGAAGGAGTAGCTCGCGGTCGTGCCGCGCGCGACGCATGGCCAACACTGCGGCACTCGAGGTGCGCACCACTGCGCACTGGCCTGTATAACGCTATAGTGGTCGAATGCTGCGCTCGTGCCTCCTGATGACCATGCTGGCCGCGTGCGGAGGCGATGCCTCTGTCGGCAATGACGCTCCAGGTCCCGGGGGTTCTCTGTTCTCCTCGGTTAGATTCCCGGGGCTCGCGACGAACGTTACTCTCGTCAACCCGAGCTTCAACCATCCAATGGTCGTGAGCGATGGCACGCGAGTCCACGCCGTAGGCTCGCAGGTATCGTCACCGCCGAGTCACGTGCTCTCGTGGTTCGACGGGCTGGCACCGACCCACGCAATCGCCTTTGATGCGACGAATCCCGACGACGCTATGGACCCGACGATGGTGGTCCCCGACGGCGCCGGCGGCGCCTACATCGCCGGCCGGCTCTCGGTTCCTGCGTTGTCGAGCTACGATCCCGGTGTCGTCCACTTCGACAGGGCTGGGACCGTGGTCTGGAGCAAGCGATACAGCGCGGGAGCGCCGTACTGGTCGCTGATCCCGCAGGGCGTCGCGTCCGGCGTCGCGATCAGCGAGCCGGTGGCCGGCAAGCTTGTGGTCGCGGGCGGCGTTGGTGTGGTCGCGATCGACGCGACCGGAACCCCGCTCTGGAGCAAGGTCTACGACAACCAGATGCAGATCCATCAGGTGCTCGCCGACGTCAACGGGGTCACGCTGTACGCGGTTCGCTACAACGACATCTACCAGCTGCGGTTCGACTGGACTGGGGCTGTGGTGTCGACCACGCACGCGCCGATGGCATTCGCGTCCGGGGTGTACGCGATCAAGCTCCTCCCTCCGCACATCACGGCCAGCGGCAACACGATGATTCCGTACGGCGCCAGCAAGCTGGCCCGAGACAATATGAGCGGCGTCATGGTGCTCGATGCGAGCGGGGCGGTGGTGGACAACTTCGGATACGAGATCGTTGGCGAGGAGGACCCGACAGGTCCGCATGCCTCGCATAACGTGCTCCACGACGACGGCGTCACCCGAGTGCTCACCGACGACCACATCGAAGTTCGGATGATCTACGCGGACTCCAGGACTCCGCCGCCGTACGTGTACCACCGACCGCGGTTCGTCCTCGAGGTCGACACGAGCAACACGCCGACCCAGAACTTGTCGCAGAGCGAGGCCGATTTCGTCGCTGTCGGCGATAACGTCCTCTCGCTCAGCGGAGGAGGAGGGATCTCGGCAGGCAAGGTCGGGCTTCCGTGCTCGTATAGGTATTACGAGCTGACCTCGATCACCAAGATCGCCGGAGACCAGCCGATCACCCCGTTCGTCGTCGCCAGCGATGCACCGCAGGTACTGCCGGTGACCGCGCTCGACGTCCCGATCACGACAACCGATGGTGGCGATCCGGTAGTGATCGTCGCGCCGAGCTGTGGGACGTGAGCGCATCGATGATGCCGAAGGAGTAGCTCGCGATCCTTGTGCGCCGCTCGCGGTAGGGTAGGCGCGTGCGAGTCGTCGCCTACGTCTACCCGGGGTGGCACGCGATCCCCGAGCGGGACCTCACGTTCTACCCAAAGTTCACCGAGTGGGATCTCGTCCTCAGCTCGCAACCGCGGTTCGAGGGCCACGTCCAGCCCCGGCTGCCGCTGTGGGGGCGATACGACGACCGGGATCCGATCGCCGTGGGCCGGCGCGTGATGCTGTGCAAGGACCACGGCATCGATGCGCTGGTCTATGGCTGGTTCTGGTGCCGCGGCAAGCGCGTGTTCCAGGACGCGCTCGATCTCGGATACCTCGGTTCGCTCGAGGGCGCCGCGTTCCCGTTCGCGGTGATGTGGGCGAACCGGATGCCGCGCCGGGTGCTGCCCGTGCGTAAGGTCGAGACGCCGGTGATCGAGGACGATCGGCTTGTCCCCTCCGATGTCGACGACTTCGTCGCGCTGATCCGGTACCTCGCCGAGCGCTACTTCGTGCGCGCGAACTACCTGCGCGTCGCCGGGCGCGCCTACTTCTCGATCTTCGATTCGACGTTCCTCATCAAGGAGCTCGGCGTCGATGGCACTCGCGAGGCGATCACCCGTGCGCGCGCGATGTTGCGCTCCGGCGGCTTCCCGGAGCTCTACCTCGCCGCGATCGAGCCGAATGAGGACACCATCGGCGCGGTGCGAGAGGTCGGCTTCGACGCGGTGACCAACTACGTACTGCTCCCCGACTGGAAGGGCGAGTTCCTCCAGGACTACGACGAGCGCGTGGCGATCCGGGCTGCGCAGTGGCCCGCGATCGCCGCGCGCAGTGGCCTGCCATATCACCCCTCCGTCACGCCGGGCTGGGATGCCTCACCGCGCGGCGCAGACTTCGGCCCCACGCGTCCGAACAAGTACCCGTGGTGGCCGATCGTGACCGGCGAACACCCCGATCGGTTCCGCGCCGCGGTCGCGCAGGCAGTCGCCTATGCGCGGGCCAGCGCTCGGCCGGCGGACGAGCAGCTGGTGTTCGTCGCCTCGCTCAACGAGTGGAGTGAAGGCCACTACCTCGAGCCGGATACGCGGTTCGGGTTCGGCTGGATCGAGGCCGTGCGCGACGGCCGGCGCTGACCTCGTCTCACGGTCGCCTTCCGTACCCACACCTACCCGGCGTGCACCTGAACGGCTACCCGAGATCGGCCGAACCACCGAACATGCAAGGGATCCGCTGCATGCTGCTGGCCTCGCTCGTCCTCTCGGCGTGTGTCTACGTCGACGACGACGACGGACTTGGTGAGACCACGGCCGAGATCAACACCGCGAACCGGCTGTCCTCGAACAAGCTGTCCGCACAGCGGATCGCCGCGGCGCACGTGGCGACCGGCGCGCTGCCTCATGCCGTACGCCCACTCCTCGGCAGCGCCGCAGGCCGCGAGGTCCTCACCTATCTGGTCGGCTGTGCTCTCGCCGCAGACGATGCGGTCACGGTCCGTACCAAGACCGAGAAGCTGACGTTCCGCGGCGCGATCGGACTGGCACCGGCCTGGAAGACCCGCGCGCCGACCCCGAGCGAACGGCGGTGGGTCAGCGCCTGCATCTACGCGCGGACCAATCTCTACGGCGTTCCGATCGCGGTGTCGCTCCGCGGCGCGCATCCCGCGCTCGCGTCGACTCCGCGTGAGCAGCTCGAGCACGTGCTCGTCGAGGGCGCGTTCTACGGTGATCTGTTCGATCCGGTGGCTCCGACGGCGTATGCGTGTAGCGCGCTCGTGAAGGAGACGCACCTCCCGATCTCGACGCTCCCCGCGCGCGCGTGTTCCGAGCCACTGCTCGGTGGCGACTCGACGACGACGGGCTGTGGCTTCACCTATATGGGGCCGTGCCGCGCGCTCGATCTCGACCTCGCGCCGGCGTGCGCCCACGCGCTTTCA
>JAYVRN010000482.1:0-4842 GCA_043776275.1 Myxococcales bacterium | reverse complement strand
AGCTGATCAGCGTGGTCAAGGAGACCGCCAGCGCCGTGCAGGAGCAGGCGATGGTGTCCGACGAGATCGCGCGCAACATGGACGCGGTCCGGCACATCGCGACCGAGGTGCTCTCGGGCTCCGAGGAGTCCGTGGTCCAGGCCGAGAAGCTCCACGAGCTGGCGTTCGAGCTCGAGGAATCGATCGGCGGCTTCAACCTCGATGGCAGCCGCCTCGGCGGTGGGGGCGCCAAGCGCGTCGAGGGTGGTGGCAAGCGCGCGCTGCCGGGGACCACCAAGCCCGCGGGGCGACCCGGCAAGTCACGGTCCGAGGCGAACGACTGACACGTGGGGCTCGCGCCCGACATCCTCGCCGGCGTGGCTCGCCGGCTCGCCGACACTGCGGGGCTCCAGCTCCCGTCGTGGGTCGTCGAGGCGCGAACCAGCGCCCGGATCGCCGCGCTCGCGATGACGCCCGAGGCGTACGTCGAGCTGATCGGCAGCGGGCGCGGTCAGGCCGAGCTCCTGGCCCTGGTCGAGGCGGTGCGCGTCGGCGAGAGCAGCCTGTTCCGGCACAAGCCACAGATCTCGGCGCTGATCGATCTGGTGGTGCCGATGCTGCGCGACCGGGGCAAGCGCACGATCCGCGTGTGGAGCGCGGGCTGCGCCACCGGCGAGGAGCCCTACACGCTCGCGATCGTGCTCGCCGGCGCCCTGCCCGGCTACACGATCGAGATCCACGCCACGGACATGAGCGCCGAGGCGATCGAGGTCGCCCAGCGCGGCGAGTATCCACGCGCGGAGCTCGAGGACGTTCCACCGGAGCGGCGTGACGCATTCGAGATCGAGGACGAGTGCATCCGCATCCGCCCGGAGCTCCGCCGGCTCGTCACGTTCGAGCGCGCCAACCTGCTCGATGCCGCGGCACCGCGCGCCTGCGACATGGTGTGGTGCCGCAACGTCCTCATCTACTTCTCCGCGGAAGGACGGCGGCGCGCGCTCGAGCGCCTGATCGGCGCCACCGTCCCGGGTGGGTTCGTGTTCGTGGGCTACAGCGAATCCCTGCGCGAGGTCGACGAGCTCGAGGCCCAGCGCGCTGGCGACACCGTGTTCTATGTCCGCAAGGATGAGGCGGCCCGACGAACGCCCGTGCCTGGGCCCATGGCGGTGCCCGTGCGCCGCGCGCCGCAGAGCTCTCCAGCGATCGAGCTGCCGAGGCCGCCGGTCCCCGCGGTGAGCGCGCGGGACGAGGATGTGCTGGTGCTCGCCGGCACCCCCGAGCCGCAGGTGGTGACCGCCCAGATCGGCGAGCGTCTCGCGCTCCAGGGCCTGCGCCGGCTCGTGATCGATCTCGATCCCGCGGATCTCCTCGCCGACGAGCTCGCCCCCGTGCTGCGCCGCGCGTGCGCTGCCGGTCGCGCGGCCGGCATCGAGATCGCGCTGCAGACCACGCGCCCGGGCGCACGGCGCTGGCTCTCACGCCATGGCCTCGCGGAGGATCCGCGATGAGTGGCGAGGTGCTGTGGGATCGGTTCGTCGCCGCGGGCGTGGCGGACTCGGGCGTGCTCGCCACCGAGCTCGGCTCGCCGGAGCACGCCAGGACCGTCGCCGCAGATCGGCTCGCCGCGCTCGCCCACGTGGCGTTCCGGATCGGCCTGTCCAGCATGCTGATCGGCGCGGATGAGGTCGGCCGCCTCGCGCTCGCGATCGAGCGCGCCCTCGATCGAGAGGGCACCGCAGGCTCCGACGCCCTGTCGACCGCGATCGCGACGCTGTGCGCGGCGTTCGTGCAGCTCGACAACGCCGACAAGTCCGGCGCCCGCGTCGAGGGGCTCGGGCTCGCCGAGCACGCCACCGCGCTCGAGACCGGTGGTTCGGGGCCGGTGCGTGCACCGCGCGTGTTCGTGCCGCCTCCGGAGAGCGCGATCGCGGCGACCGTGGCAGACACCCCCGGCTTCACGTGGACCCCGGCGGTCGACGAAGACATGATCGAGCTGTTCTTCGACGAGGCCACCGAGCGCGTCGAGGCGCTGGCCGGCAAGCTCGTGGAGATGGAGCGCCGCCCCGAAGACGCCGAGCTGCTGCGCGACGTGTTCCGGGACATGCACACCGTCAAGGGCAGCTCCGCGATGGTCGGCCTCATGCCCGTCAACCAGCTCGCGCACGCCGCCGAGGATCTCGTGGGCCAGATCCGGGACTCCGGACGCGCCGCAGATGGCGCCGTGGTGGACGCACTGCTCGCGGCGCTCGACGGCCTGCGGGACATGCTGGTCCAGGCCCGCGCGCGCGTGCCGATCACCGTGGATCCCGCGCCGATCGTCGCCCGGCTGCGCAATCCGGGCGCACCGGTGGTCCATGCGGTCCGCGGTCCCTCCGTGCCGGTGGCCGCGCCCACCACCGCACACGCCGGCGCCGAGGCCCGCGCCACGATCCGGGTGGACTTCGACAAGCTGGATCGCCTGATGAACCTGGTGGGCGAGCTGGTCCTCGGACGCGATGGGCTGCGAGGCGCCGTGGCCACGCTCGGATCGATCACGTCGGAGCTGGCCGCCGACCGCGGCATCACGCGGAAGGTCGCCCATGCGCGGGGCTCCTCCGGTGGCAACCTCGCGCGCGGGCTCGATCATCTCGGCGAGGAGCTGTCGCGTGTGGAGCGGGTGCTCGCCGAGGTCACCGGAGATCTGGATCACGGCACCGATCGGCTCGATGCGATCTCCGACGAGCTCCGCGAGCAGGTGATGCGGCTGCGGATGGTCCCTGTCGCGGGCGTGTTCCGCAAGCACGTGCGCACCGTGCGCGATCTGGTGGCGAACCTCGGCAAGCGCGGGCGACTCGAGCTCGTGGGCGAGGACACCGAGCTCGACAAACTCCTGGTCGAGGCGGTCGACGAGCCGCTGATGCACCTCGTCCGCAACGCCGTGGATCACGGGCTCGAGCTCCCGGACGTACGGATCGCGGCCGGCAAGCCCGCCGAGGGCGTGATCGGCCTCGCCGCCGCGCACCGCGGAAATCAGGTCGAGATCCGCGTCAGCGATGACGGCAAGGGTCTCGATCCCGCCAAGCTCAAGGCCAAGGCGATCGAGAAGGGCGTGATCACCGCCGCCGAAGGCGAGGCGATGGACGATCGCGCGGCCCGCGAGCTGATCTTCCGGGCCGGCTTCTCCACCGCCGCGCAGGTCAGCGAGGTCTCGGGGCGCGGTGTCGGCATGGACGTCGTGCGCCAGACCATCGTCACACGTCTCAAGGGAACGATCGAGGTCGAGTCCACCCCCGGCCAAGGGAGCGCGTTCGTGCTCAAGCTGCCACTCACACTCGCGATCATCCAGGTCCTCGTCGCTCGCGCCGGTGGCGAGACGTTCGCCATCCCGCTCGATCTCGTGCAGCGCGTGCTGACGATCAAGGCCAGCGAGGTCGAGCTGATCGGCGACCGCGAGGTCTGCGTGGTCCGGGGCAAGCAGGTCCCGCTGATCCGCCTCGAGCAGGTGCTCGAGCTCGATGACGGCACCGAAGCGCAGGACCACCACCTCGTCCTCGTGGACCACGGCGGTCACAGCTATGCGCTGGTCTGCGATCAGCTGATCGGGAAGCGCGAGATCGTGATCAAGTCCCTCGGCCCACTGCTAGCGGGGGCACGCTGCGTCGCCGGCGCCACCCTCCTCGCCGACCGGGTGGCCTTGATCCTCGATGTCCCCGCGATCATCACGCGCAGCCTCGCCCAGCCCGGTGGCACACGCCGTCCCGCGCGGACCGTGGTCGCGGGTGGCACCGGATCCCACGTGCTCCTGGTGGAGGACTCGGACATCGTCCGCGAGGCACTCCGCCGGCTCCTCGTCGACGCGGGCTACGTGGTCACCGTCGCGGTCGATGGGGTGCACGGGCTCGAGCTCGCGAGATCGCGACGGTTCGATCTGGTCTCGACCGACGTGATGATGCCGCGCATGGATGGCTACGAGCTGACCCGCGCCCTGCGCGCGATGCCCGAGTACGCCGAGACGCCGATCGTCATGGTCACCAGCATGGGCGAGCGGATCGACCGGGTCCGCGGGTTCGACGCGGGGGTCGACGAGTACATCACCAAGCCGCACGATCGGACGTTGCTGCTGAAGGTGGTCCGCAAGCTCCTCGGGCACGCCGCTCCGACCGACGATGGAGCACCCGCGTGAACATCGTGATCGTCTCCGACGAGCCGGTGCTGGCCGCGCTCACCCGCCGGCCGCTCGAGCCGCTCGGGCACACGGTCACGGCCGTGTCCTCGGTCGCCGAGCTCGAGGCGCGCCTGGGTGAGCTCGCGCCGCGGGCCTGCCTCCTGCCTCGCCGGCTGCCCGATCGCTCGCTCGCCGACACCGTGGCCCTCCTGCGGGCAGGTGCGGAGCCAGCGGCGGCGATCGTGCTCGGCCTGACCACGGCCGATCGCGCGGTCGCCCGCGACGTCGACGCCGATGGGTTCCTCCTGGTCCCGTTCTCCGATGCCGAGGTGCTCGATGTGTTCGGCACCACCACGCGGGCGAAGCGGCTGATCGTGATCGCCGACGACTCGCTGATGATCCATCGCCACACCGTGCCGATCCTCGAGGACGATGGGTACGAGGTGGTCTCGGCGTACGATGGCGAGGAGGCCGTGGCGCTCGCGCGCGCGAAGCGCCCCGATCTCGTGATCACCGATGTCGAGATGCCCAAGCTGGATGGCTATGGGGTCTGCAAGGCCCTCAAGTCCGATCCGTCGATGGCCCACGTCCCGGTGTTGATCTGCAGCTCGCTGGGCGAGGCGACAGATCTCGAGCGCGGGTTCGATGCCGGCGCCGACGACTACCTCGTGAAGCCGGTGATCCCCGAGGAGCTCTCGACCCGGGTCCGCGCCCTCGTG
>JAYVRN010000481.1:0-4842 GCA_043776275.1 Myxococcales bacterium | reverse complement strand
GATCGGCGGCAACCCCGAGGCCGCACGCCTCAGCGGCATCGATGTCCGACGCACGACGGTGTTCGTTTACATCATCGTCGGCGTGCTCACCGCGATCGCCGGGCTTCTACTTGCTGCCCGTGTCAACGGGGTCACGCCCGGCAGCCAAGGCAACCTGCTCGAGCTCGACGCCGTCACCGCGGTCGTCATTGGCGGCACCTCGCTCGCGGGCGGCCGGGGCTCCGTCGTCGGCACCGTGCTTGGGACGCTCGTGTTCGCGACGCTCGCGAACGGCATGAACCATCTCCGCGTGGACTCCAACTGGCAGCTGATCTGTACGGGTCTGATCCTCCTGACCGCCGTGCTGATCGATGTTCTCTCGAAAGGCAGGCGCTCGTGATTCGCTCGACTTCCCTGGTTCTCCTCGCTGGGCTCTCCCTCTCGGTCGGTGGTGCGGCGTGCAAGGCCAAGGAAGGCCCCCAGGTCGCGTTCCTGCTGTCCACGCTCCAGGAGGAGCGCTACCAGAAGGACCTCAAGTACTTCGAGGCCCGCGCCAAGGAGCTCGATCTCCGCGTCGTCACGCTCGCCGCCGACAACGACAACGCCAAGCAGATCGCGCAGGTCGAGGACGTGCTCACGCAGGGCGCGAAGGTCCTCGTGATCCAGCCGACCGATAGCCAGGCCGCCTCCGCGTACGTGCGGCTCGCCCACGACCACGGCGCCAAGGTCATCGCGTATGACCGCGCGATCGTCTCGCCGGACCTCGACTACTACGTCTCGCACGACAGCTACAAGGTCGGCGTCCTGCAGGCCGAGGCCGCGCTCGCCGCGACCCACGGCAAGGGAAAGTATGTGCTGCTGTCGGGCCAGGCCGGGCACTCGGTCGCCGCCGAGATCACGCGGGGCTACGAGCACACGCTCGCGCCGTACGTCGCGCGCGGTGACGTCGAGATCATCCTCCAGCAGAACCACAGTGCGTGGTCGCCGGAGCAGGCGCTCCGCACCGTCGAGGACGCGCTCACCCGCTCGGGTGGCAAGATCGACGCGATCCTCGCGAACAACTCCGGCATGGCGCGTGGCGCGGTGCAGGCGGTCCAGAACGCAGGCCTCACCAACGTGTTCATCGCGGGCGCCGACGCGGACGCCGCGAACATCAACTTCGTGTGCCAGGGCAAGCAATCGATCGAGGTCCTGAAGGACATCGCGCCGCTCGCCCGCACGGCCGCCGAGGTCGCGGCCCAGCTGCTCACCGGCGACGCCGCAAAGGGCTCCGCCACGATCCCGATGGGCGGACGCGATGTGCCGATCGCCGCCGTGCGCGTCGAGGTCATCACGTCGCAGAACGTCAAGCCGCTGCTCGTCGACACCGGGTTCCTCACCGCGAGCGAGCTCCCCGCGTGTGCCGGCAAGCTCGCGCAGGTGAAGTGATCATGCGCCCCGCGTTCGCCCTCGTCGCGCTGGCGCTGGCCCACAGCGGCGGTGCTGCGCCCGCCTTCGCGGACGACGCACCGATCGGCACGGCGCCCGCGGATCCGGTCACCGCTCCGGCCACCGAGCCCAGCACCGCCGAGGCACCGAAGCCGGCGGCACCGAAGCCGGCGGCACCGAAGCCGGCGGCGCCCAAGCAGGCCGCGGCGATCGAGCCGATCACCACGACCGAGACCGTCGGAGTCGCCCGGACCGAGCCCGCGAACGGCGTCGAGGCGGGCGGCGTCTCGTTCGAGCTCCACGGCTACGCCCGCATGCCGCTGTCGGCGACCGCGACGCCGCGCGAGCCCTACCTCGTCGACAACGACTACTACCTCTCCGGCTTCGCGTACACGCGCCTCTACGAGCCGGATTGGTCGGAGCTGTTCTTCAGCGCCAGGAAGGGCAGCTACAAGGCCGAGTTCGGCCTGTTCGCATCGCTGTACTCCGACTACGCCTCGGCGCGCCTCGAGAACCAGCTCGGCATCGCACAGGCCAGCGTGAGTGCGCAGGACTTCCTCGATCAGAAGGGGCTCTCGGTCCAGCTCGGCGTGTTCTGGGATCGCTTCGGCTACGTCGAGCCGTACGACACGTACATGTTCGGCCGCACGCACCAGGGCGGCGTCAAGGTCGCGTACGACCTGCCGATCGGTGGCCGGATCCAGGCCGGCATCGGCATCCATCAGGCGCAGCTCCAGCAGAACCTCGGCCTCACGCCGGTAGCGCACGTCGCCGCCAACTTCCCCGTCGGCAAGGACGTGGCGGTCGGTGCGTACGTGCTCCGGTCCTGGACCCGCGATCAGCGCCAGCTGTCACCCATCCAGGACGGCACGATGTACGTCGCCGGGACCGATGCGCGCTACAAGCTCCCGCACGCGCGCGGCTCGGTCTACGCGGCGTTCTCCTATTACCACATGGACAAGGTGCTCTACCTCGCGCCCGCGCTCGAGGTCATGCACTCCACCGGCGGCCGCGGCTTGACCGAGAACTTCCTCGGGACCGATGCCTCCGACGATGGCTCCGGCCACATGTACAATCTCGCCGTCGATGCGCCCGTCAGCATCACCGACAAGATCGGCGTGCGCGCGTTCGGCATGGCGAGCTGGGTGCGGTCCCCGCAACGCGACGAGATGGATCCGCTGATCAACCGCGATCGGCGCATGTACCTCAAGTGGGGGCTCGAGCCGAGCTACAAGATCCTGCCGAAGCTCGCGGTGTCCGCGCGCTTCGATCGCGTGATCCTCGATCTCTACGACGCCGAGAACAGCTTCCGCGTGCTGTCCCCGAAGATCTCGTTCCCCCTCGACACCTGGGGCGAGATCTTCTTCATGTACTCGCACTACTGGTACGGCGACAAGGTCCACCTGCGCTCGGGCCAGGTCCCGCTCGAGACCATGCCCGACGCCAACGTGTTCAAGCTGCAGGCCCAGGTTCGCTGGTAGCTCAGAACTTGATGCGGATGCCGGCCATGACCTGGCCCGCGTTGGCGTCCCGCCCGTAGCTCTGCTGCGGCGCGCCGAACCGCTCGTCGAGCATCCCCCTCTTCCCGTTCTGGCCACCCTGGCCGCCCTGGCCGCCCTGGCTGTACGACAGGAACAGGCTGACGAGCGCATCCTTCTTGTGCGCGGACGGGTCGCCGACGTTCTCGATCTTCTGCTTGAACACGTCGAACTGCAGGCGCGTCTCGAGTGCACCTGACTGATCGACGATGCCCGCGAGCGTCAGCGCGGTCTTCTCGGTCGTCGTGAACGTCAGGCTCGCGCCGACCGAGGCGACATCCTGCTTTCCACCTTCTTTGGTGTAGGTGCCCCACGCGCCACCATAGAGGTGATGGCCGAGCTGCGCATCCATCGAGCCGGTCGCCGAGAGATAGTCCCGCTCACCCTTGCCGAGGCTGAGATCGAGTCCCTGGACCATCGATCCGGATCGATACCGATCGGTGAGCCCCAGCGTGGTCTGGCCCTTCCCGTGATCCGGATCGACGTGGGTGAGCGACTGACCGAGCTGGAGCTGTGGCGTGACCTGCTCCGTCGCCGACGCGGCATAGGTGGTGCGATCCTGCCCGCGCACGACCGAACCATTGAGCGAGGTCTGCGCGTCGAGTTGATGACTGCCCGTGAGATTGCCCGTGAACGCGCCGTCCGCGTGGTGCGAGATGCTGCCGTTGACCTTGGTCTTCGGATCCGCGTACGCACCGCTCACGGTCTCGACCTGACCCTGCGGCGTCTGCGCGACGGCCGCGCTGCCCGTCACCGTCTGCCCACCATCGAGCTTGTGGCTGCCGTGCAGATCGCCGACGGCGTGACCATCCTGCACACCGACGGAGCCACCCACGGTGGTCGCGCCACCGGCGGCCTTGTACTCCGCGGCGAGCCCGTCACTCGCGCCATTCGCCGTGACCTGATGACGCGCGCCGTAGGTCAGCGCGCCACCGCCGTCGAGCGTGTCGGTGCGACGGACGCCCGCCTCCCAGTCCTTGCCGCCCTTGGCGCGCCCGTAGAGCTCGCCCTGCTCCTTGCCATCGTGCTCGTAGGCGAGGCGTCCCGTGCCGCCCTTGTCGACCTGCCCGTGGAGCGCGTCGCGCTCGCTCATCTGATAGCGGCTATCGAGGCCGTCCTTGCCGGCCTTTCCGGTGAACGAGCCATCACTGGTCCTCCACCGCGCGCCGCCCTCCGCCTGTCCTGCCACGAAGTAGCCGGGCGAGAGGTTCGAACGAACCGTTCGAATCCATTGCGTTTTCACGGGGAAGCTCGACGCCGCCGCCCCCGTAGCGCAAGGGAAGTTACTCGGCGGTGCTGGCGTCGAGCTCGGCCGGCGCGACCTCGTCGGTGTTCGGACGGGCGACGATCTCGACCGCCTTGATGTGCGCCGGCGCTGCCGCGAGCTCTTCCTTCGACATCAGCGCGACCTCGAGCTGCCCGAGACGAACGACCTCGGAGAGCGCGTTGAAGCCGCCGATGAAGTGCCCGCGCAGGTACACGTACGGCACCGTGTTCTGCTTGGTCTCCGAGGCGAGGCCGAGCGCCTTCGACTCGTGCTCCGGCTCCTCGAGATCGACGAAGTCGTAGTCGACCTTGTCGCGCTCGAGCAGGGTGATCGCGCGACCGGACCACGGGCAGCTCTTCTTGCCGAAGATCTGCGCCTTGATCGACGCGTCGCCGAACCCCTTGTGCTCCTTCTTCTGCGGCGTGGGGGCAGCGACCGCGGCCACGGCCTGCGCCTTCTTCTCGGCCTTGATCGTCGCCTCTTCCTTCGACACGTACGACTTGCCGAGCAGCTTCGCGACGCGCTTGCGTGCGTTGACGTACCGCGGATCGGTGGCGACCTTGTCCTGCAGGTAGTCGCGGATCTCTCCACCGAGCTCGTCGGCCCGGTTGAGCGCGGCGAGCAGCTTGG
>JAYVRN010000480.1:0-17923 GCA_043776275.1 Myxococcales bacterium | reverse complement strand
GGCAAGACCGCGTTCCGGCTCGCGCTGCAGACCCGCGAGCAACACATCCGCCGCGAGAAGGCGACGTCGAACATCTGCACCGCGCAGGTGCTGCTCGCCGTGATCTCGTCGATGTATGCCGTCTATCACGGACCCAAGGGGCTGATTCAGATCGCGCAGCGCGTGCGCGGGTTCGCCTCCGTGATCTCCGCCGGGCTCGCGAAGCTCGGCCACGCCGCGCGTGCCGGTGCGTTCTTCGACACCCTCCGCGTCGATCTCGATGCCCATCGCCAGGCGGAGGTCCTCGCGCGTGCGACGGATCGTGGCCTCAACCTGCGCAGGTTCGATGACGGCGTCGGGATCTCGTGCGACGAGACCACGAACCTCGCGGACGTCCACGCGGTGCTCGAAGCGTTCCATCAGGGCAACGGGGACATCCCGTTCGAGGTCGCGGATCTGGTCAAGGCCACCGAGGTGCCGGCGCTGCCTGCCGGACTCGCCCGGACCTCCGCGTTCCTCACGCATCCCACGTTCTCGCGCTACCACGCGGAGCACGAGCTGCTGCGGTACCTGAACCGGCTGCAGTCCAAGGATCTCTCGCTCACCACGTCGATGATCCCGCTCGGGTCATGCACGATGAAGCTCAACGCCACCACCGAGATGATCCCGGTGACCTGGCCCGAGTTCGGACGGATCCATCCGTTCGCGCCGGCCGAGCAGTGGGGCGGGTACAAGGCGATGTTCGAGCAGCTCGAGACCTGGCTCGCCGAGATCACCGGCTTCGCCGCGATCTCGCTGCAGCCGAACTCGGGTGCGCAGGGCGAGTACGCCGGTCTGCTCTCGATCGCGGGTCTGTTTCGCAGCAAGGGCGAGGCGCATCGCACGGTGTGCCTGATCCCGCAGAGTGCCCACGGCACGAACCCCGCATCAGCGGTGCTCGCGGGCATGACCGTCGTCGTGGTGGCGTCCACGCCCGATGGCACGATCGATCTCGTCGATCTGGCAGCGAAGGCCGAGCTGCACGCGAAGAACCTCGCGGCGGTGATGGTCACGTACCCGTCCACGCATGGCGTGTTCGAGGCCGGCATCAAGGATGTCTGCGCGATCGTCCACAAGCACGGTGGCCGGGTCTACATGGATGGCGCGAACATGAACGCGCAGGTCGGCCTGACCCGCCCGGGTGACATCGGCGCGGACGTCTGCCACCTCAACCTCCACAAGACGTTCTGCATCCCGCACGGCGGCGGTGGTCCAGGCATGGGGCCGATCGGCGTCACCAAGGAGCTCGCCCCGTTCCTGCCCGGGCATCCGCTCGCCGCACCCGACACGCAACCGGTAGGGCCGGTGTCGGCGGCGCCGTGGGGCTCCGCCTCGATCCTCCCGATCTCGTTCGCGTACATCGCGATGATGGGCGAGGCCGGGCTGCGGCGCGCCACCGAGGTCGCGATCTTGAATGCGAACTACATCGCGCATCGGCTCGGCGCGCACTACCCGGTGCTCTACACTGGCCAGAATGGCCGCGTCGCCCACGAGCTGATCCTCGATTGCCGCGGGTTCAAGAAGTCCGCGGGCATCGAGGGCGAGGATGTGGCGAAGCGCCTGATGGACTATGGCTTCCATGCGCCGACGATGTCGTTCCCGGTCCCCGGCACGCTGATGATCGAGCCCACCGAGAGCGAGTCCAAGGCGGAGCTCGATCGGTTCTGCGAGGCGATGATCGCGATCCGCGCCGAGATCGCGGCGATCGAGGGCGGTCAGATGGATCGCGCGAACAACCCGCTGAAGAACGCGCCGCACACCGCGGCCGAGGTCACCGGGACCGAGTGGAATCACCCGTACCCGCGCGAGCAGGCGGCGTATCCAGCGCCGTGGTTGCGCAGCTACAAGTACTGGCCGCCGGTCGCCCGCGTGGACAACGCCTACGGCGATCGCAACCTGGTCTGCACGTGTCCCCCGATCGAAGCGTATAGCTGAGCACCACGCATGGGGGATTTCGCAGGGTTGGTGGCGGTGATCATGTCGCTCGGCATGGCGCCGGCGATCGTCTACCTGCGCGGACAGCACAAGCTCAAGGAGCGCCGGCTCGAGCTCGAGGCCAAGACCGGCGGAGGCGCCGATGAGACCAAGCGACTCACCGAGGAGAACAAGCTCCTCCGCGAGCGCGTGGAGAACCTCGAATCGATCGTGTGCTCGGTGGACTTCGAGCTCAACCAGAAGCTGGCCAAGGTGATCGACGAGCAGCGGTCGCTCGTCCTGCCGGCGCCGGGGCAAGCCGTAGCGTCCGCTGCGGGGGCCGTGCCGCCGACGCCGCCCGGCCTCGATCGCACCGCCACCGCGCACGGCACCGTGAAGCCCACGCCCCTGACGACGTCGCTCGAGCCAGGGCAGGTGCTGGCGCAGCGCTATCGTGTTCAGCGCTTGCTCGGCAAAGGCGGGATGGGTGCGGTCTATCTCGCGGATGACGAGGTGCTCGGCGAGCTGGTGGCGCTGAAGGTGATCTCGAGTGCCTGGGCCACCGATGAGCAGGCGATGGTCGCGCGGTTCCGTCGCGAGGCCGCCGCGGCGCGCAAGGTCAGCTCACCTGCCGTGATCCGGATCCACGATCTCGGTGAGGCTCGGCCGGGCCTGCTCTACCTGTCGATGGAGTACTTCGCGGGGCGCACGCTGGCCGAGGTGATCACGCAGCGCGGCCTGGTCCCGATCGACGATGCGCGCGACATCCTCAAGCAGATCTGCACCGGCCTCGAGGCCGCGCATCAGGCCGGCATCGTCCACCGCGATCTCAAGCCGAGCAACGTGCTCGTCGGCGAGCGCGGCGCGGTCAAGATCATCGATTTCGGGCTGGCGACGACGGCCGTCGGCGATGGCCTGACCGCGACCGGTGCGATCCTCGGGACGCCGCACTACATGGCGCCCGAGCAGGTCCGCGGCAAGCCGGTCGATGCGCGCACCGATGTCTATGCGCTCGGCGCGCTGGCGTACCACCTCGTGTGTGGGCGCCCGCCGTTCCATGGCGACAACGCGATCGCGATCGGGTTCGCGCATCTCTCCGAGCCGCCGCCGCCGCCGCGTCAGATCCGCAAGGACGTACCGGCCAACCTCGAGGCCGCGATCCTCGCCGCGCTCGCGAAGCTCCCAGACGATCGTCCCGCGAGTGCGCGGGCGTTCCTCGAGATCTCCACGGCGGCGAGCGCGGCCTGATCTCAGCGCGGCGCGAAGCGATAGTGCGCGACGATCCACTCGCGCCCGTTCCGGTAGCCGAATAGCTCCGCGCACGCGAGGAAGAACACGCGCCAGCGCTGGAACCGCCGCGCCGCATCCGCGCCGTAGGCACCGTCGAGGATCGCGAGGACCTGGTCGCGCTTGGTCATCAAGTTCGCGTACCAGGCCTCCGCGGTCTTCGCGTAGTGCGTGCCGGCGAGGTGCCACTCCGCCTCGACGAGGAGATCCTGCTGGAAGTGGTGCAAGAGCTGCGCGCTGGGCATCAGCCCGCCGGTGAAGAACTCGCGCGCCATCCAGTCCGAGCCGCCCGCGTCCTCGAATGGGTACGCGTGGTGCCGGTGGGCAAACACGTGGACGAACAGCCGGCCGTTCGGGCGCAGCCAGTCCGCGATCCGGCGGAGCAAGAGGTCGTAGTTGCGCATGTGCTCGAACATCTCGATCGAGACCACGCGGTCAAACGCGCGCGCGGGAAGGAGCAGGGTGCGGACGTCCGCGGTGATCACCCGGAGGTTGGTGAGCCCGCGCGCGGCCGCTTGCACCTCGATGAACGCGCGCTGTGGCCGCGAGTTCGAGACCGCGGTGAACCGACTCCGCGGATAGCGTTCCGCGGCCCACAACGAGAACGAACCCCAGCCGCAGCCGAGGTCGAGGACGTCCTGATCGTCGTCGAGCGCGGCGCGCTCGGCGGTGAGCGCAAGCATCGCGGCCTCGGCGTCGCCCAAGGTGGCGATGCCCGCAGGCCACAAGCAGCTCGAGTACTTGAGATGTGGCCCGAGCACGGCCTGGAACAGGGCAGGCGGGACCTCGTAGTGCTGGTCGTTCGCAGCCGCGGTCTCGATCGCGATCTCGCTCCCCCGCAGCTCCGCGACCAGGGCCTCGTGGCGCGCTTGCTCGTCCTCGACCCCGCGCCGCTCCTGCCGCAGGCGTAACGCGCACACCGCCCGGATCCCCGCCCGGAGCAGGGGCTCGGGAACGAGGCCACTGTCGACGATGCGCTCGATCATGAAACGGTGATGGCGGGTATGGCGGCGGCACGGCGCCCGCCGCGCTGGTTCGCTAGGCCGGAGCCTTGCCGCCGAGGTCGATCGCAGGGAACTGCGCCGCCGTCTTCATCGCCACGTCCATCTGATTCTCGGTGAGCTCGAACGTGGTCTTCAGGCTCTCGAGAAACTGGACCTCGCGCCAGTCGCTCTTGCCATCGGCGAGCGCGACGATCATCACGTACACGGCGGTCCAGTAGCGATCCGAGGGCGAGGCGATCGACTTCGCCACGTCAGCGAGCTCGCCCTTGGGATCCTTGCCCTTCGTGCGCTCGATCGCGACGTCGATCGCCTCGTCGAGCTCGGCCGCGGTCAGCACGGACATGTCCGGAATGTTGTGGAGCACGGCGCGCACGGCGAGGCGCTCCTCGTGGTGGATCTCTTCGTCCGCCGCGGCCATCAGGGCCATGCAACGCACGAACGCCGGCATCATCTCGCGCACGCGCTCGGACTTCTCTTCGAGCGTCTGCAAGCCCGAGTGCTTGCGGGCGGCCTCGAACAGCTCCTTGGCCTCGGCCTCCTGCAGCGAGAACGCCGTCTGCAGGCCATCGAGGAACGCGATCTCCGCTTCCGCGAGCTCGCGGTCCGCGACGCAGATCTCGCACGCCATCGCATAGCCGGCGAGCCGCTGGTTGCGCGAGGGCAGGCCGGCGGCGATCGCCGCGAGCCGGTGCTTGCCGCCACCCGCTTCGCGGATCGCGTCCGCGGCGAGATCGGTGATGCGTGAGATCTCCTCTCCCGACATTCCTTCGAACAGGGAGTGGTTGGCGAGGTTGCCTTCGAGCGTGGCGACCTCTTCCTCGGTCACCTCACCGTCGGCCTCCATCGCACCTAGCATCACCTCGACCAGGAATCGCCGGGGATCATCGGTTTGGACCCGACCGCTGAACATCTTGCGCAGAAAGCTCATCGCACCCCTCTCGTTGAGGGCCTACGGTAACATCATCGGTGGGAGGACGCGTATGACGACCAAGAAGAAGCCGAGCCCCCACGTGAAGCCGAGGGAGAAGCCGAAGGCGGCCCCGCCGACCCGGCTACAGAACCTGGCCGCTCGGCCATCGTACGACGACCTGGGCGAGGAGCAGCTCGTCGACGCGAGCGGTGTGTTCCGCGTGACCTCGAGCATCGCGCAGGCTCAGACCGGTCACGACGAGGAGCCCACGCGTCGGTTCCCGAACGACAGCCTCGTGATGGCCGCCCAGCGCGATGGCTTTCGCGACGAGGGGCCCACGATCGACGAGTCTCTCGAGGTGGAGGACGAGGCCACGGCCGCGCTCAAGCGGGAGCGGGTGGCCACGCTGGCCGCGCGCGCTCAGGCGCGCCCCAAGCCGCGTCGCTGAGCTACTTGCGGCCGGCGCGGAACGCGAGGACGTAGTACGCGAGCGCCCAGCGATCGGGCTCCGGCAGCTGCGGGTATCCGACCATCTTGGTGTTCGGCAGGCCGAGGGAGATGGTCGTGAACACCTGCTCGACCTTGTCGCCGCCCTTGAGCTCGTCACGCACGAAGTTCCGCGGCGGCGGCTTGATCGCGAACGCGACCGGGCCGTTGCCCTCGCCCGTGAGCCCATGACACGCCGCGCACCCGGCGGCCGAGCCCTCGTAGGCAGCCTTGCCCTGGGCGAGCAGCTCGGGAGATGGGCTGGGCGTCCTGGCCACCGCGCGTGCAGCGAACGCCGCCGCCACGACACACGTGGCCAGGCTCGCGATCCGACGCAGGTCACCCACAGCTCATTCTCGTACAACCCCGCGCCGAAAGGGAGCCGCTCACGCTGCTGCAGAGCCTCGGCGTGTTCTACAACCCCGTCCGCCGCAAACACTTCGATGTCGACCTTCGCGGAGGTGTCGGCGTGCGCGAGGTGTTCGCGTCGGGCCAGCTCGGGCTCAAGGACGACTCCGCGACCAAGGACATCGTCGAGCTCGTCGGCCTTCGCTCGTATGCCGAGGCTGGGCTCGAGGCGATCGCGATGGTTCGCGGCGAAGCGTGGAAGGAGAAGGTCTCGTACTAGACGACGCCGTTCACGATCGCGTTCGAGAGCTTGACGGCAATCCAGATCACGCCGGGCACGGTCCCGGCAACGTCCGCCTGCCTGTAGCGTCGGACGGCCTACGGCTCCCGATCGGTGTTGCCCGGCGAGCGATTGCGGGGCCGCTGGATCGGGACCACAGCCGAGTAGCAGCACGATCGCGTGGTGTACTGGGGAAACCACGCAGGCTGGCCACTCGCGACGTTGGTCGAAGCGCGATAGGGTAACAGCACCCCGGTGAGATCCACGGCGGCGGGGCAGCTCGGATCGGCGTCCGCCGGATATGCGGTCGAAGGCGGTGGCGGCACACAGCGATCCTCGATCTCGTGATTCGGGGGGATCCGCGGGGGCGGTGCGACCGGGGCCACCACGAGCTGGGTGCATCGCGAGTAGCAGCAGTAGCTGTCGTGCGGCACGCGTTCGTTGGCGAGAGACGTCCAATATGCCGCGGTCGCAGCGCGGTCGAAGGAGAACGTCCCGCGATCGATCGGCGCGGCGTACCAGCCGATCGTGTAGTTCGCGCCGAAACTGGTCAGGCTGTCACCACGCGGGCCGCACGATTGACTGACTGGAACGGCCCCGCAGATCGACTCATGCCACTGATCGGTACCGCAGCGTGGCACGGCGATCGAAGGGGGCGCCGGAGTCGGCGCGGGCACCGGCTCAATAGTTCGCACGTCGCGAATCGGGCTCGAGCAAGCCGCCACGACGAGGATCCCGACCAACGCGATGCGACGGGTCAACGTCGTGGGCACGGAACACCCCATCTGGTTGCGCCTGATCCTGGTGAGCAACCATGCCTGCCATGACCCAGAGCGCTGTCCTCCTCGGCCGTGAACACCATGACAACGACCGCCCACTTCATGGCGTACATGGTAGTTGAAATTCACGGCACGAGGTCATGCGAAGCTCTCGACCAGGGGCAACCTCGTGGAGCTATCGTTCGCCGCGATGATCCGCGCGGCCACGGCGACGGCAAGGACCTCTCGATCACGATCAGTCCAAGCGATCGAGGCGCAGCGTGGGAGGAACGACTTCGAATACTCCTCGCCGGCTCTCAAGTCGCCGGTCATGCTCATGCCGCTCTCACCAGGCATGATCACCTCTGGACAGCTCGGGCGCCCGGCAGGGAACTTGCGGGTGCCGACGCGCTTGTTCGCGGCTGGTCCCTGGTCCTCGATGTGCTTTTCGAAGGCTGCAGGCCTCGCAGCGCTGAGCCACCCCGATCGGCGCAGGCGATGTTGATGCCAACCCCGGTGCGGATCCGGTCCCGATCATGCGCAGTCCGCGGTCGCGCCGTCGCGATAGACGTACAGCCGGCCGCAGTCGCCCAGGTTGATGCCGAAGCTGTCGTCGAGCTGCATCATGAAGGCGCTGCTCATGTCGGGCTCTTCCTGGATGACGATCGCGTCGCCGAGGGCGTAGCCCGGCAGGTTCACCAGGAGCTGGCGCAGAGGTGCGTCGGGAGCGTCGAACACGCTCTCGGGCACGTCGACCGGCACCAGGCGGAAGGCGCGGGTCCCGTCCTCGCGGGGAAGAGCGTCTGCCGCGTCGTCGTCGAGCGCGTCGAGTCGCGTCGAATGGTCGCGGCGCGCGGCTACCAGCCCGCGCACCGCCTCAGCATCGATCTCGAGCGCGTCATGAAGGACCTGCACCATGGTCTCGAATACATGACCGGAGGCTGTCCGCGCCTGATCTTCGAAATGCAGCCTCCCGAGGATCGCGCGGCACTGGACGGGGGAGGTCGCCGGAGGCATGTGCTCGAACCAGCCCAGTTCGGGCTTGCCGCCCGCCCGCAGCGCCTGCCACAGCACGAGCTCGGCGAACGGCGGAGCGTCGGCTCCCGTGTGTGCTTCGTAGATGTCGCTTGCCCGCTCGAACCAGCCGTCCTCGAGGCTCTCGATGATCTTCTTGAGCGGACGTGCGCCCAGTCCGAAGGGGTTCGCGGCCGCCTTGTTCGCAGACTTCTTCACCATGTGCGATTGATCGCGCATGGCAGCCAGAAGTCATCTCGATAAGAGCTGCCATCGGTACGCAGCGATCGGTTCGAGCAGCTTGTCGTTCTGTCCGCGTCGTGTCTGCGTATCAGCGTCGGTCGGGGGGCGCCCGGTTCCTTCGACACCGGTGCTCCAGCGATTCAGGTTCGCGCGATACCCTTGGGGAGACCGCACGCTTGCTGCCGCGCCGCCGCGCGCGGTCGCCCGAGCAGCAGGCGATTCATTGCGCTGACGTTTGCTGGGATCGTATCGACGGTCACGTCGTAGCCGCGCTCGACGAGCCACAGGACGCGCTCTTCGTCGATGCGCGCGGCAGGATCGCCGCGGTCGACGAGATCGGGACGCCGCCTCGTCCGGTGACAGCACGGCAGCAGCGCGACGCGTGCACCCACTGCGGCGGCGCGACTCAGCACCGCATCGGAGAGCGCGCCGCATGCGTGTGCCGAGACGATAACGTCGCCGACGCCGAGGGCTACATCCTCGAGACGCCCGCTCTGGAACGTCACTCGGCCGGCGAGTTGCGGAAACGCGGCGATGACGGCGCCGTGGACGAGTACATGGTTCTTCGGCAGGCGGATGTCGACCGCGAGCGCTGCCGATCGCAGATCGCCGTCGAGTAGCAAGAGGACCTGAGCGAGCAGGCCATAACCGGCGCAGAGGTCGACCACGCGCCCAGCCGGCGTGGACGCAAGCCATGTACGTATGCGCGTGGCCATCTCCCAGGCCTCGTGCAGTTCCTTGCGTGGCAGGCAGTCGACGGCGCAGATGGCGCGCCCGAGTGTATCGAGGAGGCCGTCACCTGGATAATGCCACGCATGCGACGGAGAGAGCTTGTTGCGCGAGCCTGGGCCGTGCACGAGTGCTTGGCGGGACTATATACGGCCGCTGAGCAGCCCTGGTCAGGGCTGTGCGCGCTCGAAGCTGATCACCAGCATCGACCCGCGACAGGCTCCTGTACCACCGGCTGGGCAAGGTCGACGACAACCCACACCAGGATCGCCCGGCGTATCGTCCACAGCGCCGTCCGGAACCAGTTGGTGAGGACCAGGACATGGTGCGCGTGACCGTCGAAGCCACGGGCGAGCTTGGCGTGCTGAAGCGCGTTATGCTGCCGCCGTGAGGTGGGCACTGTTGCTCGGGCTGGTCGGCTGTGGCCGGCTCGGCTTCGATCCGGTGGATCCGACCGGCGATGGTGCGCTCCCATCCGGCGATGGTCGACCTGGCGATGGCGCGCTCGCCGATGGTCCGAGCGTCGATGCGCTCGCCGCTGCGTGCGGCGACGCGATGCCGATCGGGGTCGGGCGGACCGCGACGATCGACACGTGCACGCTGATCGATCGGATCGACGGCTGTGGGCCCGCGAACACCAAGGAGGTCATCTTCCGGTTCGTGCCGCCGGCGACCCAGGGCTATGTGTTCCGCGCGTTCGACGGTGCGACGGCGAACACGTCGAACAGCACCGCGTTGATCAACGCGTCGTGCAACGGGATCGGGAGCTGCGCCGGTGTCCTCGGAACGGGAGGCACCGCGGGCCAGCCGATGTACCTGATCGTCGAATCGTCGTCGGGTGGCTGCGCGTCGATCCAGTTCTCGATCAACTGAGGACGGCGAGGGCTACTTCGCCTTGGAGATCGCGCTGCCCTTGCCGCGGTCCTTGACCGTGGGGTCCTTGGGGCCGACGCCACGCTTCCACGTGATCGTGTTCTTCTTGCCCTGGTTCGTGATCTCGTCAGAGCTATCGACGGTGGCGGTGTTCTCGTTGCCGGTGACCGCCACGGTCTTCGACGACGCGACGACTACCGTGTTCTGGTTGCCCATCACGGCGACGCGATCGCATGCCCCCGTGACGGTCAGGGTGTTCCCGTTGCCCATCACGCGGACCTGCTTGTCCGTCGCGCAGTCGTGGGTCAGCGTCTTCTGATTCTCGACGTAGCCCTTCGCGACCGCGAACGAGGATCCAGCGAGCACGAGCGCGATGGCGAGCAGCTTCTTCATCCCACCGTTGTACGCGAGAGATCGAGAGTCTGCTGTACGTGGCGGGGCGCGTACGCGTGATTCCAGGCGGTTGGCGATCGCACGTTGCGTAAGTTGAAACCGTCCCCACCCTCCTGCTCCACCGATTCCGGCCGCGCGGCGGCGCTGATAGACTCGGGCCAGTGAGGTTCGAGCTGGGGATGGCGCGGTGGGCGCTGCTCCTGTTCGCAGGCTGCGGTCGCTTCGGGTTCGATCCGATGGAGACCGGCCAGCCAGATGTTGGTGCTCCTTTCGACGCGGACCTGCGCTGCTCGACCGAGACGTTCGATACGGCGCCAGCCACGTTCAGCCCGTACGGACCAGGGACCGCCTTGATCGGCAACGGGATGCTGACGTTCTCGATCCCCGGCCCGAAGAGTGCGGATGCCGGGTTCAACAGTCCCGACGGCGGGTTCACCAGCCGATCAACCGCCGTCCGGATCGTTCAAGGCCCAGCGTTCAACGACACGTTCTTCGGCATCGGCTGGCACGACGCACAGGGCGGCAAGTACGTTCACCTGTTCGTCCTCCAGGGCAGCCTGCAGGTCAGCGGCGACGACGGCATGACGTTCTCGAAGCTCAACATTCCGTACGTCCCCGCTCAGCATCGCTGGCTGCGGCTTCGTGCCGCCAGCGGGCGCCAGTACGCCGAGACCTCCGCAGATGGCTCGACGTGGACCACGCTCGTCGACGCCCCCACGTTCATGGACCTCGTGAACACGCGGTTCGACATTGGCATCGACGCACCCGTCGCGGCGCTGCCCGGAGCGGACAGCGTGCAGTTCGATGACTACGTCGACTGCCAGCCCTGATCGCCGCCGATCTCCGCCGCGCCCGACCTCGTGCCGACGCGCCAGATGAATGCGGTGTTCGGCGTGTTCGTGGACCGCGGCACCGTGAAGTTCACGAAGCCTGAAAATCTCGACGATTGAGCGGCGTCACGCCTCGGGCACTCGCTACTTGGTGCTGGACCGATCGGTTCCGCCGTTGTACGCGACCGCTCCCATGGTGGTGGGACAGCCACAGGACGGGCAGGTGTTCCCACAGGTGGTCCACGTCGTGGTGAGGTCGCTGCACCCGCAGGCATTGCAGTGCAACGTGTTCCCGCAGTAGGTCCCGCGGCCACCGCTGGCCTTGGCAAGGGCGCGTGCATCTAACGTGTGGGCCCGAAGTTGTTGGGTGCTGCGCTTCATGACGTGTGTTGGAGCAGGATCGGTGCCACTCGCAACTACCCGCGATCGTGTCAGGAGCGAGGGAAGAGTTGGTACAGGTCCGGTCAGTTTGTGCACCTACCTCGCGGTCGCACTCCCACACGTTCGCGATCGGGTGGGTGTTGTCAGAGCAGCTCGCGGGACCCAGTCGCTGCGGCTGGTGTCACAGCGCCGATGAGGAAGCTAGGCCTGGTCCTGGGTGCCGTCGTGATCGCTGCGGCCGCGCCCGCAGCGCACGCGTTCTGTGGGTTCTATGTCAGCGGTACAGGCACCAAGATGTTCAACGACGCGACGCAGGTGGTGCTGATGCGCGATGGCACGCGCACCGTGCTGGCGATGCAGAACGACTACAAAGGGCCGCTCGCGGACTTCGCGATGGTGATTCCCGTCCCGACGGTGCTCCGCGAAAAGGACGTCAAGGTCCTGCGCCCCGATGTGTTCGATCGCGTCGACTCGCTCGGCTCGCCGCGGCTGGTCGAGTACTGGGAGGCGGATCCGTGCCCTCCCGAGGGCAACAGCTACGGAGGGCTTCTCGGCGACGCGTCCGGCGAGATGTCGGGCGGCTTCGGGTTCGGTCGATCGGGGGTCGGGCCGGGCGGCGGTGGCAGCGTTCAGATCGAGTCGCAGTTCGATGTGGGCGAATACAAGATCCTCGTGCTGTCGGCGACCGATTCTTCGGGCCTCGAGACCTGGCTGCGCGCCAACGGCTACAAGATCCCCGATGGGGCCGAGCCGCTGTTGCGGCCCTATGTCGAGAGCGGCTCCAAGTTCTTCGTCGCGAAGGTCGATCCCAAGAAGGTCCGCATGGTCAGCGGGCATGCCGCGCTGTCCCCGATCCGGTTCGACTACGACAGTGAGGACTTCTCGCTCCCGATCCGGCTCGGCCTGGCGAACTCCTCGGGCAAGCAGGACCTGATCGTCAACATCTTCTCGAAGGACAAGCGCTACGAGGTCGCGAACTACAAGAACGTGTTCATCCCGACCAACTTCGACGTCCGCAGCACGGTCAAGCGCCGGTTTGCCGAGTTCTATGCCGCGCTGTTCGACAAGACCATCGAGGCGAATCCAGGCGCGGTCGTCACGGAGTACGCATGGACCGCGACCCGTAGCTACCACTGCGATCCGTGCCCCGAGCTCGACGTCACGACCGCCGACATGACGACGCTCGGCGGCGACATGATCGGCGGCGACATTGCGAACAACTTCGTGCTGACGCGGTTGCACGCACGGTACGGCAAGAAGGACATGAAGGACGACCTCCGCTTCAAGGAGGCCAAGCCGGTCGCGGGGGGGCGCGAGGAGTGGAGCAAGAACGGGATCGAGTACGGGGCAGCGTCTTCCGATCAGAACTTCTTCCAGGCGCGGTACGCGATCCGCTACTGGTGGACGGGGCCCATCAAGTGCAAGAACCCGACGCGCGGCGTGTGGGGCGGCCCGCCGGACGGTCGCGATACGTCGGTGATCGGTGCGAGCAAGCTCGCGTTCGCGCCACGCGGTCAGCTCGCGCTCGGCCAGATCATCGGTCGCGATCTTTGGGAGATCGGATTCAAGAAGGAGCGGCCCGCTGCTTCGAAGAAGGCCGCGCCGTCGCCGACCCCGAAGGTGAAGGCGATGGGCTTCGGCCTCGGCGTGCTCGGCGCATTGGCGCTGCTCGGACTCGGGCGACGACGCACACGACGGCGCTGACGGCGAGCGCTGCGGGGCGGACCTCGAGGAGACTGGAGCGTCGGATCGACGTCCCATCGGACGCCGAATTGGTCGCATCACGACCAGCGTATCCGCGTCGAGCGGGCTGTTCAGCCGAGGACCGCGAGCTTGGCGCTGCGGCGCGCGGAGGCCGGGAGCTCGGGCATCGACGGAGACGGCGCGGGGAGCATGAGTGGTTCGCCCTTCTGCGAGCGCCAGCCGTCGAGCTTGCTGGCGTGGTGCGCGTACGCGATCGGGCAGGTCTGCGCGCACGGCTTGGGCGCGTTGAACGCGCGGCGGATATCGACGGCGGTATAGGAGAGCAGCGGCGTGCCCGGATTGCCCATGCGTGGCTGGCACATGTGGACGAGGCCGTCCTCGCAGACGAGGAACGTGCGCGCACCGGCGCGGCACTTCCAGTCCATGGTGCCGTGGTCGAGGAGCGTGCGGGTGTAGTTGTCGTCCATGAACGACGGGAGGCGGCGGCCCAGGCCGCGGATCTCGTCGTAGGCCGCGCGCGTCGCCGGATCGGGCGCGATCAGGGCTCCGGTCTCGTCGCGGACCAACGAACAGTTCGAGTCGAAGCCGAACGCGACGACGGTCTTCGCGACCTCGAGCGCTTCGGCAGGAGGCCCCGAGCCGAGCACCGTGTTGACTCGCACGTGGAACCGCGCGTGCTGCGCGAGCAGGCGGAGCTTCGGCATCAACGGCTTGAGCGACTTCTTCGACACCGCGTTCGGTACCGCGTTGTCGATCGAGAGCTGCATGCCGTAGAGGCCGGCCGCGTTGAGGCCTTCGATGATCTGCTTGGTCAGCAGATAGCCATTCGTGTTGAGGAACGGCGTCAGGCCCGCCGCGCGCGCGTAGCGGACGAGCTCGATCGCGTCGGGGTGTAGGAGCGACTCGCCGCCGGTCAGCGTGACGAACACACTGCCCAGCGCCGCGAGGTGGTCGAGGCGCTGCTTGAGCAGGTCGAGCGCCACCGGCTGGCTGACCTTGTCGTACTCGAAGCAGTAGCCGCACGACAGGTTGCAGCGGCGCGTGATCACGAGGTGCGTGATCAGCGGCCGGTCGGGATCCGCCGCGGCTGCGAGGACCCGGAGGAGCAGCTTCGCGTCGCGGAGCGGTTCTCGCGCGCGGCGAAGCTTCGGCTGGATCGAGACCGTCGGGTTCACCATGTGGTCGAACCATTGCCAGGACAGGGCCATCCGTCAGGTGCCTGAAACTCCTACCAGCCCGGAGATGAAACCCGGTTCATTCGACGTCAGCGAATCGACGGACTGACGCCTGGCCGACCCTAGATCACGGTCGGCGACCCGCTATTTCTCGATCTCTCCCGAGCTGGTCGCCTCGAGCGTCATGGCAGCCCGAGGACGCGGGTCGGTCTGGTGACTTTCATGCTGATCGTACCGTCGCCGATCTGGCCCACGTTGTTGGTGCCCCAGCAGTAGACCTCGCCGGTGCTGGTCCGAGCACACACGTGGACGTCGGTCCGCGACTCGATGTCCTCGACATTCGTGAGGCCGCCGATCGGTACCGGGCTGGCTTGGAAGGTCATCGGATCGCTGGCGAGCTCGCCGCCCGCATTGTCTCCCCAGCACGCAACGGTGTGATCGACGAGCAAAGCGCAGGCGCCGCAGCACCGGAGCGGGGGGCGGCCGTATTGACGTACCATCATCACCGTAGCCCTTGGAACGCTTCGTTCTACCGCCAGAGCCACGACGGTACCTCGCCGTGTGCCGTGCGCTCGTGCTCGGAACGCTCACGTGCGTGTCGTGCGGGGGCGATCGGCCGGCACCACATGCGAGCGTGACGCCCGTCGCGGGTGGGAGCGCGCCGGCCCTTGGTGCGAACGAGAAGCCCATCCCCGCCGTGGGTCCGAGCACGACGGCGGGGCCGCCATCTCGGGTTCCGGTCGCCGTGCCCGCCGCGCCCGCCGTGTTCCGGCTCCGCGAGATCCCCTACCGCGGCAGCGTGCCCAAAGCCGGCAGGGCGATGCTCGTTCCCAAGTGGACGCGCGGCACGACCGAGCTGACGATCGAGCCGAACGGCTGGGCCAAGCAGCCGCAGGCGAAGCAGCTGTTCGTGACGCGGGCCGGTAAGCGCGAAGCGATCGATCTCGGCGATCGCTTCGAGATCGACTCCAACGCCGGCGTGTTCTGCGCCGACGACACGTTCGTGATCATCGATGCACTCTCAGGCGCCGACGACGAGGATGAGGTCGGGCTTCGCGTCGTCGCCGTCGATCTCAAGACTCGCACCGTGGAAGAGCTTGGCTCGTACGGTCAACACGGGGTGTGGGTCCTGTGTAGCGGGCAAGACACGCTCGTCGTGGAGCAGTCGTCCGAGCCGCCCCCGGGCGGTGCCATCGTCGCCAAGCGCGTCGAGCGCACGCACTGAACGCGCGAGTCACGTCCGTCCACGGTGTGATTCACACGCGGCGGTGCAGGTAGAGCCGGAACGTGGTTCCCATGCCAGGCGCGGACTCGACCTCGATCGCGCCGCCGTGGCGCCGGATCGCGCCGTGGATCATCGCGAGCCCGAGGCCCGTACCCTTGCCGCGTCCCTTCGTGGTGAAGAACGGCTCGAACAGCCTCGCCCGCGTCGCGGCGTCCATCCCGCAGCCGGTATCGCGGACCGCGAGCTCGACGTACGGGCCCGCAGTCTCGAGCTGGTGTTCGACGGCCTGACTCCGGTCCAACTCGACGGCGCGGGCGCTGACACGCAGCTTGCCGCCGCTCGGCATCGCATCGCAGGAGTTGTAGTACAGGTTGATCAGCACCTGCTGGAGCTCGTCGAACGAGCCGAGGACGCGGAGGTCCGGCTCGACGTCAACCTCGACGGCGAGCTTGGCGGTGGCACGGCGCCTCGCCATCATCATCGTCTGATCGATCAGGGGGCCGAGCGCCACGATGCCGATCGTCAGGGGGTCCTTGGAGCCAAGACGCAGGAGGCGCTTCGCGAGGTTCGTCGCCGACGAGGTGGCCGCGCGGATCGCGCCGAGGGCCTCCAGTCCGAGCTCGGCGTCGGCGGGCAGGGCCTCGGCGACGAGATCGAGGTTGCCGACGATCACCGCGAGCGCATTGTTGAAGTCGTGCGCGATCCCGCCCGCCATCGTGCCCATCGCCTCGAGGCGCTGGAGCTGCTCCATGCGCTGCTCGAGCTCGTCGTAGTGCGAGAACACCAGCACGGTGCGGCCGACCTGCACCCGGTCGCCGATCCGTAGGCGCGTGGCCGTGGTGACGCGCTCGCCGTTGAGGAACGTCCCGTTCGCGCTGTCGAGATCCTGGAGAACAAATCCGTCGGGCTCACGATGGATCCGCGCATGGCGGCGCGACACATCCGTGGATGTCAGCGAGAGCCCGTCCTGGGCGCGCCCGATCTCCAGTGGCTTGCCATCGAGGCGGACGGAGCGTCCCAGGTCATCTCCGCTCACGCAGACCAGACAGGCGCGGACGCCGCCACGTCCTGTCGGCGCATCGACGATCACCACCGGATGGACTCCGGTCTCGGCCGGGTCGAGCTCGCACGCCGGCGCTGAGGTGTCGAGAGCAGGCTCGGCCATCACCATGCAACGTCGACCGCGGCTGCGATCCGTGCAGCCTCCCAGGGGGGTATGCGTGGGGTACCGCGGCCCGGGCGCACTGTTCGCGGCGGCCGACAGCCGTCGCGCTGAGCTTCACGGTCGCGGGCGCTCGACCCGATCGCCCGCTGTGCGTCCACACGCGCCACGTCGAGGCTTGATCCGCGGGTGGTCGTCGGGCTCGTCCGGCTCGTCGGGCTCGTCGGGCTCGTCGGTCGCGGCACGATGCCTGCAACTTCTGACCGACATGTTCGCGAGGATTCGAGCCGAAGCTTCCAGCCGCCTGCGAGCGATTCGCTTCCTCTCCCTTTGCCTGCTCTGGGCGGGCCTGTTGCTGGATGCCGCGCCGGCCTCGGCGGAGGTGAGCTCGAGCCCGGCGACGGTGATCTTCAGCCCGGTGGTGGTGGGGGCAGCCCCGCGCACCGCCAGCTTTGCCATCACGGTCGCGACCGGCACCGTCCTCGACCCCACCGTTTCCGTGTTGACGCTCGGCGCGCCCGATCTCGACTTCACGCTGGTCGCGGCCGGCACGACTTGCCCGGTGGTTACCTCCGGCGCCTGCTCGGTCAAGGTCCAGTTGCGACCGGCCGAATCCGATCTCGACCGTGGCGGGGCTCACCTCGATGCCGCTCCCCATGGGTGGCTATAGCGGCGACAACGGACCAGCCACCGGCGCCGCGCTGTCCGGCCCCCGTAGCGTCAAGGTTGATCCCGCGGGGAACATCTACGTTGCCGACGAAGCCAACCAGGTCATTCGCAAGGTCAGTCAGGTCACAGGCCTGATCTCGACTGTCGTAGGGATGCCCGTGGGCGGATACGGCGGGGACGATGGCCCTGCGACCAGCGCTCGCATGGACGTCCCGAGCGGAATCGCGCTCGATCTCGCAGGCAACCTCTATCTCGCCGATGCCAACAACTCGGTGGTCCGCAAGGTCGAGGTCGCCAGCGGGCCTGCACTGTGGTTTGCGCCGGTTCCGGTCGGAGAGGCCAGTGCGCCGCAGGATGTTGCCTTCGAAAACCTCGGCAACGGAGAGCTGATCATCAGCTCGATCGCTCTTGCCACTCTCCGTGGCGCCGATGTCCTCTTTGGTGCCGTCCGGCTTGATGTAGTTCCATCGGATGCGCGCAACGTCGGCGTCGCCAACCTTCCGGAGATCGTTGCGAGCGC
>JAYVRN010000479.1:0-18044 GCA_043776275.1 Myxococcales bacterium | reverse complement strand
GGCTCGTCCCGCTCGCCGCGCTCGGGATGTTGCGGCGCACAGAGCACGCCGGGCTCGCCGATCGCGATGACCCTGGTCGTGCTCGCGATCGTGTTACGAAGGAGACGTGCGTAGCTCACCGGGGATCGTCGTCTTGCTGTCGCTGGCAGCGTGTACGAAGCAAGAGGGGGAGCGGCCGCGGCCGGTGGTAGAGCAGCCTGGTTCGGCAGCGATCGCACCACCACCACCGCCACCACCGGACCGCGGCATCCAGGTCCCAGCGAATCCGCCACCCGTCGCCCGGATCATCTTCGCCTGCAGCCACAGCAACATGCCGTGGGGCAATGGCTCGCAGTACCAGACCACGGTCTACGATCTCGACGCGGCGACGCTGACCCACGACAGCACCGATACGCCGAACCGCAAGGACGATGCGCCGAGCCCGCCGCCGCGGCTCCCGGGGGCCGGCGCGGGATCCGCCGCGGGATCCGCCGACGACGGCGTCAAGCGCCAGCACTCCACCACGAAGCTCGATCCGGCCAAGATCGCGACGCTGCGTGCCGCGGTGAGCACCGTGCTCGCCGGCGGCCCCTACGAGCCCGAGTACCCGCCGTCCGAGGGAGTCTCGTGCAACCTCTCACTCGCCGCCGCGGCAGGCGAACCGTTCTTCGTGATCGACAAGGCGCAGCGCAGCCGCAAGGACGCGGTCAACGCCCTGCTGAACGCGCTCTGACCGCGACGAGCGGTGCTACCAGTCGGTCTGCCACGCCATCGTGCGCATGATCTCGATCAACGCCTCGCGGGACTCCGCCTCGGCGAACACCTGAGAGAGGGGACGGTTTCAACTTGCGCAACTTGCGACGCGCAAGCATGTGACTTGTGGAAGCACGCCCGATCTCGGATCCGTGGCGAGCGGTGGTGCAGCCGTCCCCGATGAGGTCCTACCAGTCGGCCTGCCACGCCATCGTGCGCATGATCTCGATCAACGCCTCGCGGGACTCCGCCTCGGCGAACACCTCGCCGCTCGGCTGGCCGAGCGAGTAGTAGTGCTCTGGCATCCACGACACCGACCGTGCCCGGCTTGTGGCACCGGCAGCCGCATGCGCCGCATCGCCATCCACGACCAGCGCACGGATCCTGAACTTGCCCTCCTGCTCGAGGATCATCGCGGATGGCCGAGGCCCACCGATCGAGACCGGCAACAGACTACCCGCGACCAGCTGGATCGCCAACTCGCGACCGAGCGGGGTGTGCCCCGCGAACGCAACATTCGCCATCCTCAAGTCATCGACCCGATCTTCACGTCGTGTAGGTGGGGACCTCGCCCCGCGGGACGGATCGGGGACGGATCGGGGACGGTTTCAACTTGCGCAACTTGCGACGCGCAAGTACGTGACTTGTGGAAGGCACGCCCGATCTCGGATCCGTGGCGAGCGGAGGCGCAGACCGCTCGGCGATGGCGACGCGCGCGCGCTGGTGTCGCGCGCCACCGCGCGCTGGTTCCACAACTCAGGTACTTGCGCGCCGCAAGTTGCGTAAGTTGAAACCGTCCCCCACTCACTTCCACGTCAGCACGTGCGCGCCGAGGACCGCCGCCGGTGGTGTTCCGGTCGCGGCCTTCAGCACGGGCTGCCCGCCCACGAACCGCTGGGTCGTGGTCCAGCTGTCATCGGCGACCACGATCGGCTGGCTGCAATCGAGCGTCGGTGCCGAGCGGCACACCACGAGCTGCTCGCCGTTGGCCGCGCTCTCGTACCGGACCACCAGCTCCTTGGGCCCGCCCGCGACCACGTCCACCTGCTTGAGCTCGACGACCGAGAGCGCCCCGTGAGCGCTCTCCACCTCGAACCCGAACGTGGCCCGCTCCGAGCCACGCGTGAACACCACGACGCAGGTCGTCGGTCCGTAGATCTCGTCGTTGACCTCGCACGTGCCCTCGCCGCCTGCCCACACGGCATCGAGCCCGGCCACGTCGGGCAGCGCGATCGTGCTGCACGTCGGCGGATAGTTGTGGTCCTCACCGCCCGGTCCGCTGTTGTCGTCGTTCTTGTGCGCCTCGATGAACTCCTCGCGGCGCTTGTCCGTGTCCGCACAAGGACCGCTCGCGTCGACCGGCGCCACCACCTCACCGACCATCACCGTCGGTGACAACGACGCGGCCGGCTGCTTCCAACCACTCGGTGGTGCGCCCCACACCTCGAGCTCCGACACGCTTGCCTCCCGCCACGTCTTGCGCGTTCCGGGCTCGATCTCCGCGATCTCGAGCCGGACCAGGTTGGTGAGCGGCACGGACACCACTTGCAGGTCACGCCGCGTGATGTCGAGGACCGCGACCCCAGCCGGCGTGCCGTTGCTGATGACCTTCAGCTTCCGGATGCGCGGGTTCATCGTGAAGTAGTCCTCCCCCTTCGGTCCCTTGCCCGTGAACCCAGCAGTCAGCCGAACCTCGTCGATCTGCGCGGACGGATCGACGGTGATCTCGATCCACGCGCCGACCAGCTCGCCGGTCGCGGAGTTCCACGCGGTCGCGAGATCGCGATCCACCAGATGCGACGGGAGGATCTTCGGGTTCGCGACTGTCGACGACACGCGGACGGTCGCAGGGACCGAACGCAACAACTCGATCAGCGCTGCGCTGGCATCCACGGCCACCGCCCCGCCAGCATCCGGCGCCCCGACGACCACGGGCGCTGGCCCGGACGGGGTCACCGGCGCGGGGGGCGGTGCCTCGCCCTTCTTGCAGGCGGCGAGCGTGACGACGAGCCATGCGAGATGCCCACGTACGTGGTTTCGCCGACTTGGGGATCGCAAGTTGCGCAAGTTGAAACCGTCCCCGATCACATCACACGTACCGGCGCCGTCCTCGCGTTGACGAGCGCCGGCTTGTCCGCGCCGCGCTTGCGGAGCTTGCCGATCCGCACCGTATAGGTCTGCCCGCGGCGCAGCGCCCATCGCTCGTCCGGCTGGCGCATATCCTGACCGCCGTAGCTCGCGCGCTCGCCCGGGAGGTTCATGAGGGCGAAGGGCGGATTCCCGAGCTCGTCCGCGACCTGCCAGCCATCACCGACGTTGGCGGGTGCAGGGCCGACGATCTGGAAGTAGACGGCGTCGCCGTCCTTGGCCAGGCTGATCGTCCGCGCGCCGCTCGGCAGCTCGCCGTTGGCGACCACGTGGGTCGGCGCCGGTGGCTGTGGCTCCTTGAGATCGCTCGGTGCCGCCGCGGGGATCGTCTGGACCGCATCGGGTTGCCAGAACCAGCGCCGCTCGGGGTCGAGCATCCACGCGCCCTCGAGCGCGACGCGATCGCCTTGCTTGGCCTTGCCGTCGAGCTTCACGCGAATGCCGAGCGTGCCGTTGCCCTCGCTGTCGTCGACCAGCCACACGTACGGCGAGGCCACCAGCACGGGTGCGGTCTTGACGCCGGGGTCGACCGGCGGGGTCGCCGGCGGTGCGGGCACCATCACCGGCGGTCCGACGCGCCCGTAGACCACGCCGCGCTGGTTCCGCCGCGCGAGGAGCTGCGACCGATCGATCACCGCCTGCCACGCGGAGATCGCTCCCAGATCGGCGATCACCTTGCCCGGATCCGCGGGCTCCGGATCGTCGGGCCTCTTCGACGCATCCTCCGGCGGCAACGCGGCGTCGATCGGCACCGCGGCGTCGGCCTTGCTCGGTGCGCTGCCACTCGAGGTTCCGGATCCCGGATCGGCATCGCGGGACTTGCCCTGACACGCCGCGACGGCGAGGGTCGCGACGACCGAGAGGGTCGCGACGCGGGCGAAGCGACACGTCACCATGCGAGGGTGCCCAGTAGCTCCGCGATCGGCGCGAGCCCGGCGGCATCGTCGTCGTCGAACGCGGCGAGCTCGTAGCTGTCGAGATCGAGCACGGCCACGACCTCGCCGCCGCGCAGGATCGGGACGACGATCTCGCTGCGCGATCCGGCATCGCAGGCGATGTGGCCCGGGAACTTCTCGACGTCGGCGACGATCAACGTGCGGCGCTCCGCGGCGGCGGTCCCGCACACGCCCTTGCCGAAGGCGATCCGCACGCAGGCGACCTTGCCTTGAAACGGCCCGAGCACCAGCTGGCCCGCCTTCGCGACATAGAAGCCGATCCACGAGGCGATCGGCACGCACTCTCGCAGCGCCGCGGTGGCGTTGGCCAGGTTCGCCACGAGATCGGGCTCACCCTCGAGCAACGCCGCGAGCTGCGGCAATAATTCGCGGTAGCGCGCCGCCTTGTCACCTACCGGCGCAGAGAGGGCGACGGTCTCCATCGCGAGCTCAGCCGGAGGCGAGGGCGCGGGCGGCGTTGAGCGCGCGCGGGAGCCCGAACGGGCTCGCGCGCAGCTGGAGGATCAGCATGTCGCCCTCGGTGGACAGGCCCGAGACGTTGACGACCGGCGTCAGCGTACCGAGGATGCCGCGCACCCGATCGTTCTCTGCGAACTTCGGGTTCTGCATCAGATCGAGCACGATGATGTCATCGTGTGCCTCGACCAGCACCGGCGGACGCTTCGGCATGAACTTGGCGAGGTTGCCCGGCTTCGACAGATCGAGGGCGCCGCTCTTGATCAGGCCCGCGACCGGCGTGAACGATTCGCCGAGCACCTTCATCGTGACATCGGAGATCCGCAGCGTGACCTTGAACGCGGTCTCGGTGACCTCGATGCGCTCGACCCGGATCGACGCACCCACGCGCACCGTGGTGCCCATCAGGTCCACCGTGGCGCCGATGCCGATCGCCGGCGGCCGTGGCGAGATGGTCACGTCCTGCGGCGCCTTCTTCGACGGCGGCGTGTTCGAGATGAACCAGCGCACCGCATCGAGCGGCACCGCGATCCGCATTCCCAGCGCGTGGCGCGCCATGCTGAGCATCGCCGTGGGGTTCTTGACGATGAAGCGACCTGCAGAACGCAGCGCAGCGCGGAGCGGGAGTGCCATTGGTCGATCGTATAGCAGCGCGGGTGTGTGCAGTCGCGAGGATCGCTGTCAAAACAGCACGATCCGCAGCGGCTGCGCGAGCACGGTCCCTGCGACGGGCGTGCCGTCGACGATGGTCGCGAAGGCCACGCCCGGTGGAGCATCCTCGGGCAGCGTGATCTGGCGCAACGGATCACCTGTACGCGGATCGAGCACGAGGACCTCTCGAAGGGCACGCCCATGCGCGACCACCAGCGGACTGCCCATGGGGCCGCGCGCGAGGACCGGCACGATCGGACCGTCGATCGCGTAGTCGTTGCGTGCGCGCAGGCCTCCGCCGAGCTCGTAGAGCGTGTATTGCCAGCTATCTCCGAGCGACGCCGGAGGTTGTACCGGCACCGACATCGGGGGCGCCTCCGGGTCCCTCGGCGGTGGGGGGCGCGTGGCGAGCGGTCGCCGTGGCCGCACGGGAGTGACGACCTGCAGGGGTGGTGCCGGGATCGGCCCACCCAGCGCGGCGCCGGTGACCAGCTCGCCGGAAGGCCTCCAGGTCAGCCCGAGTCCCGGCATCGCCGCGACCGCACCGGTCAGCGCCGTGACCCGTAGCGCATCGCCGTCCTCCAGCTCGACGAGCACACCATCCTGTGAGGGCGAGATCGCGCGCACGACACCATCGACCTCGAGCGACCACAGCGGAAACATCCCGAGCTCGGTGACGCGCGCGACCAGGCGGCCACGCTCGTAGCCGATGATCAACGTGCGCGCTCCGACCTCCACCGCCGTGACGCGCATGATCGCACCGTCATCGCTGGCCAGCCACGCGCGTACCTTGCCGGTGCTCGCATCGAGCACGAACACGCGATCGGCTGCGTACACGAGCACTGCATCACCCGCGGCCTGCACCGCATCGAGACTGTCACCGATCCACTCCCACCGCGCCGCACCGTCGCGCGTGGTCGCACGCACCGACGCCGTACCTGGACGATTCCCGCGCGCCGCGCACACCACCACCTCGCGCGCCACGGCGATCGCGATCGGTTGGCCGGCGCCGCAGCCATCCGAGCGCTGCCACTTCCAGGTGCGCGTCGCCAGATCGAAGCTCGCGATCCCGGCGCCCGAGGTTTCATCGGGCTGACGCTCGAGCGGCACCGTGTAGAGCACGTTGCTCTCGCGCGGATCGATCGCCACGGCGCCGACGGTGTGCTTCCCGGTGTCCGGCTTCTCGATCGCAGCCGCGAGATCGAGCGGCGCAGACGCAGGCAGGTCGCGCAGCTCCGCAGGCACGCCGACACCGTGCGTGCGCACGGAGATCCTCAGCGCGCGTGGATACCGCGGCGGTAAGCCGAGACGCCGCACGGTCTCGCCCTGCGAGCCATTCCAGCTCGCCGCGATGACCGCGGTGTCGCCGAGGACACCGCCCATGCTGGCGAACGGCAGGTACGCGCGGACGCCGGTGTTGTCGAGCACCGCGGCCGTGAGCGGGGTCGCACGCACCAGGCGCAGGTCACCGCGCGTCGCGATCAGCTCACCGAGCGCGGGCAACGGGGTCGCGATCGGATCACGCGAGAGATCGCGCGGCCAGCTCGCGATGCCGCCGATCGTCGAGATCTCGATCCGATCGCTGCCATCGCGCGCGGGCCACCAGCCGAGCACGCCATCCACGCGCCCGGTGATCTTGCCGGTGGTCCGAGCGAGCGCGACCACCGTGGGGCCATCGAGCCCGCTGCCCGCGACGACCACCGTCTCGCCGTCGCACGCCTCGATGCTCGTGACCGCGCCGATCGGGGTCGCCCACGTGATCGCCGGCCCGCCCTTGCCGTCCGCGATCCGGACCAGCCGACCATCCTGCCCCACCGAGAACAGCTCTCGCCCCGCATCTCCACAGCTCGCGATGATCGATTCGGGGACGATCGTCGCCGGTAGCTTGACCCGCGCGAGCTCGTCGCCGGTGGTCGCGTCGAGGATGATCGAGATCCCGATGTCGCCGGTGACCACGCGATCGTCGGTCATCGCGATGTACTGCAGCTCGGAGCGCCACGCGCCCTTGCCATCGAGCTTGACGCCGCGCGTGCCCTTGGCATCCGCGCACACGATCGCCTGCGCCGTCACGCCGACGATCGGTCCATCGCACGCCGTCGGATCGCGCCACACCACGCGGCCCTGATCGATGTCGACGAGCTCGATCGCCGGCCGTGCTCCGTCGAGCCCATAGTTCACCGCCCGTGCGGGTCCGGGGCCCGGGACCGCCCACGGCGTGGCGAGGCGGAGCGGGAACTTCTGCTCGCCGGTGATCCCCGCCGGCGGCGCAGGTTGCGTGGGCTGGCTCCGCCCGATCCGGCCCTGGGGCGTGCCGAGTGGCCAGCTCGGCGGCGGAGGCGGATAGACCCACCGCGGCGGCGGCTCCACGGGAGCCGGCGCGGAGGCCTCGCACGCGGCGAGCGCCAGCAGCAGCACGACCCGTCGGTGCACGAGGGCGTGCATAGCACGGGCCGATCGCCGGCGCGTACGCGTTACACGCGCTCGATGATCGTCGCGATGCCCATGCCGCCACCGATGCACAGCGTGATCAGTGCGGTGGACTTGTTCGCACGCTCGAGCTCGTCGAGAGCCGTGCCGAGGAGGATCGCACCGGTGGCACCCAGCGGGTGACCGAGCGCGATCGCGCCGCCGTTGACGTTGATCCGGTCCGGATCGATGCCGAGGACGCGCGCGGTCTGCATCGGCACCGTGGCGAACGCCTCGTTGATCTCCCACAGGTCGATGTCCTTGACGGCCATACCTGCGCGATCGAGCGCCTTCTTCGACGCCGGAGCCGGCGCGGTCAGCATGATCACGGGCTCGGCGCCCACGGTGGACATCGCGCGGATCTTCGCGCGCGGCTTGAGGCCCGCCTTCTTGCCCCACTCGGCGGAGCCCATCAGCACCACAGCCGCGCCGTCGACGATGCCGGACGAGTTGCCGCCGGTGTGCACGTGCTCGATCGCCTTGGTGTCTGGATAGCGGAGGAGCGCGAGCTGATCGAGCGTCTCGCCGTTGGGGCCCATCGCCATCCCGCCCATCTCGGCGAACGCGGCCTTGAGGCCCGCGAGGCCTTCCAGGGTGGTGTCCGCACGCGGGTGCTCGTCGCGATCGAGCGCGACCGAGCCGTCGTCGTTCTTGACGGCGAACAACGAGCTCGAGAACCGCTTCTCCTCGATCGCGCGGGCCGCCTTCTGCTGGCTCGCGAGCGCGAACTTGTCGACATCGGTCCGCGAGTAACCCTCGCGCGTGGCGATCAGATCAGCCGAGATGCCCTGCGGCACCAGGTACAGGCGCTTGCGGAGCTTCTCGTTGAGACCGTCGAGCATCGCGCCGTCCGAGCCCATCGCGACGCGCGACATCGACTCGACCCCGCCGCCGATGCCGCTATCGCTGAAGCCCGAGCCGATCTTCGCGGCGATGCTGTTCACGGCCTCGAGGCCCGAGCCGCAGAACCGGTTGATCGTGTAGCCCGTGACCTCCTCGGGCCACTGCGCGGCGATCAAGGCGACGCGCGCGATGCACGCGCCCTGCTCCTTGACCTGCGTGACGCAGCCGACAGCGAGGTCATCGACGAGGCTCTTGTCGAGCTTCTTGCGCTCCGCCATGTGGTTCAGGGTCTGCGCGAGCAGCTCCTGCGGATGGTGGTTGGCGAGCCCGCCCTTGCCTGCCCTGCCCTTGCCGCGGGGCGTACGAAGAACGTCGTAGATGAACACGTCAGTCATGGAAACCTCCGGTGGATTCGCGGAGGTTGGCCGATCTTCTCGCCGGCGTCCAGCGGCCTGGCCAGCCGGGCAGCCCCGACTACTGCTCGCCGCCCTGCTGCTGTGTCGGCGTCAGGAAGATCGTCGCGACCTCGTTGTAGTTCGTCCCCAGACCCTTGCAGCCGTTGAACGGCGCGGTCTTGTCGCTGCACGCCTTGGAGCATGCCCCCGTATAGGTGAACGTGCAGTCGGTCGTGACCCCGTTGGGGGACAGCGCACAGGCGCGGAACGTCCCAACCAGTGGGGTCCACGCCCGGTTCGAGCACGCATACATCACGGGGACGGGAGCGAACAGATCGCCATAGAACGCGCCCTCGGCCTCGGTGTAGGTCTCGCGCTCGCGGACGGAGGTCAGCAGCGCGAGGTTCGTATCGTGGCGCATCGAGATGTTGACCGGGACCCCGTTGACGTTGGTTCGCGACAACAGGCACGCCGTCACCCAGCGGCGCTCACTGACCGTCGGGACGCGGGTCGCCCATGCGGGCGCGAGGCCGATCCACCCAAGGAACGTGTACTCGATGCCCGCCGAGTCCGTGGCGACGAGCTCCTCGCCCGTACGTAGGGCACATCCGACGATGTAGGACAGGACGTCGCGGCCCGAGTCCGTGTCCATCATCGCCATCACCTCGAGGCTGTTGGACGACAGCCGGTTGGACGACAGCCGGTTGGACGACAGCCGATTCGACGACAGTCGGTTCGACGACAGCCGATTGCTCAGCTGGACCGCGCCCTCGGTCTCGGACAAGTTCGGTTCCCCCTCCACCAGACATCCCCCAAGGACAGCGGCAATGCAGACGGGAAGGATTGTGTTCATGTTTGTCGTGATCCGGCTGACCGAGGAGGATTGTTAGGTAGCGGTGGGGTAGCGGCTCACTCAGAACGCGACGGTGATCTCGCGGATGTAGGTCTTGCTCTGCGAGTCCGTGAGATCACCTCCGAGGTTGGGCGACGACCGTCCTCCCCAGGTCCCGTTGATCGTGGCGGTGACGGTGGTGAACTCCGCCTTGACCTTGGTGGTGACCGGGCCGAGCGTCTCCACGCGCTTGGTGGTCTCCTGGACGCTGCCAAAGCCGTTCTGGAGCCACGACAGGTTGAACGTGAGCGGCGCCGAGGCGGCGCACGTGAACGTCCCATCGTTGAGATTGATGACGCACCGGTTGATCGCGAAGGCGGCAGGCGTCGTCAGGTTCAAGTGTGCGGTCGTCGCGTTCTGCGTGAAGGCCGCGTTCGGGATCTCGCCCGCGCCCTGATACAGGATGGCGAGGTCGGGGTTGGTGGCGTCGGGCGTCGCCCACGAGAAATCGAGGCCAGACGTATTCGCAACCTGATCCTGCGTCGCGGTGAGGAAGCCGTTGGTGCCCGCGCTATCGAGCAGCGCCACCGTGGCGCTTCGCCCGTTGACGATGATCGACGTCACCGTCTTGTTCTTCCTCGCGACCGCCTCCGTCGACGTCGAATCGGATGGTGATTCCACCGAGCAGCCGATCAACAACACGAGCAGGACGGTCGAGAGTTTTTGCATCACCTCCAGCGTAACGACAGCTCGGCGCGGACTCCATCACAATCCGACGACGATCGTGGTTACGACACCGTCGTACATGGCGGAGATCCTGGGCGGATGGTGGTGCCGCATTTCGCTGCACCCCGTGTCGAACCCCCTGGAAACGTCCGGGGACGTTTGGGAACGCGGTCACGGCATACAGCCGACGGCGGCCACCTGCTGCTGAAGCGCTTCGAGCGACTCGGTGCAGGCCTTGACCATCCGTGCCACGGCATCGGGGGGCAGATTCTTGGTTGGGAGGGACCAGAAGTCCGCTGTCTCGTTCCCGAGCTCGTGCCGCTGAGCGAGCGGCAGGCCCTCGCAGGACATCGCGCGCGAGACACCCACCACGAACTGATCGCACTCCGTGACCCCGACCTTGAGGTTCGCGAGCCGCGCGACGATCACCACGAGCGCACCGCGATCCCGCGCGTTCCCCGAGATCACACCGAACAGCGCTTCGCGATGCTTGGCCTCCACGTGCCCCACGCACGCGCCCAGATCATCGGGCGTCATCGTGGCGAAGCAATCGATCGCTGCGGCGGACCATGCGTCATCGATGCAGCGCGTCTGCATCGGGGCGAGGATCGACTCCTCCGGTGGCCGGATCCCACGCGTCGCGCGTTCGAGGCCGGCCGCCGCTTCACCACATCCGCGCGCGGCATTCTCGATCGGCACCGGCCGCGCGGGCGCAGGTTTCGCGGGGCCGCTACAGGCGGCGATCGAGATCAAGAGCAGCGTTCTCACCGCCGGAGTCTAACAAGCGTCCGCGTGCGCGCACGGCCGGGTCTACAACCTGGCGCAGACCCACGGCAGAACGCCGCCACGCGGGGGCTCCGTGCCCGCTGCGACCTTTGGACGACAGCACCCTGATACGGTCTCCCGCCATGGGGATCCGTCAGCGTCTGAGGTACCGGTTCGACAACTGGATGTCGCGCGGCGTGGGCGCGCAGATCTTGTTGCTCGCGTTGTTCACCGCGGTGCTGGTGTTGATCACGGCGATCTTGATCGTGGTGTTCGATGTGGTGCCCGCGGATGATCAGGGCGCCAAGAACTCGTTCGGGATGCTGTCGTGGAAGGCGCTCATGCACGCGCTCGATCCCGGGACGCTGTCCGGAGACAGCGCGAGCTGGACGCTCCTGTTCATCCTCCTGTTCGTCACGATCGGCGGCCTGTTCGTCCTCTCGGCCCTGATCGGCATCCTGAACCAAGGCTTCGGCGCGATGATCGAGTCCTGGCGACGCGGCAAGAGCCGGGTGATCGAGCGCGGCCACACGGTGATCCTCGGCTGGGGTCCCAAGGTGTTCACGCTGCTCCGCGAGCTGGCGATCGCGAACCAGAACCAGCGCAAGGCGTGCGTGGTGATCCTCGCGGATCGCGACAAGGTCGAGATGGATCAGGCCGTGGCCGAGGCCGTCAGAGGCACGCACCTGCGCGTGGTCACCCGGCGCGGCAGCACGATGGCACCGTCGGCGCTCGACCTGGTCAACCTCGAAGCGTCGAAGGCTGTCGTCGTGATCGCCCCCGAGGTGGACGCCCAGGGCCACGTGATGGTCAATCACGAGTCCGACACGATCGTGCTGAAGACGTTGCTCGCGCTCGCCAAGGTCTCGCCTGCCCGCGCGCTCCACGTGGTCGCCGAGATCCTCGACGAGCGCACCGAGGCCGTCGCCCGGATGGTCGCTGGTGAGAAGGCCGCGCTGGTGCTCGCCTCGCCGCTGATCAGTCGGTTGCTCGTGCAGACCGGCCGGCAGTCGGGGTTGTCGGCCGTCTATACCGAGCTCCTCGACTTCGCCGGCATGGAGATCTATGTGCAGCCGCAGCAAGGCCTCACCAACAAGACGTTCCGCGAGGGCGTGTTCGCGTTCGACACCTCGTCGCTGATCGGCGTGATCACCGTCGCCGGCGAGCTCCTCTTGCCCCCCGATCCCGACCGCCGCTTCCACAGCAGCGACCACATCGTCGTGATCAGCGAGGACGACGACACCATCACGATGGATGCGCGGATCGCCGAGCTCGATGACCGCCACGTGATCGCGGCTCCGGCTCCGATCGCGCCGCGGCCGGAGCGCACGCTGGTGTTCGGCGGCTCGAGCCCTCGCCTGGCCCGCGTGCTGTCCGAGCTCGATGCCTACGTCGCCGAAGGCAGCAGCACGCTGGTCGTCGCCGAGGACGAGGCCACGCTCCCCGCGCTGCGCAACATGACGATCTCGCTCAAGCGCGGCGACATGACCGATCGCGGCCTCCTCGAGGAGCTCGCGGTGATCGAGTACGACCACGTGCTCGTGCTGTCCGAGAGCGGTGGCCGCACCCAGGAGATGGCGGATGCGCGCACCACGGTCGCCCTGCTCCACCTGCGCGACATCGCCCGCCGCGCCGATTGCAAGCTGCCGATCACCAGCGAGATCCTCGACATCGAGAACCGAGACCTCGCGAGCGTGGCCGAGGCCGATGACTTCATCGTCAGCAACACGCTCGTCTCGTTGATGATGTCGCAGATCGCCGAGAACCCGCACCTCGTCGGCGTGTTCGACGAGCTGTTCACCGCAGGTGGCTACGAGCTCTACCTGAAGCCCTCGCACCACTATGTGGAGGATGGCGAGCGGCCGTTCGCGCTGGTGTGTGAGGCGGCGCTGCGCCGCAAGGAGATCGCGATCGGCTACCGGCTCGCCAGCCACGCGCGCGATGCCGACCGCGGGTTCGGCGTGGTCGTCAATCCGCCCAAGCGGGTGCCGATCCCGTTCGGCGAGGGCGACAAGATCATCGTGCTGGCGGAGAGCTGATCGGGCCGCTGCGGTCGATCCCCGACGGATCGACGTGCTCGCGCGGCACGATCAAGCGCAGCGCGCGCGGCACCACATCGATCCGGTAGCGATCGCCAGCGGGCAGCTCCTCGCCGTCGCACTGTGCTGCGGGGAGCGGATTGGCGCGCACGTCGAGCTCGAAGTGCGCCCCCGTGTTCGGCGCCTCGTGCGTGAACCCGAGCGCGGCCAGATCCTCGATTCCCACGGGGCTGCGCCGGAGGCTGCCGAGCATCTTGGTCCCGAAATCGCGGCGGCCGGTCACCGGCACCATCTCGAACAGGCCATCGTCCGATTCGATGCTGGGATCGAACACCCACTCCCCGCCGAAGATCTTCGTGTTCTTGATGATCACGTCGAGCAAGTTGTCGAACGAGTGGACCTTGCCATCGATGATCGCCTCGAGATCGAACTTGATGTCGACGACATAGCTCTCGGCGAGGCGTTGCAGGATCGCGCCCGCGTACACCAGCTGGTCGCGGTACAGCATCCCGAGCCCCGGGATCCGGCCCACCCGCTCGCGATCGCGGTTGCGCGTCTCGAGGCTCGCGGCGCCTAGGCCGATCGAGAACGAATCGAAGAACAGATCGCTGTGGATCTGTTTGCGATCGCGTTCGATCACCAGCCGACCGACGTCACAGCCCACGATGTCACCCGCGGCGATCACGCTGACGTTGCGCTCGAGCGAGCCCGCACCTGAATCGAGACCGAACGACTTGCCCTGATCGTTGGCCGTGCCGGTGGGCATCATCCCCATCACGCACGCGCTCGCGTGCTGCGATGCGAAGATGCCCTTCGCGACCTCGGCGAACGTCCCGTCGCCGCCCATGTAGATCACGACCCGTGCGCCGTCATCATCGATCGCCGCTCGGACCCGATCGATGGTCCTGCCCTCGGGCTCGGTGGGCGTGAACGTGTGGGCGATCGCGACCTCGTCGAGCAGCGCGCGCGTGTGCCGGATCCAGTCAGCGGCCTTGCCGCTCTGCGCGGTCGGGTTGGCGAACAGGACGGCGGGCCGGCCGTTCAGCCATCGGTCGATGCCTGGCACGTTTGGACTGTAACCTTTTCGCGGCGATACGAACTGCCATCCGCGAGTCGGTTTTTGCGGTGCGAGGGCGGTAGGGTACGGTCCACCCATGGTCGCTCTCGTGCAAACGCCTCACGCCACCGACGAGCACGAGCTCCTGCGGCAGACCCTTCGTCAGTTCGTCGCCAACCGCGTCGAGCCGCAGGCGATGGCGCATGACGAGGCTGGGACGTTCAACACCAAGCTGCTGCGCGAGCTCGGCGAGCTCGGCCTGATCGGCGTCACGATCCCCGAGCCCGATGGCGGCGCGGGCATGGATGCGATCGCGTCGTGCATCGTCCACGACGAGCTGGCGTACTCGGATCCGGGCTTTGCTCTCGCGTACCTCGCGCACGCCCTGCTGTTCGTCAACAACCTCTACTGGGCCGCCAATCCTGCGCAGCGCAAGAAGTACCTGCCGAAGGTCCTGACCGGCGAGGTTGTTGGCGCGATGGGGATGACCGAGCCCGCGGTCGGCACCGATGTCCTCGGCATGCAGTCGATCGCGCGCAAGGATGCGAACGGCTATGTCCTGAACGGCCGCAAGACGTTCATCACGAACGGCCCCGAGGCCGATGTGTTCCTGGTCTACGCCAAGCTCGAGGGCAGGATCACCACGTTCATCGTGGAGCGTTCGTTCGCCGGGTTCTCCACCGGCCCGAAGATCGGCAAGCTCGGGATGCGCGCGTCCACGATGTCGGAGCTGATCTTCGAAGATGTCCGCGTGCCTCTCGAGAACCTGGTCGGCACCGAGGGCGGTGGCGTCACGAACATGATGAGGAACCTCGAGATCGAGCGGCTCGGCCTGTCCGCGATGTCCCTCGGGATGGCGCGCCGATGCCTCGACGTGATGGTGAAGTATGCGATCGAGCGCCAGACGTTCGGCAAGCCGATCGCCGATCACGGCCAGATCCAGCGTTACATCGGCGACAGCTACGCCAAGGTCGAGGCGATGCGCGCGCTGACCTACAACGTCGCGGCCACCACCGGGCCGACCTCGCGCAACCGGCTCGGCACCGATGCCGCGAAGCTATTCTGCGCGACCGCCGCCAAAGAAGTCGCCGATGCGGCCGTCCAGGTGCTCGGCGGCTACGGCTATTGCACCGAGTACCGGGTGGAGCAGTTCTTGCGCGACACCAAGCTGATCGAGATCGGCGGCGGGACCCTAGAGGCCCACCAGAAGAACATCACCCGTGACCTGACCCGGGCCTGCTAGGATCTTCGGCCTGTGACGCGGCGAGACCCGCCCGACGATCGCGACACCCTGGTCGACGCCAAGAAGACGCGCCTCGGCGTCGAGGGCGCCAAGGGCAAGCCCGTCCCCGAGCTCGTCGGTCAGGTGGTCGGCGGCTATCTCGTGGCCGAGCTCCTCGGCTCCGGCGCCATGGGGGCGGTCTATCGCGGCTCGCACATCGACACCAATCGCGTGGTGGCGCTCAAGGTGCTGCACTCGCACCTGCTCGACGAGACCACCGTCGTGGAGCGGTTCCGGCGCGAGGCCCGGGTCGCGGCGCGGCTCGGCCACCCGCACATCGGCGGCGTGATCGAGCTGGTTCAGCACGCGGACCGTCGCTACGTGATCGTCCTCGAGTACGTCGAGGGCGAGCCGCTCTCGGCGATCATGACCATGCCGTTGCCCCCGGAGCGGGTCACGCTGCTCGCGAGTCAGCTGCTCCGCGGCCTCGAGCACGCCCACGCGTCTGGCCTCGTCCACCGCGACCTCAAGCCCGACAACGTCCTCGTCGAGTGGCGCAACGGCCGCGACCACGCGCGGATCGTGGATTTCGGGATCGCGATCGTGCGCGAAGGCAGCGAGGAATCGCTCGAGCGCCTCACGGCCACCGGCCAGATGGTGGGGACGCCGCTGTACATGTCGCCCGAGCAGGCGCGCGGCGAGTTCATCGATCACCGCGCGGACCTCTACTCGCTCGGCGTGATGGTCTACGAGATGATCACGGGCGTGCTGCCGTTCGAAGGCCGGCCGCTCGACATCCTCGCGGCGAGCCTCAAGCGCGACCCGCCGTCGATGGAGAAGCGCGTGCCTGGGCTGATCGTCGAGCCGCTGCTCGAGCTGTTCTGCCGCAAGCTGATGGCCCGCGATCTCGCGCGCCGGTTCACCAGCGCGCGTCACGCTCTCGACGTCCTGAAGCTGATGGAGACCGATCCCGAAGTGGCGCTGCCGGCGCTCGGGGTGATGGACGTGGCCAAGGCGCTGCGCGTGGTCTCGCTGCCTCCGCCGCCGGCCAAGCGCTGACGCTCAGAACGTCTCGTCGAACAGGTCGCGCATCGCACGCCACGAACGCTGATCCGTCGGCGCGTGGTAGTTGACCGCCGGATTCCCGAGCCGTCCCGCCTCGGGGTTCGCGAACCCGTGCACGGCGTTGCCATACAGGTAGAGCCGCCAGTCGAGCTTGGCGGCGCGCATCTCGGCCTCGAACGCGAGCCGCTGCTCCGGTGGGATCAGTGGATCGTCCGCGCCGATGCAGACCAGGATCTTGCCGGTGATGTTGCGCGCATCCTCGGGGCGCGTCGTCGACAGGCCGCAGTGGAAGCCGCACACGCAGGCCAGCGGCGCGCCCGAGCGTGCGAGCTCGAGCGCGAACGTGCCGCCGAAGCAGTAGCCGGTGGCCGCGACGCGCGCGGGATCCACCTCGGGACGCGCGAGCAGCACGTCGAGTCCCGCACGCGCCAGCGCTCTCACGCGATCGAGATCGCCGCGCAGCGCGCCGAGCCGCGCCATCATCGACGCCATGTCGGTCAGCACCTCGCCGCCGCCGATGTAGTCGACCGCGAACGCGACGTAGCCCAGCTCCGCGAGGCGGTGGGCGCGGTCCTTGACCTGCGGGCCCAGCCCGTTGCCCTCGTGACAGATCAGGATGCCTGGGCGCGGCCCCGGCTTGCTCGGATCGAGCGCGAGGTACCCGACGTACGTGACGCCAAGGACCGTGTACGAGATGGCTTCGGTGTGCACGCGCGCATCATCGCCCGCGTGACCTGAAGCGCGCTACCGAGCGGCTACTGGGGCGCCGCGGAGCCGCCCGGGCTGCCGGCCGGCGCCGGAGGCGGCTCGCCACCACCACCGTGCGGCGGCTTCATGCCCCCCATGCCGCCGCTCATCACCTTGATGATCTCGGCCTGAACGCGCTGCGCCTGCTCGGGCGGGAGCTTCTCCCGGCACTTCTTGATCGCGGGCTGATCGGTCGCGGTCTGGAAGCAGCCGAGGACGTCCGCGGGCCACTTGTCGGCCTGACACGCGCTGATGAAGATCCCGCGGAGCTTCTCCGAGATCGCCTTCATCTGCTCCACCATCTCGGGCGGCCCCTGGCGGCCGGCCATCATCGCGTCGACCGCCTTGTTGATCGCGGGTGCGCAGGGGTCACCACTGGCGCCGTCGCTGTTGCTCTTGCTGCAGGCGACGAGACCGAGGCCGAGGCCAACAACACACGCGATCGAGAGAAGCTTGGACATGGGAGCTCCGGACATAAAAAGGGCCCGTGCATGATGCACGAGCCCAAGTTTAAGTGACGCTCAGTTCGCCGGTCTGCTTAGTTGCAGGCCGCGGCCGACTGCTTCACCGCATCCGCCGCCGCCTTGCACGCCGTCCCGAGAGCAGCCTTGCCCTCGGCCGGGATGCTCGCCCACGCCGCAGAGGTCTGCTCGTAGGACTGCTTCAGCGCATCGCGCGTCGCCTGCGGGAGCTTGTCGCACTTCGCGAGGCTCTCGATCGCCGCCTTGTACTCGCCGCACTCGGCCGGGAGGTCACCGCCGCCAGCCGCGGCCGGGGCCGCAGAGCCGTCAGCCGAACCAGCCGCCGGAGCCGCCGAACCCGAGCCGTCGCCGGCCGGGGCCGCAGAGCCGCCGCCCATGTCGCCGCCGCCCATCGCCTTGGCCATGCACTCGCCGTACTTGGTGCCGACTTCGGTCATCTTCTTCATGTCCTCGTCGGACGGC
>JAYVRN010000478.1:0-4889 GCA_043776275.1 Myxococcales bacterium | reverse complement strand
CTCGGCATCATCGTGACGATGGCGCACATGGATGCGCCGCCCGCCGTGATCGGCCACCACGTCGCCTCCGCCCTCGTCGGCACGTTCCTCGGCATCCTCCTCTGCTACGGCGTCATCCAGCCGCTCGCGAACAACGCCGAGACGCAGGAGACCCACCAGCTTCGCTACCTGCTCGTCATCAAGTCCGCGGTGATCGCCTCGGCCCGCGGAGTCGCTCCGCCCACCGCGGTGGAGTTCGGTCGCAAGATGATCTACAGCGACGAGCGCCCGAGCTTCAACGACGTCGACAAAGCCCTCCAAGCGGTGAAGTGACATGTCACGCCGCTACAAGAAGGTCGTCGCAGGTCACGGGCACCACGGTGGTGCCTGGAAGGTCGCGTACGCGGACTTCGTGACGGCGATGATGGCGCTGTTCATGGTGCTGTGGCTCCTCGCCTCGACCGACGCACAGAGCCGCAAGGAGATCTCCCAGTACTTCCGCACCGGCATCCTCCCCGATGGAGATCTCGCGATGAACCGCGCGGCTCAGGCGCGGCCCTCGGTGATCGAGGTGTCCTCGGTGCCCCCGACCCCCGAGGAGAAGACGCTCGACGAGAAGGTGGAGACGGCGAAGCAGGTCGGAGACAAGCTCGCGAAGATGGCGGCGCTCGATCCGCAGCTGGCGCGCGTGATCAAGAACGTGCACGTGGAGATCACCCCGGACGGGATCCTGATCGAGACCGTCGACGAGGACAGTGGCCTGCTGTTCGACAGCGCGTCGTCCAGGTTGAACGAGCCGCTCGAGCGCTTCCTGCGGATGATGGCGCCGGTGATCGTCGCCACCGGGCGACCGATCGAGATCAACGGTCACACCGATGCGCGCCCGTTCGCGCCCGGGTCCCACCTCTCGAACTGGGAGCTGTCGTACCAGCGCGCGGATGCCGCCCGGATGATCTTCGAGGCGAGCGGCGTGCCGGAGGCCCAGATCCGGGGCGTGTTCGCGCGCGGCGCCAGTCAGCTCTACGTCCCCGATCATCCGCTCGATGCTCAGAACCGCCGCCTCTCGATCCTGATCCGGATCGCCAAACCTGCCGACGCTCCTTCACCACCGACCGAACCTCCGCCGGCCAAGCCCTGAGAACGATTGCCGCGCCGTCCGGCACGTCGCTTGCGTGAGGGTCTGACGTGCGCTCCATGACCGTCGGGTTTGTCGTCGTCTCCGTCCTCGTGGTGTCGGCATCGGCGCGAGCCCAGCCGCTGTGGGAGGCTGAGCTCCGGGCGGGCTACGGCCTGTCGATGGGGACCGAGACCGACATGTCGAGCGCGCATCGCACGACGCCCGTCACGCTCGCCGCGACCGGCGCCATCGCGATCAACGATGATCCGGAGCTGGCGACGTACGGCGGGATCGTCGTCGAGACCGTCGCCCGCAACACGTTCGGGGTCACCGGTGGCCTCAAGATGCCCGTTCCGGGGACCGCGCTGCGGCTCGCGGCCGGCGCGGTGTGGATCTATGCGCCCGAGACGCGCTGGGGGGCCACGGCCTCGGTCGGCACCTGTCGCACGCGCAAGGCGATCGCGCTGTGTGGCGATCTCCAGCTGGCCTCGTACTTCGCCGGGAGCGCGATCGCCGATGGCCACACCGTGACGCAGCTCCAGCTCGTGTTCGGGATCGCGTTCGACCTTACCGGTGGAGGACACTGATGGCGCAAGAGCAGCTCAGCTCCACGCTCAACGAGACCGTCCGGATCGCGAACGCGCTGGATAGCTTACCGACGCTGCCGGTGGTGGCGCTCCAGATCGGCGAGGTCGTCCACGGCAAGAACGTCTCGGTGCAGCAGGTCGCGGCGCTGCTGCGCTCCGACCCGGCGACCTCCGCGAAGCTGTTGCGGCTGGTCAACTCGCCGTACTTCGGCATCCCGAACGGGGTCTCCGATGTCGAGCGAGCGATCCCGTTCGTCGGCTTCAATACGCTCTACCAGCTCGTCCTCAGCATCTCCGTCCTCGAGGCCCTCGGATCCAAGGGTGGCCCGTTCGATGCGCGCGCGCTGTGGGTGCACTCACTCACCGTCGGTACGGCGGCCCGCGAGATCGCGACCGAGGTGAAGTTCTCAGACCCAGGCGCGTGCTTCACCGCGGGCCTGCTGCACGACATGGGGAAGATCGCTCTCGCCAAGATCGACGCACAGAAGCTGTGCGATGCGTTCGCCCTGGTCCGCAACGAAGGCATCTCGATGGCGGAGGCGGAGCGTCGGGTCGGGCTCGCCGCGCATGACAAGGTCGGCAGCCGCCTCGCGAAGGCCTGGAAGTTCCCGGCGACCCTGACCACACCGATCGAGCAGCACCACGAGATCCATCGCCCAGAGATCCGCGAGCGGTTGGGGCCGAATCTCCGGGCGATCACCGAGATCGTCGCCGCGGCCGATCACCTGTCGCGCGCGTGCGCCGAGCCGTTCAGCGCGGATCAGCTGTGCGAGGACGGAGAGATCGAGACGGATCTGTTCGAGCGCAACGGCCTCACGATCGTCCAGCGCACCGCGCTGTGCGATCGCACGAAGGTACAGCTCGAGAAATCGAAGGTGTTCCTGTCACTGCTCGACGGGTAGCGTGCGGCCGCGCGTGAGGCCGTCCTCGAGCGCGGTCCACCAGCCCGTGAGCGAATAGCGCAGAGTCTCGGAGCGAACCGCCTCGACGGCGTGCCAGGTGTCGACGTCGGGGGCGAACATGCACGCGTCGCCGAGGTGCGGGAACCAGCGCTGCCTGACGAGGAGCTCTTCCCCCTGACGATCGCCGAACGCGATCGCGCCCCCATCGGCAGCGGTCCAGCCCTCGCACAACCCGAGGGAGATCGTGCCACGGTACAGGCGACCATCGGGATGGATGCCCATGAAGTCGCCGCGGCGGAGCCGCCACGCGTTGACCACCAGGCCTTCCGGCATCGGCCGGCCGAGCACGGCGGAGACCAGCGTGCGCATGGCCTCGTGCTGCAGGAGATCGAGCCATGGGGCGAGGTCATCGGCGGCCAGCAGGTGGCGATCGGCATCGAGCAGCTCGGTCGTCAGCCGGACCATCCGCAGACGCGCGGCCGCCGCGCGGAGCTCCTGGGCGGCCGCGGTGGTGAGGAGCCCGGGGAGCGCCAGATAGCGCTGCCCGCCAGCGTGATCCTCGGCGAGCCGGCGCCAGCGTTCGGCGTCCCGCCACGCGGGCGCGACCAGCTCCGGCAGCGCCTCGGCGAGCCCCCAGCCCGGTTCGCTGCTCATGCCGGCGATGTTAGACGACGGGGCGCGGCAGCGACACCGAGAAGCAAGCACCTCGCTCGGGGTCCTTGCGGTAGCTGATCCTGCCGCCGCACATCTGCATCACGTACGCAGAGATCGCGAGGCCGAGGCCCGTGCCTTCGTGCGTGGTGCTCGCGAACGGCTCGAACATGGTGTCGGCGATCTCGGGTGCGACCCCGGGACCGTCGTCGGTGATCGAGAACACGACCTCGGTGTCGGAGACCAGGATCTTGACGTCCACGGCGCCGTCGGGCGGGGAGGCGTGTGCGGCGTTGCGCAGCAGGTTGACGAGGACCTGCAAGAACAGCGTCTCGGACGCGTTGCACTCGACCTCGGGGATCGTGGGGATCCGCAGCGTGCAACGCTGGCGCACGTAGCCGCCCGCGAGCCGCGTCACGCGATCCATCAGGCGGCGTACCGGCACGGCGCGGAGCTTGACCTCGCCGTCGCGGATGAACTTCCGCATCTGTACGAACAGCTCGACGGCCTCGTTGCCGGCGGAGTTGGCCTCCGACAGCGCATCGCCGAGCTCGGGAGCATTGGTCCCCGCGAACGCGGTGACGTCCGCGAGGGCGCCGGAGAGCGTCTGCATCGTGGATGCGAGATCGTGAAGCAGCGCCGAGGTCAGCGCACCGACGGTGGCCTGCCGCATCAGCTGATTCATCCGCGTCCCAGCGCCGAGCAGCTCGGGGAGCGGGGAGGTCCTTGCCTCGAGGATGCCGCAGGCACGCTGCGCGCGGTGCGCCATGTACTGCACGAGCTGCCGGGCGCTGTCGGTGACGCCGCGGGCGCGCAGGCGGAGCTCGCCCTCGACATCGAGGGGAAGATCGACGTACCAGCCAGGGCCGTCCTTGGGCACGGTACTGCCAGTGAACAGGTGCTCGCTGCCGTTGTCCCGCACGACCGTGCCACAGCCCGTCACGCCTTCGACCGTGAGTGCGCGGCGCACGATCAACTGGCCGAGCTCGAGCGGTGTTCGCGTGGTCGCCAGCTCGCCATCGAAGGTGCTGAGACTGAGGGCATCCTCGACGGACGCGAACAGCCGGCGCGCGAGCTCGCGCTGCTCGAGACCGCGCTTGACCACGACCTCGATCTCGTCGTGCCAGGGCTTGCCCACCTTGTAGGGGGCGTCCGGCGTCATCAGGGCTCGCTGGGCGCGCTCGTCGAGGTAGCCGGTGAGGAGCACGCGCACCGCATCGCGCTGATGGATGCGTGCGAACTCGAGCACCTCGATGCCATCGTGATCCGGCATCTTGAGATCCGAGATGATCACGTCGTACTGGTGCATCGAGAGCGCATCGAACGCCTCTCCACCCGAGCTGACGGCCTCCACGCGATAGCTCTGGGACAGCTCGTCGACCAGCGCTTCTCGGACGTGATCATCGTCGTCGACGACCAGGATGCGTGCAGTCTTCATACGGATTCTTTCGTGGGGATGTCATCGAGGCGGTCTGCGAAGGTCGTAAGCACGCTGGCGAGCTCGGGGGGCAGCTCGGGGCGGCCTCCGATCTGGTCGACTGCGTTGGCGCGGCTGGCGGAGAGGATGGCAGCGACGTTGGATTCGATCCGGCGCGCGATCTGTTCGATGCGGGGAAGAAGTTTCTCGAGCTCCGGTCGCGCTTCGGGCGGGAG
>JAYVRN010000477.1:0-4892 GCA_043776275.1 Myxococcales bacterium | reverse complement strand
GCTTGGTCACCGGGCGGTACGCGGTGCGGTACTTGGTGACGGTGCGCGTGCGCGACTCTGACGAGTACACCGTCTCGGGGTGCGTCTCGGTACAGCTCGTACTGCCACACGGATGGGTCTCGGTCCGGTACTCGGTGTGCGGCACCTGCTCGGTGTAGCTCTCGGTGTCGTCGTACGGCTCCTGGTAGGACTCCTGCTCGGTGACGTAGTCGGTGTACGGCACCTGCTCGGTCCAGTTCGCGGTGCGCGACGTGGTGTGGGCATCGAACGTCGCGGTCAGCTTGCCGCCGAAGAACGCGTGCGCCGGGCGCGCCGCGTCGGGGGAGGCCCACACGCTCGCGCGGAACGCGTCGGTCATCGTGGTGCGGATGCGCGCGGAATCTTCGGGGGGGATCCCCACGATCGACCCCTCGACGACGAGGCTACTGCGCAGGTTCACACGCGGGAGCACGCGCACCTCCTGACCGCCGAAGTGGCGGCAGTAGCTCGCGATCGCCCAGCTCAGGTACGGCGTGGTCGCGCGCGGTACGAGCGCCGTGCACGCGGTGCCTCCCGCGCTGCGCACCGAGTCATCGATCTCGCGGCGCCAGTTCTTGAACTCGGCGTGCGCGAGGAGCGGCGCATAGTGGGCGGCCTGGGCCTCCGCGGACAGCGGCCCGGCGGCGCCGGCGGTTCCGGTCACCGCGGTCGCGATCGCCGAGCCCGCGGCGACGACCTCGACCGTGAGCGCCTTCGTGGTCTGCGGATCCACGGTCATCGCCCAGCTCTCGCGGCGGACCAGCATCTCGGCGAGCTTGCTGGTGGCGGCGTCGAGTTGCCCCGCGGTCCGGAGCCGTGCGGTCTCGGCGAGCAGCTCGCGCAGCACCGCGGTCCGGGCCTCGGTGCGCTTGGTGACCGCCTTGCCATCCCTGGGATCCTTGCGGACCACCTGATCGTAGAGCTCGGCGGCCTCGAGATACTTGTGTTGCTTGAGGGCGTCGTCGGCGCGGCTGTTGATCGATTGCGCGCACCCGGCCAGCACCGCCGCACCGAGCAGCGTGGAGAGCAGCGACGATCCGGCCCTCGCTCCACGCATCAGTCCACCCCATAGAGCTGGAGCCCGAGCGTGGCCGACCAGGCGCGCGGCTGATCACCCACCCACAGGAACGCGCCCGAGATCACCGGGCCCACGCCTGCACGCGTATGCGGCCAGTACCACCGATCGCTGCCGAACCGCGCCGAGAAGCTGGTCCAGAACAGATCGGCGTCGAGAGGCCCATGGTGGTTGGTGTTGGTGATGCCACGCTCGCGGATCACGAGCCCGCCGAAATGCGCGGGCCCCACGGGCACCTCGAACCAGCCGGCGCCCGAGACCGCGAAGTGCCCACCCGTGATCGCGCTACCACCGACGGAGATTCCGGCCACGGCGGGTCCCAGCCGGACCGCCACACCGAGCGGGCGCAACCCCACGGCCTTGTAGTCGCCGACCCACTGCGCCGTGATGCCGCCGTGCCAGCCGAGCGGGCGCGGGCGCGCGAGCTGCACCGAGGCCGTCCCGGCGAACACGATCCCCTCGCCGATCCCGGCGCCGAGCTCGATCGCCTGCGTCCAGCCCACCGGATCGCCTCGCAAGCGACCGGCATACGGCATCGCAGGTGTCACCGGATCGCCGCCGGTGTGCGCGCCGAGCCACGCGAGGATGTCGTCCTCCACCTGCTTGCCCTTCGGCTCGTGGAGCAGATCGTGATACAGGCCCTCGTAGATCCGGAGGGTCTTGTCCGTCGACGGTGCGGCGGCGATCAGCGCGCGGCTCCCCGAAGGCGCCGTCAATGCATCGCGCGTGCCGTGCAGATCGAGGATCGGCAAGGTCAGCCCATCGGTGTGGGCCCAGATCAGCTCCATCGCGCCGATCAACCCGGCGGCGGTGCGCGCCGGACCGGGCCCTTGCGAGATCAGCGGATCGGCGCTCATCGCCTTGCCGACGGATGGATCCGACGAGAAGTCCTCGTTCGCGAGATCGAGCGCCTTCGCGCCAGGCGTGAGCGCACCCGCCATCTGCGTGGCCGCGAGCAGGAGCGGCGGCGCATCCACCTGCAGCGCCGGCGCCGACAGGATCAACCCGGCGAGCGACGCGCGGTGCCGGATCGCGCTGAGCGTGGCGATCGCGCCGCCCATGCTGTGGCCGAACAGGAACACCGGCTTGCCCGGCTCCTTGGCCGTGACCTGCTCGAGGAAGGCATCGAGATCATCGACGTAGTCGAGCCAGTGCTTCGGGGCCACGCGCGGCCCCGCGGACCGGCCGTGCCCGCGGAGATCGAACGCATAGACCCCGTAGCCCGCCGCCGTGAGCCGCGCGGCGAAGGCCTGGTAGTGATCCGCGTGGTCCTTGAGGCCGTGCATGATCACGACCACGGCCTTCGGCGCCTCCGCCGTCGCCCAGTGCCGCGCATACAGCTGCGTGCCGTCGCGCGCGGTGATCACCTCTGCGGTGACGCCGGCAGGGAGCGCGGCGAGGGGGCGCACGGCCAGATCGGGCGTGGCAGCGCAGCCCGTGGCGATCGTGAGCGCGAGGACGAAGCGAGATCGGGTCATGGCCGCTCGTAGGCGCCGATGTCACGCGCCGCGCCGGCGGGCCGCGCCACGCCCTCGAGATCCTCGGCCTCGGTCGCTGCGGGATCGGCCGAGTCGATCGCGGGGGAGCCCGCGCGCAGGTGGAAGTCGGAGCTGTCCGTGACGAACATCGGGCTGCCCTGGAGGTTGCCAGGCCCGGCCGGCAGGGTGGCGCCGAACAGCGAGTATCGCGCGCTGCACATCGCGCTGAGCTCCGGGAAGATCAGGCTCGCGTTGGCGGCGACGATCGAATCCTCGACGGTGACCGGCTGATCGCACTGGATCCCGGAGGACGAACCTCCCGTGTTCGCCGTGACGGTGGAGAACCGAAACACGGCCGGCTTACCGGCCACCGGCGCGAGCTTGGCACCACCGAACAGGGAGCCGAAGCCCCCGTTGCTGGCGATCACGGTGTTGATGATCGTGAACCCGGACGAGGCCGAGATGCCGCCCCCCACGTTGCGGAGCAGCTCGGTGCGGCGCACGTCGATCAGATCACTGCTCGTGATCCCGGCATTCATGCTCTCCTCGATCCGACAGTCACGCACCGTCAGGGTGCCGCGGTTGTCGACGCCCGTACCACCCGCCTTGTCGATCTCGATGCGCGAGAGCGTGGCGGTGCCCCGGTTGATGAACCCTGCGCCCGAGGTGTTCGCGATCGTCAGGCCTTCGAGCACCGCCAGCGCGTTGCCATCGGTCTCGAGCTGGCCGATCGACGGGGACAGCGTGGCGCCCGCAGGACCACGATCGGTCCCCGAGATCACGACGGCCATGCCCGCCATCGACTTGATCCGGAAGTTGTCGGTGTAGGTCCCGTCGCCGACGCGGATCGTGTGCCGGGTCGCCGTCACGAGCGACAGGGCGGCATCGATCGAGGCGCACGGTAGGCTCCGCGTACAGCTGCTGTTGGCTACGCCGCCGGGTGCCACGTACAGCGCGCTCGCCTCGTCGACGCAGGTCCCGGCGAGCTCGTGGCAAACGTCGCTGCCGCACTCGGCGTCCGCGATGCAGCCCCGGCACACGCCGGCGGCCGGATCACACACGGGCACGGTCGAGGGGCACTGCGCGGAGACGGTGCACGTGGGCGGCGGCCCATCCGGGTGTGCTCCCGCGTCGCCCAGGTTGTCGACGCAGAGCGGCGGGGCCTGGGTGAGATCACAGACCTGATCGCCTGGACAGGTACCCGCTGACGAGCACGGCAGGCCCGCCAGGGCGGAGGGCTGATAGCAGGCGGCTGTCAGCCAGCCGGCGACGGCAACCAGACCGACGCGCGCCCACATCCGCGGATCGTATCAGATCAGACGGTGAGGCCCTTCTTGTAAGCGAGCAGCTCCTTCTGGGTCTTGAGGAGGAGCTGATTGGTCTCCAGGAGCTCCTTGGTGCGGGCGCGGACCTGGTTGGCCAGCCGCTCCCGCTCGCGGGCCTCGGTCTCGAGCATCTCCTGGTACTTGACCTGGACCACGGCCTCGTCGGTCACGTTGCGCTGGATCTCGAGCGCGCCGACGTGGTTCCCGGCCTCGTCGGTGATCGGCACCGCGGAGAGGATGAACCGCAGCTTGTTGGCCTCCCCCGAGATGCTGCCGGAGATCTCGTCGAGACGGACATGCCGGTTGTCGCTCCAGCACTGCTGGGCGATGCACTCGGTCTTGCAGATGTTGAGCTCGAGCACCTCGTAGCAGTGCTTTCCCTTGAGCCCACGGGCGAGCTGGCGAGGCAACAGGGCGAAGAACGCCCGGTTGAAGTCGACGATCTTACGCTCCGTGTCGACGATGAAGTAGCTGTCCACGATCGCGCTGGCGACTCGCTTGAACTCCCCCAGGAACTGCGCCAGCGCGGGCGCCACAGAGTCACGGTCGCCGACCATGGGTGGAATGGTAGCAGTTCCGCCGTCCCTGTCATAAACTCGCGAATGGGATGGCCAAGCGCGGGGGTTTTAGCCTCTCCGTCAAGATGATCCTGACCACCACGGCGCTGATCGTGGTGACAGTGGTCGGAAGCGGAGTGCTCAACGTGATCAACGTCCGCAAGGCGTTCGATGAGGGCAGTCAGCGTCAGATCGAGATCTTCCGCAGCGGTCGCGAGACGCTCGGCGAGTTCGGTGTGCCGCTGTTCGCCCGCGCGGTCAGCCAGCTCCTGTTCGACAAGGGTCGCGATCCGGACATCCTCTCGGTGGTCAAGGAGACCGTCGAGCAGGACACCAAGGAGGGCACGGCCGGGCGAAAGGACTACGGGCTCAAGCTCGCCTACGTCCTCGACCTCAACATGAAGGTGATCGCGCACTGCTACGAGGAGGCCAAGCTCGA
>JAYVRN010000476.1:0-18119 GCA_043776275.1 Myxococcales bacterium | reverse complement strand
ACCGGCGGCAAGGACATCGTCCGCGCGTTCGATGCCCTCGCGCGCGCGTTCGCACAGGCCCGGAGAGCTCCCGATGGTGACGCCGAGGTCCGCGCGCGCCTGCACCGGATCGCGCAGGAGCACCGCGCGTGGGATCGCCTCGCCGATCTCTACGAGGGCATGGCGGAGGAGGCCGAGACCGCGATCGCCGCGACCGATCTCCTGATGGAGGTCGCCACGATCCGTACGGAGCAGAAGAAGCCACGCGAGGCCGAGGCGCAGCTGCGCAGGATCCTCGGCATGCTCCCCAACGAGCCGGTCGCCCGCGCGCGGATCGAGGAGCTGTACCGAGGCGAAGGCCGGTGGGTCGAGCTCGCGGCCTCGCTCGAAGAGCGCACCGATCCTCGGCTCGGCACCGCCGCGCCCGAGGCCGAGCGACCTCAGCTCCTGCGCGAGCTCGCCACGATGTACACCGAGAAGCTGCAGCGCCCGCACGACGCGATCGATGCGTTCGAGCGCCTGCGCCAGCTCAACCCCGCCGACACGGCGATCTTGTTCCAGCTCGCGAACCTCTACGGCTCGGTCGGGCGGTGGTCCAAAGTCATCGAGACGCTCGCACGCGTAAGCGAGGTCTCCGAGGGATCCACCGAGGCCCGCGAGGCGCTGCACTCGATCGCCCGGATCTATGTCAAGGAGCTCGAGCTCCCCGAGCGCGCTCTCGACGCGTACAACCAGCTCGTCGCCACCTGGCCCGACGACGTCGAGGCGTGGGCCGAGCTCGATACCCTGTACCAGGCCAACGCGCGCTGGACCGAGCTGTCCGATGTGCTCCGCCGCCGCGCCGCCCTCGAGCGAGACCCGGCCGCGCGCGCCGCGCTGCTCTCGCGCCGAGCGCAGGTGCTGACCGAGTGGCTCGATTCCCCCGAGGAGGCCGCCGCCGCCCTGCGCCACGCTCGGACGATCGCGCCCGACGACGCCGGGCTCGCCGATCAGCTGGTGGCCGCGCTGATCAAGGCCGACCGACACCGCGAAGCCGCCGCGATCCTCGAGGATCGGATCGACACGCTGTCCGCACCGAGCGCGGGCGCCAACGTCCCGCGCGGCGAGCTCGCGGCGCTCCACATCCGCCTCGCGCAGCTCCGCCTCGAGCGGCTCGATGACAAGATCGGCGCCAAGGAGGCGCTCGACGCCGCGCTCGTGCTCGTCCCCGAGCATCCGACCGCGCTCGCGGTGCTCGCGAACGTCGCCTCGCCCGATGACGATCCACGCGCGTTCGCGGACGCCAAGCTCCGCGAGGCGGAGCGAGCCACCGACGACGATCTCAAGCTCGCGGCGCTGATGGCCGCAGGCGACGTCCTGCAGTCCCGCGTGGGCGACACCGCCGCGGCCCGCACGACCTACGAGCGCGTGCTCGCGCTGCGCCCCTATCACAGCGACGCCACCTGGGCGCTCGCCGGCCTGGTCGAGAAGGGTGGAGATCCCGAGACCGCCGCCCGCGTCCTCGAGAAGCGGCTCGAGGACGAATCGCTGACCCCACCGGAGAAGGCGCGGATCATGACGCAGCTGGCGGGCCTGTCCCGTGCGGCCGGCGTCGAGCCGGCGGCGGAGCGGCACCTGCTCGAGGCGCTCGGCTGCATGCCGGATCACCTCCCCGCGGTGGTCGCGCTGGCGGACTTCTACGCCGACGCCGAGCGGTGGACCGATCTCGAAGCCTTCCTCCGCCAGATCCTCGAGAGCACCACGCTCGCGGCGGCACCCGCAGCGCTGATCGCCGATCTCCATCGCCGGATGGCGAACGCGCACGAGAAGCTCGGGCGCGACGAGGATGCGTACCAGACGCTGGTCGCCGCCGATCGCCTGCATCGCGGCCACCTGCTGATCAAGCTCGCCCTCGGCGAGAACCGGTACAAGGCGCGACGCTGGCGCGAGGCCGCGCTCCACCTCTCGCCGCTCGCGGCCCACGAGGATGCCGCGCGCTATCCCACCGAGGTGGCGCAGGGCCTTTATCACGCGGCGCTCGCCGAGATCCGGAGCCTGCGCCCCGAGAAGGCCCAGCCGCTGTATGTCCGTGCGCTCGACCTCAAGCCGAACTATGCGCCCGCGCTCCAGGCCCTCGCGGAGATCGCGATGGAGCAAGGCGATCACCGCAAGGCCGCCGATCTCCTGACCCGGCAGGCCACCGCCACCGAGGAGCCGGTCGAGCGAATGCGCCTGTTCGAAGCGCTCGGCGACATGGCGCTGCTCATGCTCCAGGACGAGGAGCGCGCGCGCACCTGCTTCTCGGCCGCCGTCGCCGCGGCCCAGCCGATCGAGGCGAAGCACATGCCGCTGCTCGAGAAGCTCCTCGAGCGTCAGGACCTCGCGAACGATCACGGCGGGGCCGCGCGCACCGCCGAGCTGATGGCCGCGTTCGGTGCCACGGCCGCGGATCGCGCCGGGCGCTATCTCCGCGCCGCCCGTGACTACCTCGCCGAGGGCGATCGCGTCCGCGCCCGCGGTGCCGCCGACCGCGCCGTCGAGGCCGATCCGTACGACGTCGATGCGGTCGATCTCGCGTCGGGCATGGCGATCGATCAGAGTGATGTCGAGGCCGCGGCGGCGATGCTGACGCGCCTCCTGACCGCCAAGGACGATCGGATGGCGACCCCGGAGACCCAGGCGCGGCGCGCCTTGCTCTCGTACCGCCTCGGTCATGCGCGCCACCAGCGCGGTGATGCACGCCAGGCACTGTCCGCGTACGACCGCGCCGTCCAGCTCGCCCCCGAGTCCGACGGCGCGACCTCGGCGCGGCGTGGGCTCGTGGAGCTCGCGCGCAGCGGCGACGAGCCGGCGCGCAAGGAGGCCGTCGCCGGTCACCTCGCGGCGATCACCGGCGCCACTGGTGCGTTGCCGGATCTGGTCGCGTGGGCGGAGGAGCTTCGCCGCCTCGATCGCGCCGATGCCGGCCGCGCCACGCTGGACCTCGCGATCGCCGCGGGCCACACGCCCGAGGTCCACCAGAGCGCCTTCCTCTCGATCCACAAGCCGTACGCGATGCGCGACGACGAATCGTACAAGGCCAACCTCGACGCCACCGAGCGCGCGCTGATCGTCGATCCGGACGAAGCCCTGCTCGGACCGGTGGCCACCGCGCTCGCCGAGGCTGCGGCGCTGCTGTGGCCCGACCTCGAGGAGGCGCTCGCGCGTCAGGGCTGTGCGGGGGCGAAGCGGATCCCCGCGACGTTGCACACGCCCGCCACCGCGATGTTCTCGCGCCTGACCACCGCGCTCGGAACGGGCGCCGTGATGCTGTACCAGCGCGATGACGGCCCCGACGTCACGGTGGTCAGCGCGGCCACGCCACTGATCGTCCTGGGACCACGCCTGACCGCGGAGCCTTTCGTCCCCGCTGAGGTCGTGCGCGCCGAGCTCGCGCGCGCCGTCGAGCTCACCCGCCCCGAGCACATCGTGTTCGCCGGCATGCCGCTCGCCGATGCCACGCGCCTGCTCGCCTCCGTGGCGCGGCTGTTCGGCCCGCCCGCCCTACGCGAGGCTGCGAACGCCCTCGTCATCGATCAGGACGTGCAGCGCGGCCACGACGAGATGGTCAAGGCGGCGCTCTCGGTCAAGCTGCGGACCCGGCTCGAGCAGACGCTCGCCACCACGTCGCTGTTCGTCCTCGACGTCCGCCACCACCTCGCGGCGTCGGAGCGCACCGCCGATCGCGCCGCCTTGCTCGTGGGTGGAGATCCGAAGACGATCGTCGGGCTCGCCGCCGCCCGCGGCGCCACCACGCAGCACCTGATCTCTGCGCTCGGTACGCCGGGCTGGCTCGCGCTGCGCACGAAGCTCGGCGTCGGCGTGCGGTAGCTCGGTCACGGCCTCGGCCCACGCCGCACCCCTGTGCTACGTTGCCAGTCCGATGTACCTCGCGATCGTCAAGGGCACCGTCGTCGCCGAGCGCAAGGCTGAAGGCCTCGCCGGGACCAAGCTCTTGCTGGTCCAGCCGATCGACGAGCACGGCACACCGGTGGGCGATGTGCAGGCCGCGGTCGATCGCGTGCAGGCAGGCGTCGGAGATCGGGTCTATCTCGTGGGCTCCCGCGAGGCCGCCCTCGCCTGCGATCCGTGGTTTGTCCCCGTCGATGCAGCGATCGTCGGCATCGTCGACGGAGTGGATGTCCCGGCTCCGGTGAAGGGCCGCCCGTGAAGGCCTGTCGCGTCGTCGGCCCGATGTGGGCGACCGTCAAGCACCCGGCGTTCGCCGGGCATCCACTGTTCGTCGTCCAGCCGCTCGACGAGCGCGGCGCGGACGCCGGCCCGAGCTTCGTCGCGATCGATCACGTCCAGGCCGGGGTCGGCGACAAGGTGCTGGTGCTCACCGAGGGCAACGGCGTCCGCCAGATCTTGCAACAGGGTGATCAGACCCCGATCCGCTCGATCATCGTCGGCATCGTCGACACGGTCGATCTCGGCGACGCGGGCGCGACTCGATGAAGTCCGGCCATCCGCTGCGCCACGAGGTAGCCGAGGTCTCGCGGCACCTGCACACGCGCGGCTGGGTCGCGAACCACGACGGCAACGTCACCGCGCGCGATGGCCAGAAGTTCATCGCCACTCCGACGGCGACCTCGAAGCGGCTGATCGCCGAGCGCGACCTGATCGAGGTCGATGCGAAAGGTCAGGTGGTCGGCGCCGGCCGCGTGTTCGGCGAGATCGGCCTCCACCTGGCGGTGTTCGAGCGCCGGCCCGACGTGGGCTGCGTGATCCACGCTCATCCGCCGAACGCCACGGCGATCGCGTCGTCGCGCGGTAACCCGATCGAGCGCCCGTTCATCGCCGAGGCCCTGGTGTCCCTCGGCCCGCGGATCCCGAAGCTGCCGTACGCGCAGCCCGGCGAGGCCGCCAAGCAGGCCATCGCGCCGTGGTGCGAGCTCGTCGACGCGGTGCTGCTCGGCAATCACGGCGTGATCGCCTGGGGCACAGATCCTGAGCAGGCGCTGATGCGCCTAGAACTGGTCGAGCACCTCGCGAAGATCGCGATCGCCGCCGCCGCGCTCGGAGGGATCGAACCTCTCCCCGAGGCCGCGATCGCACCGCTGCTCGCCGCGCGCGCGAAGGCCAACATCGGCCGCGCCGCCGATCGCGCGGTGGAGACCGGCCCCCAGCTCCTCGGCACGGCCGCCGGCAAGCCAGTGGTCGCGTGCGCCCCCGCGCCCCACGCGAACGTCGCGACGATGTCGCCGGGCGGTCAGCCGCACGACCTCGCCACCGTGGTCCGCGAAGAGATCGTCCGCGCCCTGCGGAAGTGACGCCGCCGCGTTCGGGCACGTCGGGCGGTAACCTTCGGATCGGTCCCGCGTAGGCCCTGCATGCGCGGACGTAGCATTGTTAGCCGGTTCGGCCGGTTCGGCCTGGTTAGCCTCGTCGCCCTCGTCGGTTTCGTCGCCCTCCCGGTCCTCGCCAGCGGCTGCTCCGCGGCGGAGGGCACGCCCCGGGGCCCCGATGGGCCCGGAGGGCCACTGGTGCTCGAGCTGTTCACGTCGCAAGGCTGCAGCTCGTGCCCGCCCGCGGATCGGATCCTCACCAAGCTCGCGGCCTCTGGCGCTTCGCTCGCGCCGCTGTCGTTCCACGTCGACTACTGGGACGAGCTCGGCTGGCCAGATCCGTTCGCGTCCCCGGCGTGGACCGAGCGACAGCGCCGGTACGCGCACGCGCTCGGCGACGATCGGATCTACACGCCCGAGCTGGTGGTCGGCGGGCACGCGGGGATGGTCGGCTCGAACCTGGTCTCGATCCAGGCGGCGATCGCGAAGGCCCCGCGCCCAGCGCTGCTCGCGACCACGGCGACCTGGACCGCCGCATCGATCGAGGTCTCCGTCACCGCGCCCGCGGACGCCGACGTGATGGTGGCGCTGTGGGAGGACGGCACCAGGACCAAGGTGCCGCGCGGCGAGAACGCCGGCGAGACGCTCGGGAGTGATCGCGTGGTCCGTCGCCTCGTGCGCGTCGCCGCCGCGGGCACGCGCGGATCGCAGACGATCAAGCTCGAGCCGGGCTGGCGGATCGGTGGTGCCGTCGCGTTCGCGCAACGTGCGGATCAGGTGATCATCGCCTCCGCGCTACTCCCGCGCTGAATGCCCAGGGTGTCGCAGGGTCACCGATACCAGCGTCGGTCGGCATCTGATACAACCGCCGGCATGCGCGCCGTTGTTGCCTCCGCCCTCTCGCTGTCGCTCCTCGCCGGAGCGTGCTTTCCGAACAACGCGCAGCACCGGATGTACGCGAAGCTCGCCGAAGGTGGCGCGCTCGCCGGCGGCATCGCGCTGCTCTATGCGGTCAATAGCGGCGCCGATTGCGACATGTCGAGCGCCCCGGGCGGCCAGCCCGACGACAGCTGCAAGTCGCGCGCGACGGTGCTCGGCGACCTCGGCCTCGGCCTCATCCTGCTCGGCCTCGTCGGCTTCATCGCCACGGTGTCGACCTCCGAAGAGGACAAGCCGCCCCAGCCGGTGATCGTCCCCAAGGCGACCCCGACCCCGACTCCGACGCCGACGCCGACCCCGACCCCGACCCCGACGGCGGATCCGACGCCCGCGCCGGCTGGCGCCGGCTCCGCGACGCCCTGAGCCACGGCCCTACTTCACGACGCGAACGGCGATCGGCTCCGACAGCCCGGTCGCCGCGCCCACGAGCGTGTCGACGCTGGCCACCATCAGGTTGGGCGCCACGCCCGCGGTGTGGATCACGTGCAGCGCGTTCGCGGCGTAGTCGACGAGGTAGATCACCGGCGCCGCCTCGCTCAGGTCGATCGAGATCCCCGCCGGGTAGCCGACGTTGAGCGGCCCGCCATTCATGATCGCGGACGCCGCCGTCGCGTTGCCGGTAGAGCTCGCCGCGAACTGGAGGATCACGCCGCCCGGGGTCGTCGCGAACAACGTGCCCGCGGCATACGCGAGGGACTGGAGGTTGCCGATCCCGCCGGGCTGGAACGTCCGCTTCGGCGCCACGTCGCCCGCGTCGGTGATCGCGAAGGTCTCGATCGCGCCACCGAAGGAGTTCCCGACATAGAGCTCCGCGCTCTCACTGTCATAGGCGAGCGAGCTCGGGACGGTCAGGCCCGTGTTGGTGTTGGACGGTCCGCCGAGGACCGCATCGCTCGTGCTCGCCCCCCTGGCGAAGTGGAACACGCCCGGCTGGCCGCCCGCCCCCTGGCCGCACGTCGGGCAGCACGACACGAGGACATCGCCACCCGGCAGGATCACCACGTCCTGCGCCGCGCCGAGCCCGGGCGCGGTCAGCGTGCGCAGCGGGGCGACGTTGCCATCGGCCATGTCGGAGAACACGAGGACGTTGCCGCCGGACCGGTTCCCCACATAGAGGTCGCCGGTGAGGTCGTCGATCTCGATCCCGATCGGCAACGACAGGCCGGTCGCAGCTCCGACGATGGTGCGCATCGGCGCCGTGTTGCCGGTGGCGCCCAGTGGGAACACGCTGATCTGGTTCCCCGCTGCGCTCGTGAGGTAGATGCCCTTGGCTGCCTCGGGCACCGGCGGGCCGTCCGGCAGGTGGTGGACCGCGTCATCGCTGCCGCAAGCGACCAGCGTGACCAGGGACACGAGCAGGACGGTGGGCCTCATCGGGGCCATCGTACCAGGGGCCGGACCGACGCTCAGATCGCGCCGGACTTGCGCGCGACCTGGCGACCCTTGCGCTCACACATCTTCTCGCCGTCGAACACCGGGACGTGGCGGGCCCACGAGTGGCTCCCGGCGCTCCCGGAGATGCCGAGGTAGTACCCCTTGCGGCCGACGAACAGGTCGAGCTGGTTGCCGTCGATCCCACCGCCGGTGTCGTCGGCGACCACGCAGCCGTCATGGACGAACCCGCCCCACGGTGCCCGGCCCGGCATGGTCCGACCTTCCAGTAGCGGGACATAGAGCAGGGTCCCGAGCTTCACGACCTTGGGATCGACCGCCACGGTGCGGAACGGCTGGAGCGGCTTGCCCGTCCCGGCGGTTCCCCACTGAGACTCGGTCACCTTGAAGCACGGCGAGCGCTCGCAGCGGCAGTGCCCCCAGATGTTCAAGACCCGACCGTCCTTCAGCTTGCCCGTACCCTGGAGCTCGAGCTGGCTGGCGAACTCCTTGGTGACCTCGCTGATCGCCTCGCACGATCCGCTGGCGGACGAGTACAGGGTGACCAGGTCCGGAGGGGTGGTCGCCGCGAGCTCGACCTCGCCCGCAGCCTCATTCGCATCGCCGTTCGGGCTGGTGACCGGGCTGTTGTCGTTCGCGACCCGGGCGAGCTTGGCCGCCTTTGCGGCCCTTGCGGCGGCCTTGGCGGCGACCTCCTCTTCCCCGATCACATAGTAGAAGGTGATGTTGAACTCGCCGAGCGGCTGCGGGCCGGCATCGGTCGGAGCCTCGGCCGGCGACGCCATCTCACGCGGCATCGGCGGCGGCGGCAGCGGTGCATCGACCTGACCCGACTGACAGCCCGCGACGCCGAGCCCAAAACCGAGCGTCACTGGAGCTATGCGAGCGATTCCATTGACGATTCTCGCGATCAGATCAGCGAGGTAGCTGACCCCGTCTCTCATCACACCGCCGATGGTGGAGAGGATCGTGGGTGCGCGGTCGATCGAGCTGCTCATAGCCGCCCGGCCGACTGCTGGTGGCCGGGCTCGACAAGTCTAGCCCTGATCTTCCGGCCGCCAGGGCGATCGACGGGCAAAAACAGTCAGGCAGCCGAATCCGGAGAATCCGGTTCAGTGCTGGCTCTCCGAGCTCGAAGCTTCGATCAGAATCGAGCTTGCAGCGTCGCGTTCAGGCCGAGCTGATTGAACTCGCCGAACTCGTACTTGAACGGGCAGGTGTCCGGATCGCCGCAAGTGCGGGTGAACCGGGTCTGATTGCCGTCGTAGCTGAAGAACACCTCGAGCACCGCCGAGAAGATCTTCGCGAAGTCGACCTTCACGGTCCCCTTCACGGCGACCTGCGGGACCGCGGCCTTGCCCTCCGGCAAGATCGTGATGAGCGTGTCGATGTTGTTGTTGCGGATGACCGCGGTGGACGAGCCCATCGCGTCGGTCCCGCCGCCGGGGATGCCCTTGGGGGACTTCAGGGTCGCCGGCTTGTCGACGCCGGCGATCACGCCGACGGTCAGCCAGTCGCCCCAGTTCTTGTCGATGCCGGCGGCGGCGAACAGGTTCGGGCTGACCTTGTAGGCCGACGGGAAGTCCGCGTACGGCGGCAGGCTCGGCTGGCTGTGGAGGATGAACGCGAGATCGCGGTAGCTGAGGTCCATCCGCAGCCGGATCCGGTCCATCTTGACGCGGACGTTGAGGTCCCCGGCCTTGCCGACCTGGAACTTGGTCGCGCCGACCTTGTCGGAGTCCTTGAGCGTCTGCCCGAGGACCGAGAACTCGGCCTGAGCGAGCCACGCCAGCCCTCCCGGGTACTTCTCGGGCGAGAACAGCTGGCTGACCTGCTCGCCGTTGAACTTGTAGAGCTTGTAGTCGACCGACGACTTGAGCGGCATGCCCTTGTGGAGCGAGACCTGCCCCGAGCCGCCGACCAGCATGACCTTCTCGTTCTGGACGTCCTGCAGCTCGTTGTAGCCGCGGTCGAACACGCCGCCGTTGACCTCGACCCGCACCATGTCGTTCGGATCGAAGCCCGCGCCCGCGAGCCCGGCCAGGGCGGTCTTCTGCTCGCCGTCCTTCGGATCGACGATCACGCCGCTCTTGGCCCCCAAGAACGCGTAGCCCTTCTCGAAGTCGTACTGGATCTTCATGCCCGGGGTCGACGACCGCGCGCGCTTGTACTCGGGGTTGCCGCCGTAGGACAGCCGGTAGCTGTACCCCAGGCGGAACCTGTCGGCCGACACCGGGAAGGCCGTGAGGCTGATGCGCGTGGGATCCTTGTGCGTGGGATCCTTCCAGTTCGACAGCACGATGTACGTGCCGGCGTCCGACAGCGGGATCGAGTTCTCGGTCAGCTCGTTGAACCGGACCACGACGGCCGCCTCGGCCTGCAGGTGCCCGCGCGAGTAGCTGCGGTACATCGTGCCGTGGGTCAGGGTCTCGAACCCCGAGTACTTCGAGTCATAGTTGTCGAAGAACAGGACGCCGAGCGAGTTCGGCGTGCCGAACCGCCAGCCCGGAACGCTCGGGATGGTCTGGCCCGGCTTCACGAGCATGTTCTCGTTGGTCAGCGTGAACGCGAGCCGGGTGTCCATGAACCCGGACTGGCCGGTGAGGTCGCCGCTGGCCTTTTCGGGGGCCGCGGTCTCCTTCTCGACCTGCTCCTTGGCGGCCTTGTCGGCCGCATCCTTGGCCGCGCGCTCGGTGAGGATGCGCGTGACCTCCTTGTCGACGATCTCCTTGATCCGGGCATCGTCGTCGGGCGCGACGGCGGAGCCGGAGCCAGCACCGGGCTCGCCCGGCTGTGCCAGCGCGAGGGCCGGCCACAGGGCAAGGCCGCCGAGGGTAGAGACGATCGCGATCCTACGAATAGTCGACATGAACTCTCTCATTGCAAGGTCAGGTCAGCCGCCGAGCGCGGGTAGATGATCCACACGTTGAACGTCCCGATGTTCACGGGCCGGAGGACACCGATCACCTTGGGCAGCGTGCGCCCGGGCGGTGTGAACGGATCGAAGTCCGAGACGGTGCCGGCGGTGATCACGTTGATCACCTTCTTGTTGCCCATGCAGTTGCCGCCCACGCCGAACGGATCGAGCTTCCACTGCTTGTACGTCGTGTAGTCCGGGTCGAGGTCGCAGACCTTGCCGCCGTTGATCTGGATCGGCGCCGCCTCGTTGCGCTCGAAGTTGATCACGCCGCCGCCCGTGGCGGTCAGCGCATCGAACCAGGTCTCGGGCGTCAGCGTGGTCTCGGTGTCCGCGATCGCGGGCACCGGCTCGCGCGCCTTGTTGACGTTGACGCCGCCATCCCCGAACGTCTGCGGGAACCCGATCTCGGTCAGGCCGTTGAACTCGTCGACACCGCCGGCGAACCCATCGATCAGCTGACCCTCGAGGATCGGCGCGCCGTTGGCGCCGCGCGGCGCGGAGAACGAGAAGATCATCGCGTGGTCGTACGCCTGCGCGGTGCACGGCGGCGCGCCCGTGGCATCTGCGCACTGCACATCGGACACCGTGTAGCCCTGCGAGAACACGCTGGTCACCACGAACCGCCCGCGCGCACCGTACCGCGAGGTGCCGACGCTGACCTGCTTGGACTCGAGCGGGATCGCGGACAGCGCATCGAGCGCGGTCTCGCTCTTGGGGGTCTGCAGATCGCTGATGAACGGATCGCGGTACCACAGGATCGGCGAGGTGCCGGTGGCGTAGGTCGGCTCGGCGTCCTTGCCGTCGTCGATCCACAGCGTGGTCGGGCCGAACGCGATCGGCACGGTCACGGTCTGCCCCATCGCCTTGCCGCCGGTGACCCGGAACGTCCCGAGCGGAGCCTCGGTGAGCTTGGGCGTCAGCGTGCCGAGGAACTGGGCGTAGACCTGGACCTCGCGATCGAACGTGGCGTCGACCGCGCCGTCGGCATCGAGCGCGGTCAGGTTGACCGTGATCGTTCGCTGCGTGTCGGGCAGCCGCTGGGTCGACGAGCCGCCCGAGGCCGGCGTCACCAGCTCGACCTTGATCGACTGCGTGCCCTCGATCGGTGCCTTCATCTCGGTGCAGGCACCGAGCAGGACGGACCCAAGCGAGACCAGCGCGACAGCGCCAAGCTCACGGCAAGACACGGGGGAGGTCTGGGTAGGCTTCATTCGAACACCGGTCGGATCCGTCCGTCGTGCTTCTCGTTGAGCTCGGTCAGGCACGAGATGTTGCCGTACCGCTCGGTGACCTTGCGCTGCGGGACCGTGGTGTCGGTCTCGTCGACCTGATCGACGCACTTGTTCTGCCGGTTGAGGAACACGCGCAGTGCATCGCGCAGGGAGATGCCGGTGTCCTGCTTGGAGCTGTTCCGCTTGAGCACCTCGAAGCCCGAGCCGCCGGCGGCGATGTAGTCGTTGACCGCCACGCGGTACAGGCTCGAAGGATCGAGCCGCGCGCACTTCGCCGGATCCACGGGCGCATCCGGGTTCCCGCCCATCCGGCAGTTGTCCCCGACATAGATGTTCTTCGCGCACGCGGTGACCGGCTCGCCCTGGAACGTGCCGCAATCGCCGCTGCACACCATGTCGAACGTGATCCCCGAGACCTGCGCCTGGGTCCGACAGCCACGACTCGAGCTCTTGCGCGCCACGAAGTCCAGCGTGTCCTGGACCTCCTGACCGGAGAGGTACATCACCGTGATCGAGTTCTCGAACGGGAACACGTTGTACATCTGCTCGATCGTCAGCGGACCGCGCTCGAAGTCCGCGCGGATGCCGAGCGAGTTGGTGATCGCGAACTCGGCCTCCACGCCCTCCTGCAGCTGCATCGAGCGGGCGACCAGGTTGCCGAGCTGCGAATCACCACCCGACAGATCGTTGCGCAGGATCTTGCTCGCGGCGGGCTGCGGGTTGACGTACGAGAACACGCCGTTGAGATCGATGTCCTGGTTGATCTTGACCGAGTACGGCCACATCAGGTTCGCGACCGCCGGATCGTCGTTGGTGGTGGAATCGACCGGCAGGTTCACATAGGTGAACGAGGTGATGCGGCTCCGGCGCTCCGGGTCTCCATTGGAGTCCCCGACGTGGACCACGAGATCGAGCCGGCCGACGAACTTCGCGAACGCACCCGAGTGGACGAGGACGGTGGAGTGGCCCTTGTCATCGTTCGGGATGATCTTGGGCGGGTTGGTGACGATGTGGAGGTGGCCGCCGAGGATCAGGTCCACGCCCTGGAGCGGCAGCGCCGCGTTCGGATCATCGACCTGCGAGGCGGTGAGGTTCTCGTCCTCATCGAGGCCGAGGTGGGACACCACGATGATCACGTCCGAGACCGGGCGCAGGATCCGGACCCAGCCCTCGAGCGCGGTGGCGTCATCGAGCGGCCGGAAGCCGAGCGAGTTGCCGCCCTCATAGATCGACGTGATCGTGCTGGTGTTACCCATCCCGATCACCGTCACCTTGAGGCCCTCGACGTTGTACATCTGGAACGGCGGGATGATGTCGCGGAGCGAGCGGCCGTTCGGATCCACGGCGCCCGGCGGCGGGTCATCCCACGCATAGTTCGCCGCGAGCAGCGGGAACGTGGCGAAGTTGTCGACCTTGTCGAACAGGTTGCGCGCGCCGAGATCGAACTCGTGGTTGCCGATCACCGCGCCGTCCATGCCCGCCAGGGACAGCGACCGCATCTCGGCCTCGCCCTTGAACTCGTTGAACACCGGCGCGCCCTGGAAGCAATCACCCGAGTCGAGCCACAGCGAGCGGTTCGAGGTGGCCCGGATGTTCTTCGCGATCGTGGCGATCCGCGCGATGCCACCGAACGGCGCGTTCGCCGGCAGGAGGCCATAGCCCTGGTCGAACGTGTTCGGCTTGAAGTTGTACGGGAACAGCCGCGAGTGGATGTCCGACGTGTGGATCAGCGTCAGCCGGATGTCCTGGCCGACGAGGTTCGGCTGCGGCCGATCGACCGTGCACGCGCCGACGACGAGCAACGACGCCAGCGCGGCGACGAACAGACGATGCATGGCAGCGAGGTCATATCCAACGCCGTGTTTTTCAGCAAGGCGTATGGCGAGGGGGATCGTGAAGTTGTGCTCTACTCCGCGACCACATGCCGCGCGCGAAGATCGTCTGTACGTTGGGGCCCGCCTCGTCGACGGCCGAGAAGATCGGCGAGCTGATCGATGCCGGCATGAGCGTCGCGCGCCTGAATTTTTCGCACGGTAGTCACGAAGATCACGCCAGGATGTTGCAGATCGTCCGCAGCGAGGCGGACAAGCGCGGCAAGGCGATCGCGGCGCTCCTCGATCTCCAGGGCCCCAAGATCCGTGTTGGCAAGATCGCCAACGGGCAGATCGAGCTCAAGCCAGGTGCCGAGCTGACGATCACCACGGAGCAGATCCTCGGGGACGAACGCCGGGTCTCGACCTCGTACACGATGCTGCCGAACGACGTGAAGATCGGGGACCAGATCCTCCTCGACGATGGCTACCTGGCACTCGCAGTGACCGGCGTCGACGGCCACGAGGTCCGCACCGTCGTGGTCTCGGGCGGCATGCTCAAGAACAACAAGGGCATCAACCTGCCCGGCGTCGACGTCTCGGCGCCCGCCCTCAGCGAGAAGGACCGCACCGACATCGGGTTCGCGCTCCGCCACGGCGTCGACTACGTGGCGCTGTCGTTCGTGCGCCGCGCCGAGGACGTGATCGAGGCCAAGCGCCTGCTCACGGTCGACAACGTCTCGATCCCCGTGATCGCCAAGATCGAGAAGCCGCAGGCCCTCGAGCGGCTCGCCGAGATCATCGATGTCGCGGACGGCATCATGGTGGCGCGTGGCGACCTGGGCGTGGAGCTCGGACCGGAGAAGGTCCCGCTGTGGCAGAAGCGGATCATCGAAGAGACCAACAAGCGCGGCAAGATCGTGATCACCGCCACGCAGATGCTCGAGTCGATGATCACCCAGCCGCGGCCGACGCGCGCCGAGGCGTCCGATGTCGCGAACGCGGTGCTCGATGCCACCGATGCGCTGATGCTCTCGGGCGAGACCGCCTCTGGCGTCCACCCCGTCGAGGCCGTGCGCACGATGGCGCGGATCATCGAGGAGATCGAGAAGAGCGCCTACTACAAGGCGAACATCGAGATCCCTGACATCCACCTCGCCCACTCCACCAACGCGATCGCGTTCGCCGCGTACACCGCCGCGAAGGTCATGAAGCTGCGGACCATCGTCTCGGTCTCCGACTCGGGCGGTGCGTCGCGCCTGATCAGCGAGTATCGGCCGGAGGCGAGCATCATCGCGCTGACCACCGACGAGGTGAGCTATCGCCGGATGGCGCTGGTGTGGGGCGTCACCCCGATCCTGATCAGCCCTACCGCGAGCACCGAGGAGCTGGTCGATCGCGTCGAGGCGACCTTGATCGAGCGCAACCTCGCCCTGCCCGGTGAGAACGTGCTGATCACCATGGCCGTGCCCGTGGGATCGGGCGTTCAGACCAACGTCTTGAAGATTCACCAGATCCAGCACTGATCCCGTGCGGCGCGGCACGCAGTAGGCGAAAACCTACACCTTGCAAGAGGTTGAGGGATCGAGGGAGGCGCGCTACCCTTTTGACGCGGTGGCCCAGACTCCCCAACTCGCGGACTCCGTCCGTATCGGCCAGGTGTTCCTGGGCAAGTACCGGGTCGAGGCGATCATCGGTCAGGGCGGGATGGGCGTGGTCGCGGAGGTCACGCACCTCCAGCTGAACCAGCGACTCGCGATCAAGATGCTGCGCCAGGACGTGCTCCTCGATCAGGACGCGGTCGAGCGGTTCAAGCGCGAGGCGCAAGCGGCCGCGCGGCTCAAGAGCGAGTACGTCGCGAAGGTCTCGGACGTCGGCGAGCTCGAGGACGGCACGCCCTACATGGTCATGGAGTACCTCGAGGGTCACGACCTCGGGGCGCTGCTCGACGAGCGGTCCACGCTCCCGGTGTCGTGGACCTGCGATCTGATGCTGCAGACCGCCGAGGCGCTCGCGGAGGCGCACTCCGTCGGCATCGTCCATCGCGACATCAAGCCGACGAACCTGTTCGTGACCTGGCGCCCCGACGGCACCGCGCTGATCAAGGTCCTCGACTTCGGGATCTCGAAGACGACCCTTGGCACCGACATGCACCTGACGCAGACGCAATCGCTGCTCGGGACGCCGGCATACATGAGCCCCGAGCAGATGCGCTCGGCGCGCCTGGTCGATGCACGCACGGACATCTGGTCGCTCGGCAGCGTGATGTACGAGTTGCTCGAGGGGCGACAGCCGTTCGAGGCCGAGAGCTTCTCCGAGATGTGCGTGAAGGTGGCGGTCGATGCGCCCGCGCCGATGACGTTGACGCCACCCGATGTCCAGGCGGTGGTGCTCCGCTGCCTCGCGAAGGCTCCCGAGCAGCGCTACCAGACGATGGCCGAGTTCGCGCGCGATCTCGTGCCGTTCGTCCAGGATGCGCACCAGGCCTCGCTCCTCGTCGAGCGGATGCAGCGCATGCTGCGGCGAAGCGAGTCCGGCTGGGAGGGCGGCGGGACCAACGGCGGTCAGCGCGGCAGCATTCCGCATCACGTGCGCGACGTCGGCAGCGCTCCCGTGCGCTCCGCCTGGCACGGCGGCTCCGATCCCGCGTTGCCGATGTCCGCAGTGCCGCATCCCACGATGATCGAGCCCTCGGCGCCGGCGCTGGCACCGAGTCAGATGTTCGCGGCGCCGAAGCGGACCCGCCGCTATCTCGGGATCGGGCTCCTGTTCGCTGCGGTCACGGGCGGTGCAGGCGTGGCGATCGCACTCACGATGGGGGGCGACGATCCTGCGAAGCCGTCACAGGCGACCCACGAGGTCGAGCCGACGGGCGGCAAGACCGATCCGGTGAAGCCCGCTGGCACCACGCCGCAGACGACCGAGACCAAGGTCGAGACGACGGCCGCCAAGGTCGAGACGACCTCGGTCTTCGATTCGTCGCGCGGGGGCCAGACGACCACGGCGACCGAGCCAACCCCGCCGAACAGCGAGACGACCTCGCCCAAGGGCGAGACGCCCCCGACCAAGGGCGCAGCGGGCGCGATGATCTCGACCACCGGCACCAAGAGCGGCAAGGGGCCCAAGGGCGGCAAGAAGTCCGGCGCTGGCACGAAGACCACCGGCGCAGGCCAGGGCGCGCTGAAGACCGTCGGCAAGGAGCCTCCGAAGGAGGTTCCGAAGGAGCCGCCGAAGGGCGATCCGAACTGCGACGTGTACTCGCATCCTCACGGCTGTCCGAAGTAGGATCGGCTCCATGCTCACGCGCGGGATCGCGATCGCGGTCATGCTCGTCGTCGCAGCGCGCCCGGTGCACGCCGACGACAACATCGCCAAGGCCGACCAGCTGTTCGAAGAAGGCCGGGCCTTGATGAAGACCGACCTTCACGCCGCCTGCGAGAAGTTCGAGGCATCGTTGCGGTTCAACTCGCAGGCGATCGGCACCCTGATGAACGTCGCGCTGTGCGACGAGAAGCTCGGGCGTACGGCCTCCGCGGTGAAGAAGTTCACCGAGGCGCGCGACCGTGCTCGCGAAGGCGGCCTCGAGGGCCACCTGAAGGCCGCCGAAGAGCGGCTGGCCGAGCTGGTGCCGAAGGTGCCGCACGTCTCGATCAAGTTCCTGGTGCCCGCGGCACCGGGCACGCAGATCGTGATCGACAAGAACACGGTCGCGCTCGAGGCGATCGGTGATGTCGCCCTCGACCCCGGCGAACATCCGCTCGTGGTCAGCGCCCCGAACCGCGTCGCGTACCAGACGATGGTGCGGATCGCCGAAGGGGAGCGCCGCCAGGTCGAGGTCCCCGAGCTCGCCCGCGCGATCACGATCGGAGGCTCGCGACGGTTCGCCGGCAAGATCCTGACGGTCTCGGGCGGCGCCGCCCTGGTGACCGGCATCGTGATGGGCCTCGTCGCACGCAGCAACTACAACGCCGAGTTCGACAGCGTGAACGGCGCGGTGCCGCACTGCAACTCGGCCCACAAGTGCAGCCCGGAAGGGCAGACCGCGACCGGGAATGCTCGGACCCTGGGCACCGTGGGCAGCGTGATCGGTGGAATGGGGGTCGCCGCGGCGGCCGTCGGGCTCTACCTGTGGATCCGCTCGCCCAAGGAGTCCCACCCCCCACGGGTCAGCCTGGTCCCCCAGCTGGATCCCGGTTCGATGGGCGTCGTGGCGGTCGGTCACTTCTGATCCGTCCCGGGCTCGGGTTATCATCGGCGCATGAGCATCCGGGGAGCCCTCCTGATCGTGTGCGCGCTTGCGGGGGTCGCGAGCGCCGAGACACCGCAGCAGCAAGCCGACAAGCTGTTCGCGGAAGGCCGCGACCTCTTGATGGTCAAGAAGGACGCGAAGGCCGCGTGCGAGAAGTTCGAGGCCGCGATCCAGCTGGACGCGACCGCGACTGGCACCATGCTGAACCTCGGCCTCTGCTACGAGACGCTCGGCAAGTACGCCAAGTCGATCAGCTGGTTCCGCAAGGCCCAGACCGCCGCCGCCGAGGCG
>JAYVRN010000475.1:0-4900 GCA_043776275.1 Myxococcales bacterium | reverse complement strand
TGCTGCAGGTTGAACAGGTGCCGCAGCGGCAGCATCAGGGTCAGCACCATCGCGAAGCCGGAGAAGATGGCGCCGGCGACGAAGTACGGTGGGAAGATCGTCGTGTGCCAGCCGGGGAGCTGGGAGGTCGCGAAGTCGAACGACACGACCGAGTGGACCGAGAACACCAGCGGCGTGGCGAGACCCGCAAGGATCAGGTACGCGCGCTCGTAGCGGTGCCAGTTGCGAGCCGAGCCGCGCCAGCCGAGGGCGAGCACGCCGTAGATGATCGCCTTCATCTTGTCGCCCTTGGCGGCGAACCGATCGCGGAACGTGGCGAGGTCGGGGACCAGGCCCATGTACCAGAACAGGATCGAAGTCGTCGCGTAGGTCGAGACCGCGAACACATCCCACATCAGCGGGCTGCGGAACTGCGGCCACATGCCCATGTCGTTCGGGTGCGGAAGCATCCACCACGCGAACCACGGACGGCCGGTGTGGAGCAGTGGGAACAGCAGCGCGCACATGACGGCGAAGATCGTCATCGCCTCGGCTGCGCGGTTGATGCTGACGCGCCAGCTCTGGCGGGTCAGGAACAGCACGGCGGAGATCAGCGTTCCGGCGTGGCCGATGCCGATCCACCAGACGAAGTTCGTGATGTCCCAGGCCCAGCCGACGGTGTTGGAGTTACCCCACACACCGATGCCGGTCGTGACCAGGACGTAGATGCTGTAGACGCCGATCGCCAGCATGGTGACCGACACGCCGAGCGCGACCAGCCAGGCCTTGTGTGGCTTCGGTGCTTCGGCGACCCACGCGACATCGCGGGTGACCCCGCGGAATGCCTCGCGGGCCTTGCCGGCCTCGTCTCCGCCGGCGTGCTCGGCAGCGCCGTCGCCTTCCAACGTTGCAGTGCTCATCAGTGTTCCCCCTCGTTCGCCGAGGCAGCCACGGCGGAGGACATCGCCGGGTTCGGGTTACGCACGCGCGTCAAGAACCGCGTGCGTGGCTTGGTGTAGAGTTCCGGCAGGAGCGAGTACGCGCGGTTGTCGTCGTACAGCTTCGCGACGCGGCTCGTGGTGTCCGACAGGTCGCCGAACGTGATCGCCTCGGTCGGGCACGCATCCTGGCACGCCGACTGGATCTCGCCATCCGGGATGGCGCCATCGACGGTGCCCGGGCGCATGCCGCTGCGGATCTGCGCCTTCGCGCGGATCTTTCCGTTCTGGATCCGTTGCACGCAGTACGTGCACTTCTCCATCACGCCACGCATGCGGACCGTGACGTCCGGGTTGAACAGGAGCTGCCGCACGCGGTTGCGCGCGTCACGCCACTCCTTGTTCCAGTCGAGGAAGTTGAACTTGCGGACCTTGTACGGGCAGTTGTTGGCGCAGTACCGCGTGCCGATGCAGCGGTTGTACGCCATGTCGTTCAGGCCCTCGTCGGAGTGCGAGGTCGCGCCCACCGGGCACACCTGCTCGCACGGAGCCTGCTCGCACTGCTGGCAGCCGACCGGCTGGTGCACGACGTGCGGCTCCTCGGGGCTGCCGCTGAAGTACCGGTCGATGCGAATCCAGTGCATCTCGCGGTTGTTCATGACCTCCTTGCGGCCGACGACGGGGACGTTGTTCTCCGACTGGCACGCCACCATGCAGGCGTTGCAGCCGGTGCAGGTGTTGAGGTCGATCGCCATCGCCCAGCGGTGACCGGTGTAGTCGTGCTCCTTGAACAGCGACTGGCCGCCCGCGCGGGTCGGGCCGTCGTTGTTGCTTGCGCGCTTCGGATCCGTGAAGAAGCCCGACGCGGGCTCCGCCGTGTAGTCCTTGTTCTCGTTGAGCGTCTTCGCGGTGGTCTCGCGGATCAGCTCGGGGAGCCGCTGTTGCAGGCCCTCGCTGTTCACCGAGGGCACGATGCCCGCGCGGATGTCCCAGTGCTCCTGGACGCTCGCCAGCTCGTACCGGCCACCCGCGGGCGTGATCGTCGCCTTGCCCGCGATGTCGAAGCCCGCGACGGTGCGGACCTTGTTGGTGTCCCAGCCGACAGTGTCGCCATCCTGGCCACCGACGCGACCCGCGGCCGTGCGACCGCCACCGAGCACCAGGCCGACCGAGTACCGGGCCTGTCCCGGGATCGTGTGGCACGGCAGATCGATGGAGCGCCCATCGACCTTGACGGTGATCATGGTGTCGTTCTCGAGACCGAGCGCCGTCGCGGTCTCGGGACCGACGAGTGCGTAGTTGTCCCAGGTGACCTTGGTGAGGAAGTCCGGGGTCTCCTGCAGCCACGCGTTGTTCGCGTAGCGGCCGTCGTAGCTGAACGGGGAGATGTGGAACACCACCTCGATGTCGCCGTTCGCGCGCTTGGTGCCGCCCAGCTGGCTCTGCGTGAGCTGCGGGGGCGCGAAGCCTGCGACCGTGACCTGCGCGGTGGGGAGCTGCGTGTTCGGCACGAAGCCGTCGTGCACGCTCTGGCGCCAGCCTGCGGTGACGCCGAGCTTGGCGTGCGCCTCCTGGACCAGCGTGTCGCCGCCCTTGTCCTCGCCGAGCAGCATCGAGAGCAGCTCGATCGTGGACACACCGCCGTAGAGCGGCGCGATCAGCGGCTGCGCCACGGTGACGGTGCCGTCCCAGGTGCGCGCATCCCCCCACGCCTCGAGGAAGTGCGACTTCGGCAGGTGCCACGTCGACTTTCGCGAGGTCTCGTTCTGGTATTCGTGCAGGTGGATCGACAGCGGCACGCGCCCGAGGGCGGCCGTGAAGTCGAGGTCCGCCGGCGCGTCGTACACCGGGTTGCCGCCGAGGATGATCAGCTGCTTGACCTGGCCAGCGGCGAGATCCTTCGCGAGCGCGGCGATCGATTCGACGTGCGGGCGCCGGTTCGGATCCGGCTCGAAGTAGTAGTCGAGCGTGGCGCCCGGGGCGCCGATCGACTGGTTGATCCGGGCGACGAGGGCGTGGACATCGGCGGACTGCCGGCGACCCGCGACGACGACGGCCTTGCCGCGGTTCTGCTTGAGCTCCTCCGCGAGGACCTTGATGAACTCGGCGACCTTCTTCTCCTTGAGGAACTCCGCGTTGGGGGCGCCACCGCCGCCGAGGGCGGAGTCGAGAGCCATCGCGAACGGCAGGCCGAGCTCGGAGCGCAGCCCGAGGCGGTGATCCGCCATCGCGCCGGTGTTGGTGAACGTGCTCTCCACCGTCCACAGACGGTTCATCTTGCCGATGCCGAGCGAGCCGTTCAGGCGACGGCTGCGCGCGAAGTCACGGCTGTAGCGGAGCGACGCCGGGTGCTCGATGAACAGGTCGCAGTCGATCGTGACGATCGTCTCGGCCTTGTCGAGCCGAGCGATCCCGCGCACGGGCTGATTGAACGCCTTGCGGGTGCCCTCGCGCTCGTTGTCCCAGGACAGCGGCTCGTACTCGTGCCACGTCAGGCCCGGGTTCGCCTCGAGGAGGCGCGCACGGAGGTACGCGACGGTCGGCGAGGACGAGGCCTCGCTGAGGATCCGGGTGGTCGACAGGCCCTTGCGGACCTCGATCAGCGCCGAGCGGAACGCGTCCATCGACGCGCCCTTGCCACCCGAGGTCGGGTTCTGCGAGCGGTCCGGATCGTAGAGATGGAGGATCGAGGCCTGCGCGAACGTCGACAGGCCTGCATGACGCTGCGTGCCCGGCACGGCGCCGCCGGAGGCGAACGGGTGCTCGGGGTTGCCGTCGAGCTTGATCGGCCGACCCTCGAACGCGGTCGCGACGATCGCGTGCCCGACGCCGCCGAGATCGAACGCGGTGGCGTACTGCTGCGTGACGCCCGGGGTCTGATCCTCGGGGCGGCGCGCGAGCGGAACGATCTCTTCCTTCTCGTAGCGACAGGCGCTGACGCCGGCGAGCGCCATCGAAGCGCCCATCAGCTGGAAGAAGTTACGGCGGTGCATCGGATCGATCGTGCGATCCGGGGCCGTCGGGAACTCGTTGCGGGCCGAGGCGGGATCGAGCTGGAAGCTCGCCTTGCCCTCGAGCTCCTTCAGCGAGCGCCAGTAACCGTGCTCGTTCGGTGCGATCGGCGCCACGACCTCGTCGTGCGCATGATCGTCGTGAGCATGGTCGTGATCGTGACCGTGACCATGGTCGTGATCGGGGCCGTGGTCGTCAGGTTCTTTTGCGGACATCCTCGACTCCTAGCGGTGGCAGGTCGAGCAGTTGGTGGGCGGGTGGACGTTGTTCGCCTTCATCACGGCGGCGCCTTCGTCCTTGCCGGGCTGATACCCCATCACGGTGACCGCATCGGCCTTCCGCAGGTTCGGCTCCGGGTTCCGGTGACAATCGAGGCACCACGACATCGTCAGGGGCTTCGACTGGAAGACCTTGACCATCTGGTCGATCCGGCCGTGGCACGACTCGCAACCCACGGCGGCATTCACGTGCGCCGAATGGTTGAAATACACGTAGTCCGGCAGGTCGTGGACGCGCGTCCAGTGGACCGGCTGGTTCTCCGCGTAGGCCTGGCGGATCGGGAGGAGGAGATCGGATTCCTTCTTCACCTGCGAGTGGCAGTTCATGCACACCGCGGCTGGCGGGACGGCGGCCTTGCCTGCGCGCTCCACCGTCGAATGACAGTAGCGGCAGTCGAGGCCGAGCTCGCCCGCGTGAAGTGCGTGGCTATACGGGACCGGCTGGTCCGGCTGATAGCCGATCCGGATCGCCTCCGGAGTGACGCCGTAGGCCACCAGGGCGACCAGATAGATCGGCGCACCGAGGACCAGGAGGTTGATCCACTTCTTGAGCGTGTCGGTCCACTCGGGGAATGTGAAACGCGGCATTTAGGTTCCTGCGTTGGCGCGAACAAAACACGGTTTCGCGCGCTGTCCTTGCACCACGTCCCGACACCATTTCGCAAGGTTGCGAGGTGATTTCTTGGGGCGGCG
>JAYVRN010000474.1:0-4901 GCA_043776275.1 Myxococcales bacterium | reverse complement strand
CTCGTGCTGGCGACGATCGCGGCGAGCACTGCGAACAAACGGATCCCATGAGCCAGGCGTGGCATAGCGGTCCTCTCGCGGCCGAACTTCGACCGTCGAACACACAGTGCCTGGGAGCCCACCGCAGGTTACATGTGACGTAACTACCCGCGTTCGAACGACTTCGGCGCCTAGCCCTTGCGGCCCTTCCCGGCCTTCTTGCCGGTGCCCTTGACCTTGTCCTTGTCCTTGTCCTTGTCCCCGCCCCTGCCCTTGGTCTTGACCTCGGGTCTGTCACCCGTCTTGCCGGCCTTGGGGATCTTCACCCCCGTCAGCCAGCCGCGAAGCTCGGGCTCGACCACTGCGCGCGTCGCGATGCACTGATTCATGCCCTCGATCGCCTGGTCGACAACGCGCACGCCGCCGGGTAGCTGCGAGAACTCCTTCCTCACATAGCTGGTGACCTCGTCGCGGCGCGCGGCCTGACAGGTCCCCGTGAACAGATAGGCGTAGCCGGCGACGGGATTGGTCGCGCCATCCTGCGGCAGGCGCGCGAGGATCTCGGCCTTGTGGTCCTTGAAGAACTGCCGTGCCACCGCCGAGTTGTCCTCCTCGGATCCGGACCAGATCATATAGATGGTCTCGCGAACATCCAGAGCCGGATCGAGGATCATCGCGAGGGCCGCGGCCTGACGCTTCACGTCGCGGGTCTGCGCGACGGCGCTGTACATCTCACCCCGTCGCACGCGATCGGGCTCGGTGCGTACGTCCTTCAGGATCTTCGCGAACAGCTCGGGCTTGGCGTCCACAGCGATCGTCAGCACGAGGCCGCGCATCGCTTGCGGAAGCTCGCGCCACCCGTCCGCCAGCGCAACCGCCTGCTCGATGAGTTTCGGATCGCGCGCCGTCCATGCCACCGCGCCGACCAGGTCGTTGCGGGTCACCTCCACATCGAGCGAGTCCGTGTCCTTCGGCGACAGGCCCGCGGCGAGAGCACCCGGTCCGAACGTCGTGCGCAGCCACGCCTCGTACTTCGGACGGAGGTCCTTTGGCACCCACCGATTGAACCCCGTGGGGAGTCCGAGCGCCGGGCCCAGCGTGAACCGATCATTGCCGACCAGGAGCTTGGGTACGAACGACAGCGCGAGCATCAACGGGACCTTGCCCTGCCCCGCCGCGACGGCGACCTCGTTGAAGATCGCGCGGCGCTCGTTCCACGTCAGCTCTGGCCACGCCTCGTCGCGCAGCGACGTCAGCTGCGCGGCCGTGTAGGCGACACGGTAGTAGCCCGTGGCGTTAGCGTTGGGCATCACCCAGCGCGGACACGCGCCCTGGTTGATCGTGAGCTTGCCGGTCGCGTCACCAAACAGGGTGCACGCTTCGGCGCGCTTACCCTTGTTCTCGTAGGCCACGCAGACCGGCAGGAGCCACGGCCGCGTCGCACTCGGCGCGCTCGCCCCCACCGGGAGATAGCGGTGCTGCTCGAGAGTGATGGCCGGGGTACCCGTGCAGATCTGGCCCACCACGAGCTCGGGGGCGCCCGCCTGATCGAGGAACGTCGCGAACGCCGCCGTGACGTCCTTGCCCGAGACCTTGCTGATCGTCGCCACGAAGTCCCCGGAGGTCGCGTTGCCATGCGCCTTCGCGGCCAGGTACTCGCGGACGCCACGCTGGAACATGTCGACGCCGACATAGCGCTCGAACATCCGGAGCACCGACGCGCCCTTGTCGTACGTGATGCCATCGAACGCATTGAGGATGTCATCGGTCACCACGATCGGTTGCCGGATCTGCCGCGCCGTGACGAGGCTATCGGCGGCGAGCGCACCGTTCCGTTGATCGAGCTCCTCGTACTCGTCGTGGAGGGCCGGATCGAAGGTGGAGCTGGTCTTGGTCTCCATCCAGTTCGCGAAGCCCTCGTTGAGCCAGATGTCGTCCCAGTAGGCCATCGTGACCAGATCGCCGAACCACTGGTGTGCGAGCTCGTGCGAGGCCACCGAGATCCAGCGGTGTTGCCGCGCCTTCGAGCCGGCCTTCGGATCGATCAGGATCAAGGTCTCGATGAACGTGATGAGCCCAGCGTTCTCCATCGCCCCGAACCCGACGGTCAGCGGGATGGTCAGGAAATCGAGCTTCTCGTACGGATATGGGATGCCGAACCAGTCCTCGGTGATCTCGAGGAGCTTCGGTGCGGTGCGGGCCGCATATGCACCATCCGCGGCGCGCTTGGCGAGCGTGAGCACCCGGACCGGGATCCCGCGCTTGGTCTTGCCCGCGTCGACGATCTCGAACGGCCCCACCCCGAACGCGATGAGGTAGGTCGGCAACGGCTTGGTCTGCCCGAACTCGACGCGGCGCTTGTCACCGGCGAGCGGCGCTTCGCTGATGATCGGCGTGTTCGAGACCGCCACCAGCTTGCCCGGGACGTCGAGCGTGAGCTTCCACGGCACCTTGTTGTCGGGCTCGTCCACGCACGGGAACACCCGGCGCGCGTAGATCGCCTCGAGCTGCGTGTAGATGTACGAGGCGCCATCCACCGTCTGCTTGAACGCACCCGTGGTGTTGGTGAGATCGAGCTCACCGGCATAGTCGATCATCAACGTCCACTCGCCGGGGGCGAGCGGCGCCAGCGCACGGAGCTCGAGAAGATCCACGCCTCTCGGCGTCACCGTGATCGCGATCTCGGAGCTCTCCCGCGTGGCGGTCGCACGATGCACGGCGAGGTGATACCCGTGCAACCAGATCACCGACGTCGGCCGCGCGACCATACCCGTGATCGCGATCGAGCCATCGAACCCGGACTTCGCCGGATCGATGTCGAGCCGCGCGGCGTATCCCGTGGGCACGAAGTCCTTCGGCAGGCGTAGCCCCGGCATCGCTGCCACCGCCGCAGGCGGCGTGGTCTGCTCTACCTGTTTCGGCCGGACGGCCTCGGGACCCACGCGCGGCGCTCCTGGACATCCCGCGACGACGAAGATGCCAGCAACCAGTGCCAACCATGAGCGTGACATGGACAGCATCCTACACGGAGGGTCGTGCGGACCGCGGCCTCACTCCTTGAGCTGGGTCGACAGCCTGCGTTTCTCCTCTTCGAGCTTGGCGATCGTCGCACGCTGGACCGCAAGCGCCTGCTCGAGCTGCGCGGAGATCTGCTTCTGCGCCGCCGCCGCCTCGCCGGCCTTGCTCGAGGCCTGCTCGGCCTTGTCCCGCGCGGCCTTCGCTTCGACGACCAAGGTCTGGAGCTTGGCGTTCTGCGCCAGGAGCTGCTCGCGAGACAGCTCCAGATCGGCGTCCTTGACCTTGACCTCATCGCGTGCGGAGCGGGTGTCGGCCTCGGCACGAGCTTGGCGCTCCGCCGCGGCCTGCCGCTGGCGCTCCTTGTCCTGCATCTGCTCGAGGGCCGCGACCGCGCGCTGGGTCTCGAGCTGCTTGGCGTCGGCGTTCTGCTGCGCGCGCAGCTCGGCGTTCCTCACGCGGAGATAGGCGACCATCGTGCCGCCGGCGATCCCGACGAGGATGACGATCGAGAGCGACAGCGCGATCCCCCGGATCGACCGGCCCCGGCGAGCGAGCGCCAGCACGGCATCGATGAACGCCTGGTCGCGAGCCGGGAGCCTCCGCGGCCGCTGCATGTACCAACGCCGCGCCTGCTCCATGGCCGCGCCGCGCCACAGCAGCCCGGGCTGACGCCCCCGGGCGTCCCACTGCTTCGCCGCGGCGCCGAGCTCGGCGAGCAGCGCCGCCTCGTCATGATCTTCATCCAACCAACGACGAAGGGTCGGCCAGCGTTCGATCAGCGATTCGTGCACGAGCTCCACCGTGCCACCGCTCGCATCGCCGCCGTCGTGAACCACGAGCAGCCGCGCCGCGACGAGCTGATCGATCGCACGGCTGACCTCGTCGGGTTGATCGTCGAGCTGTAGCAAGTCGGCGAGCTGGCCCACCGCGCGCGTCCGCTCGGGCGTCACGAGCTGCCGCAACACGCGCTGGGTGATGCGGCGCGTATTGGCGTTCATCGCGGCGACGACCTCGTCGGCGTGGGTCGCGAGCGCCCCGCTGATCCCGCCGATCGCCTCGTAGCTCGCGGTGGTCAGAAGATGGCGCTGCCGGTCGCGCGCTTCCCACAGCTTGCTCGCGGCGAACTGCAGCAGCGGGAGGGCCCCCGGAGCGTGGGCCAGCGAGCGCAGCATGTCGTCGACGATCGCGGGCGTCTCGAACGCGTAGCCCACCATCTCGACCGGCGCCCGGAGCGCCTCGGCGATCCCCGCGCGATCCGGCGGTGACAGGAACACGAGCCCGCGTGTTAGGTGCTCCACGAACGCGGCGTCCTCCGGGACTCGGTCGAGGAAGTCCGAGCGCATCGACACCACCACGCGGAGCGGAGCCCCCGTGTCATCGGCGACGGCGGCCAGCGCCGTGGTGAACGCCCGGCGTTCGGCGAGGTCCGGTACCAGGGTGTAGAGCTCTTCGAACTGATCGACGAACAGCAGGATGTTGCCGCCCGACGTCCGGGCTCGGGTCCGGAGCAACGAGCCGAGGTAGCCGGGCTCGCGACGCAGCCGCTCGATCACCGCGGCATGCTCGGAGCTCCCGAGCACCCCTGCGCCCCATCGCTCGACGACGTTGGCCAGCGCCGCGAGCGGGTGGCGGCCCGGCCGCAGGGAGATGATGTCCCATAGCTCGCCGGAGGCCTTGAGGGCCGGCCCGACGCCAGCGCGCACGAACGAGGACTTCCCCACACCGGAAGGCCCGATGATCCCCGTCAGCGGGAGCTCGCGGACCTTCGCGACCATGCGCGCGACCTCCTGGCCGCGCCCGAAGAAGCGATCCGCGTCGGTCTCCTGGAAGGCCGTCAACCCAGGGAACGGGCTCTCGCCCTCGGCCAGGCTCCGACCGCGGCGGCTGGGGAGCAGCGCCTCGAG
>JAYVRN010000473.1:0-4908 GCA_043776275.1 Myxococcales bacterium | reverse complement strand
TCGATCCGCCGCCCGATGCGCCGGTCACGCCGATCGACAAGTGCCAGGTCCAGCCGACGGCGTTCGATCCGGCGCTCGCGTGGTTCGGCGCCAACAAGACCGACCTGACCGCCTGGCTCGACGCGGCCGGGTGCAAGTCCGCCGGCTACGATGCCGCGCACAAGCCGATCGTCACGCTCGATTGGGACAACACGATCAGCAAGAACGACTTCGGCGATGCGATCACGTTCTACCTGATCGCGAACAGCAAGGTCCGCCAGCCGCCGAACCAGGACTGGAAGCAGACCAGCGCGTACCTCACCGATGCCGCCGCCACCGCGCTCACGGCGGCGTGCGGGACCACGGTCGCGGCTGGCGATCCGCTGCCGGCGACGAACACTGCGTGTGTCGATGAGATCCTCAGCATCTACAACACCAGCGTCACCAAGGCGGGCGCCGTCGCGTTCGCGGGCCACAACACGCGCTGGATCGAGCCGTCGTATGCGTGGACGTCGCAGCTGATGGCCGGCTACACGCACGCGGAGCTCCAGCAGTTCATGGTGGCCGCGGTGACTCCGCAGCTGGCGGCGGCCGAGGGCACCACCCAGACGATCGGGACGACCACGGGGCTCAATGCGTGGCTGCGGATCTATCCGCAGAGCAAGGACCTGGTCAGCGTGGCCAAGAGCCGCGGGTACGACGTGTGGATCATCACCGCATCGCCGCAGGATGCGATCGCCGCGGTGTCGATGCAGGCGGGCGTGGATCCGAGCCACGTGATCGGCATTCGCTCGATGACCGATGGCGCCGGCAAGCTGACCTACAAGTTCGAGGGCTGCGGCGGGATCGCCGATGACCAGCAGCAGATGATCACGTACATCCAGGGCAAGCGTTGCTATATCAACAAGGTGATCTACGGCGACACCACCGCGAACGCGATGCGGCGCCGCCCCGATGGCAAGCGGCAGTACCTCGCCGCGGGTGACTCTGACACCGACATCGAGTTCCTCCGCGACGCGACCTACAAGTTCGTGCTGAACCGGAACAAGAAGGAGCTGATGTGCCAGGCCTACTACAACGAGGGCGATAGCTGGCGGATCAACCCGATGTTCATCGGGCCCAAGTCCGCGCTGGCGTCGCCGTATGCGTGCGCGACCACCGCGTGCAAGGACGAGAACGGCCTGTCGACGCCGTGCCGGGACCTCGGCGGCAACGTGATCCCGCCGCAGGCGGACACCGTCCATCCCTGAACATGGGCCCCCCGGGACCCGGCGCGGACCTCTAGACGGTGGGCTGCGTCCGGCCGGCTTCGGGTACATGGCCCTACCTCGGCCCGCGACGAAATCGTGACAATCGTGGGAACCGCGGCCAAACCCCGGTGTCCCTGGATCGTGGTTCGACGTCACGTGCTCGCCGCCCTCGCGTCCGCGATCGAGGCCGCCGACGACAACGTCGCCCGGACCTCGCTGGCGCAGATCGACTGGATCCTGCGCGGACGCGCCCGGCGGTTGCTGGAGGCGGCGTTACTCGAGGCCGCGATCGCGACCGGCGTCAGCGACTACACCGATCCGGCCGCCGTGCGACACGTGCTCCGCGCCGCCGCGTTGATCGTGCGCCGCGAGCGCGTCGACCTGACGGATCCGATCAAGGTCGCCGCCGCGCACGAGACCCACGAGCCCGCGGCGCCGACGACCTGGCCGATCGCGACCATCGTCGCCGGTGCGATCGCGTTCACGACCGCCACCACAGTCGCCGCGGCCACCGCGTTCGTGGTCAAGGGCCCTGCGAAGACGTACGCCTACGAGCGGCCCACGCCCCCTCCGGCGATCGGGGTGTTCCGTGAGGGCGGGGCGCCGCGGCGCGATCCGGAGATCGAACGCATCCTGGGCCAGCGGTTCCCGGCGCTCGTGTTGACCAGCGCGGCGATCACCCACGGCGCTCCGATCGACGAGGGCAAACGCTCCGGGATGCTCGCGGCGCTGCGTGCGGAGCCCGCGATGGCCGCGCATGGTCCGGCGCTCGGTGGCGCCTGGACCGAGATGCTCGCCACGCTCGAGCAGTGGATCCTGCTGACGCCGGGCGACCGCGCCTGGGGCGAGGTCTCGACCGAGCTGCGCGCCCGGATCGACGTGGTGTCGGATCAGCTCGCCGCCGTGGAGCTTGGCTACTACGTCGATCCGGAGATGCTGGGCGAACACCCGCGGCGCCGCCAGGGCATCTTCACGTACCGGATCGAGACGGTCGGGTTCGTGAAGGCGAACGACGCCCAGGTCCGCGTGCTCGATCTACGCCGCCTCGATACGATCGGGGGTGGCGCCGCGCTGCTCGGCCTGACCTCCGAGGAGCTCGAGGATCCGGTGGTGCTGCTCGATGCGATCGATCACAAGCTCGCCACGCAGGTGCTCCCCGTCCTGGTCGGCGCGCCGTTCCAGCTCGGCGACGACGGCTGGGCGCGCACGCGCGGTCGCTCGCTCTCGGTGGCGGCCGGCGCGGCGATCCGCCGCGAGCTCCTGAGCGCGCTGTATACCGACGTGCAGTCCGCCGAGCGCGCGACCGTGCGGACTCGGCAGCTCGTGGTGGCCTCGGTGCGGCACCACGAGGCGCAGCACAAGCTCGACAAGGCGGAGACGCTCGCGTACCCGCTGCCGCTCGCGAGGATCCTCTCGGAGCGCAAGTCCGAGGAGTTCGCGGTGCGCGCGCGCTATGAGCTCTCGGGCTACGTGAGCCAGATCGCGAGTGACACCTGGCTACCGCAGCTCACGCTGTGGAGCCTCGCGCGCCATGCGTTCCGTCGCGGCGGGCCGCGGATCGAGGAGGCGTACGTCGCGGTCGTGGTGGTCGAGGGCCTCGCACGGCAGCTCGGGATCCCGTCGAAGGGGCCGGTCGTCCACGGTGGCGAGATCGATCGAGATCGCCTCGCGGCGCTGGTCGGGCCGCTCTCGATCCGCACGACGGTCGAGCTGCGGTCCGCCGCGGCGGCGCTGTGGGCCGAGCTGTTCGAACAGCCGCTGACCCGGCTCTACGATTAGCGCAGGCGGCGGTCAGCCGCTTGTCTTGCCGCCGGCCGCGGTCAGCCGTGGCAGCGCTTGTACTTCTTGCCGCTGCCGCACGGGCACACATCGTTGCGCCCTGGTGTCGCCGCGGCGCGCGCGCGGATCGCGCCGTCGACGTAGTACCAGCGGCCGTCGACCTTGCGGAAGCGCGAGCGCTCGTGCTGAGCGAACGGGACACCCTTGGTCACGCCGCGCGCGATGAACTCGACGATGCCGGTGTCGTCGGATTCTCCGCCGCGCTCGGTGGCGACGATCTCGAGCCCCTGCCAGGTGGTGTCCTGCGACCACGCGGTGGCAGCGGCCCGATCGATCTGATCCCGGCTCGCGGCGTCATGGGTGGCGACCACGTAGTCGATCAGGCCGCGGACATACGCGCTGTAGCGCGACCGCATCAGCGCCACGGCGGTGGGAGCGGGCGCACCCACATGAAATCGGCCACAGCAGGCGGCGTCCACCTGGCCGGAGCCACACGGGCAGAGGTCGGTCACGGTCGGGAACTGTAGCGCCGATCGAGGCGCGGCCGCCGGCATCGGAGTAGGATCGATCCCGTGAGCGGGAAGCGATTGTCGCCGAGTGACGCGATGTTCCTCTACGGCGAGTCACGGGAGACGATGATGCACGTCGCCGGGCTGCTGCCATTCACGCCGGCGCCCGGCACGCCGCCCGATCACCTTCGAGACCTGATGGACGAGGTGCGCGAGGCGCCGGTGCACGCACCGTGGAACCTGCGGCTCCGCTCACCTGATCTACTTCGCAACCCGCTGCAGTCGTGGATCGAGGAGGACAACGTCGATCGCGAGTACCACGTGCGCCGCTCCGCGTTGCCCATGCCGGGCGACGAGCGCGAGCTTGGCATCCTGGTCTCGCGTCTCCATGGGTACCCGGTCGACTTCCATCGCCCGCCATGGGAGGCGCACCTGATCGAGGGTCTCGAAGGCGGCCGGTTCGCGCTGTACGTCAAGGTCCACCACGCGCTGGTCGATGGGTTCTCCGCGATGCGCGTGCTCTCGAACGCGCTCTCGTCGGACCCCAACGATCTCACCCACCCGCTGTTCTTCTCGGTGCCCAAGAAGGCCCGGCCTCCGAAGGAGGACAAGCCGAAGGACCACGACAAAGGCGAACCAGAGGGCGTGCTGTTCCCGGAGCTGCTCGCCGCGGTGCGTGAGCAGTACGGCGCCGGCAAGAGCGTGGCGAGAGCGCTGATGAACGTGGTGCGCTCGCGGCGCGCAGGCGATCACGAGCTGGTGTCTCCGCTCGAAGCGCCGCGCTGCATCTTCAACGCACGGATCAGCAGGAGTCGGCGGTTCGCCACGCAGAAGCTCGCGACCACGCGGCTGCGTGCGGTGGCCAAGGCCGTCGGCGGTACGTTGAACGACGTGATCCTCGCCATCTCGGCGGGGAGTCTGCGCAAGTACCTCATCGAGCACGATGCCTTGCCCTCCGCGCCGCTGGTCGCGATGGTCCCCGTGGCGATTCGCGCGAAGGATGACGACGGCGGAGGCAATGCCGTCGGCGCGATCCTCGCTTCACTCGCCACCGACGTGGCGGATCCCGCGAAGCGGATCCAGACGATCGTCGCATCGACGAGGCACGCGAAGTCGCAGCTTCAGGGCATGTCGAAGGCCGCGATCCTGTCGTACAGCGCGCTGCTCACCGCGCCCTCGATGCTGCAGATGATCCCCTCCACGGCGGGGCACGTGCGGCCCACGTTCAATGTCGTGATCTCGAACGTCCCAGGCCCCGAGGAGGCCCGGTACTTCCGCGGGGCGCGTCTCGAGGCAGCCTATCCGATGTCGATCCCGGTCCACGGGCAGGCGGTGAACATCACCTGCAACAGCTACGCGGGCAGCGTGGGCTTCGGGTTCACGGGGTGCCG
>JAYVRN010000472.1:0-18195 GCA_043776275.1 Myxococcales bacterium | reverse complement strand
TGGGCCGGCTGATGACGCGCATGACCAACGACATCGAGAGCCTCAACGAGATGTTCGCGCAGGGGGCGATCACCCTGATCGCGGACTTCGTGAAGATGGTGGCGATCGTGGTCGTGATGCTGACGATCGATCCCACGCTGACACTGCTCACATTCCTGACGCTGCCGCTGCTCGTGGTGCTCGTCGAGTATGCGCGGCGTCTGATGCGCGCCTCGTTCCGGCAGATCCGTGTGCGGCTCGCCGCGATGAACGCCTTCGCGCAAGAGCACCTCTCGGGGATCAAGGTCGTCCAGCTGCTCGGGCGCTCCAGCACCGCGCAGCGCGAATACGACGAGATCAACGCGGGCCATCGCGATGCGTACCTCGGACAGATCCGCGCGGACTCCGCGATGTACGCGGTCGTCGAGGCGATCGGCTCGATCGCGATCGGCGTGGTGATCTGGTTCGCCGCCGGCCACCGCGCCGAGAGCATCCCGATGATCGGCGTGGTGGTGGTGTTCATCGAGTACATCAACAAGTTCTTCATCCCGGTCCGCGACCTGTCGCAGAAGTACGCCGTGATGCAGGGCGCGATGGCCGCGAGCGAGCGAATCTTCCAGCTCCTCGACACCGACGAACCGGATGGCGCGACCGATCCCAAGGCGACCCGCGCCGAGGGTGGCGCAGCGAAGCCTTCCACCAGCGGGCCGGCGCTCGAGCTCGCCAACGTCCACTTCAGCTATGGCGCGGAGCCCGTGCTGCGCGGCCTCGACATGCGCGTCCCGCGCGGCGCCACCGTCGCCGTGGTCGGCGCCACCGGCTCCGGCAAGTCGACCGTGATCAAGCTCCTGACCCGCCTCTACGAGCGCGAGCGCGGCGCGATCAGGATCGACGGCGTCGACATTCGAGATCTCCCGCTCGCCGAGCTGCGCCGCCGGATCACGGTGGTCTCCCAGGACGTGCTCCTGTTCGCGGGCACGCTCGCCGAGAACATCGCCATGGGACAGGACTACACCCGCGAGCAGCTCGATGACGCCGTCCGCCGGGTCGGGCTCGATCGTGCACTCGCGCGCCGCGACAGTGGCCTCGACACCAAGGTCGCGGAGCGGGGATCGAACTTCTCGGCCGGCGAGCGTCAGCTCGTCGCGTTCGCGCGCGCGCTGCTCCGCAACCCGGAGATCCTGATCCTCGACGAAGCGACCGCCCACGTCGATCCTGAGGCCGAGCGGCTGATCGAGCAGGGTGTCGCCGAGCTGATGAAGGGCCGCACCACGCTCGTGATCGCGCACCGGCTGTCGACGATCCGCCACTCGGACCTGATCGTCGTGGTCGACAAAGGGACGGTCCTCGAGCAGGGGCGTCACGACGAGCTGGTGGCAAAGGGCGGCTACTACGCGGCCCTCGAGCGCACGTTCCGCCGGCAAGACGCCGACTGACCACGCGGTCCGACGCGCCCGCCGAACCTACCCGGTTCCCCCCCGCCTTCGCCGGGAGTTGACGTGACATCGGGGACTTACCGACATCGGTCCGACCACAGGTGTCGACGAGATTTGGTATGCTTGATCGCGATGTCGGTTGCCCTGACTGCTCTCCGCGACGCCATCGATGTGATGGCGGACGGGGCAATCGTGGCGGATACCCGCACCGGGGAGGTGTTCGTCAACCGGGCGGCTCGCGAGATGCTCGGCATCCCCGGCGATGCGGTCGTCGACACCACCTACCTGAAGGACACCGTCGGGTTCTATCCCTTCGACCTCGCCGCGGGATCGAGCGACGGCCAGCCGATCCGCGAAGAGGTGCGGATCGGTGATCGGGTGCTGCATTCGGTGGTCACGCCGCTCCGCGATGGTGAGGATGCGGTCGGCGCGATCGTGATCCTCCGCGATCTTGGCGACACCGCGGACGTCTCTCGTCGGCGCGCGGAGTTCGCGCAGGTGATGGCGCACGAGCTCCGTACACCGTTGACCTCGATCGCGGGCGCGCTCGACATCGTGCTCTCGGGCTACGCCGGCGTGCTCTCCGATCGCCAGCTGCGCTACGTGGACATGGCGCGCCAGGCTGCCACGCGGATGAACCAGCTCGTCGATCAGCTGCTCGATCTCGCACGTGCCCAGGCGGGCTCGATCACGGTGTCCACGGCGCCGGTGCAGCTCGATCGGCTCGCCCGCGAGGTGATCGATCGCTATCGCACGGCCGCGGCGACCAAGCAGCTCACGATCGTGCTCGGCGCCTCTGCCGAGGACATCGCGATCCTCGGCGATCCCGAGCGCCTCGCGCAGGTCCTCGGCAACCTGGTGACCAACGCGATCCGGTTCGCGCCCACCGGTGGCGTGATCGACGTGCAGGTGTTCGGACCGCCCCTCTCGGAGGATGCCGTCGGCGTCTCCGTCCACAACTCGGGTGATCCGATCGCCCCCGAAGATCGCGAGCGTGTGTTCGAGCCGTTCTCCGCATCGAGCCGCCGCGTTGGCGGCACGGCCCTCGGCCTCTCGATCTCTCGCACGATCATCGAAGCGCACGGCGGCCGGATCTGGGTCGAGTCGAGCGCGACCGGGACGAAGTTCGTGTTCACCCTGCCGGTCTCGGCGAAGTCCGACAAGACCGCGCAGATGCCGGACCCGAACGAAGGGCCCGCGCGGAGGCAGAAGCTCGGCGAAGGTGCGTGCGCCCTGGTGATCGATGACGATCCGCGGCGCGCGCTCCTGCTCAAGGGCCTCCTGATGTCCCTGACCGAGCGGGTCCTGGTCGCCAACGATGTCGACGACGCCCTCTCGATCGCGCGCTCGGAGCACCCTGCCCTCGCGGTGATCGCCGGGGCCATGGTCGACGTGCTGCCCCTCCTCGCGATCCTCGAGCACGATCCGGATACGGCGAAGACCGCGGTCATGGTCGTCGGCGACGCCGAGCGGCGGACCGATCTGCTCGCCGCGGGCGCCGATGACCTCCTCGAGTTCCCGATCCAGCCCGCGGTGTTCCGCGATGCCTGCCTGCGGCTCGTCGAGTCCGGTCGGCGCGAGGCCCCACGCGTGCTGGTCGTGGACGATGACCCATCGATCCGGATGATCTGCCGTGAGGTGCTCGAGCTCGGCGGCTATCAGGTGCGTGATGCCGGCAACGCGAACGCGGCGCTCGCCGAAGCCCGTCGGTTCCGCCCCGACATGATCCTGATGGATGTCCTCATGCCCGGCATCGACGGCTATCGCACGGCCGAGATGATCCGCGCCGACGCCACGATCGGGATGGCGCCGATCATGTTCCTGTCCGCCCGCGGCGACACCGCCGACAAGGTCCGCGCGTTTCGATCGGGCGCCGAGGACTACATGGTCAAGCCGTTCGACGCCGCCGAGCTGCTCGCGCGCGTCGCCAAGGCGCTCGACCGCCAGGCCCGCGAGCTCGGCGCCTCTCCCACCACCCAGCTCCCCGGCGCGGATGCGATCCAGGGCGAGATCGAGCACCGCCTCGAGCACGGCGATCAGGCCGCGGTCGCGTGCTACCTCGATCTCGACAACCTCAAGGCGTTCAACGACTACTACGGGTACGCCAAGGCGAACGCCGTGATCCGCCAGACCGGCGACGTGATCCGCAACGTGGTCACGACCGCCGGCGCCCCTGGAGACTTCATCGGTCACATCGCCGGCGATGACTTCGTGTTCGTGACCTCACCCGAGCGCGTGGACGCGGTGTGCAAGGGCATCTGCGAGCGCTTCGACCTGCTGATCCGCCTCTACTACCACCCTGCCGATCGCCACAAGGGCTACATCGAGACCAAGGATCGGTTCGGGGTTCAGCGAAAGTTCCCGATCATGAGCGTCTCGATCGCCGCGATCTCACTCGCGCGTGCGAAGACGTACGCCGGACTGGCCGAGCTCGCCGCCGTGGGGAAGCGCACCGCCAAGGCGATCCCCGGATCGATCTACGTGCGCGACGGCGAGATCATGATGGCTCCCGCCGCCACGACCTGAGTCATTTCGCGCAGCGCTTGAGCTTGATGCGCTTGGCCTCGACCAGCGTCTTCGCATCGAGGATCGCCACCGAGCCTCGCAGCTTGCCGCCGAGCGCCGCCAGGTACCCGCCGCCCGCGGGGAGCGCCACGAGATCGAGGTCTACGAACGGCTGGTAGCTTCGTGCGAGCACCTTCTTGCACGCCTTGCTGACGTCGGAGCCCTCGCCCAGGTACGCGAGCTCATCGGGCTTGCAGGCGCCCGGCTTGACCGCGCGCGCCGTCACCGCGCGCACACCATCGGAGCTGGTGATCACCAGGAGCTCCTGGAGCCCTGCGCTGGCCAGCGCGACGTGTTTGTCGTCGAGCACGTTGGCGCCGCCCGCGAACACGGAGAAGCCACCGGGGTCGGCGCCGTCGTCCTTGACGAGGCCCGTGCGCTTGCCATCGTCCTTGTAGGACCACAGCGCCTGGTACGGGCCCGCGTCGGTGCCCGCGACGTAGATCGCGTTGCCGACGTAGAGCAGCTCGTACGGCTCGTTCCCGACGTTGGTGTCGCCGGGCGCCTTGTCATCGAACAGCGCGATCGCCTTGGTCTGCTTCTTGGTCTTCGCGTCGAACACGTGGAGCACGCTGTCGCGCAGAATCACGGCGTGTGCGCCGTCGGTGCTGGTCGCATAGAGCAGCAGCTCGTCGGCCGCCGCCTTGGGCGCCGGGCAGTACCCCTCGAGGCAGCCCTTCGCGTCGACCTTGCCGCGGACGCTGTGCCCCGGGAGCGCGCTCGCGGGCGCGTCCGACAGCGCACCGGTCTTGGGATCCACACCGAAGCAGCCGAGCAGCCCGGCGTGTTCGTAGTCGGCGTGAGCGCACAGGACTGGCGCGCCGGCGACGAGGCCGAGATCGAGACGTGGCGCAGACTCCTTGGAGAACCACGCTTTCGGCAGGCACGGTGCGCCGGCGAACGCAGAGCTCGACACGGCGGTGGAGACCAGGACAGACGCGAGGCGGAGCGAGCGAGCGAGGCGCATGCCGCGGCTATATCACCACCAGGTATCGTAGTCCTCGGCGATGCCGATCACGTGCTCGAGGTCGTGGACGCGGCCGTTCGCGGTGCGGAGTCGCCCGGTGAACGCACCGATCACGTGGCGAAGCCGGTGTTTGACGAGGGGGAGCTCGAGACGCTGCGAGACGTGAGCGACGGCCTTCATCGAGATATCGACGGTGTCGGCGCGCACGCGCCACGGGCTCGAACCCTCGTCGGTCTGCGACGCGAGCTCGACGCCGGTGATCGCCTCGCGCTTCCCGCCGATCCACACCGCGTTCTCGCTGATCGGTGCTTCCGGCGTTGGATCGACGAGGTTCAGGCCGATCACCTCGCCGTGCTTGGTGCGACCACATAGCGCGATCCACTTCCACACGGCGTGGCGCAGCGCATACATCTTCGTGAAGTCCACGGTCCCGTACGAACGATCGGGAGAGAACTCGATGGTGCGGCCATCGAGCACCACCTTGCCGGAGACCGAGAACGCCGCGAACTTGTGCGTATAGTTCCAGCGCCCCCCGGGCAGCGGCACGCACAGCGCGAGGTGCTCGTCCGAGGGCTGACTCGCGAACGTGAGGTCCGCCGTGAGCTGGCCTCCGCCCTCGGTCTTCGCATCGATATGCGCCGCGAACCGGCGACCACCTTCGAGGTTCTCGATCGCCACGCCGAGTCCTCGCGCACGGAAGCTGTGCGCCCCGGCAGCGCTCGACGGCGCCACGCGTGTGCCGATCTGCAGCGGCGTGATCGCGAACTTCTTGTGGACCTTGCCGCCCGCGAGCTCGGCCGCGTAGACAAACCCGTTGCTCGCGAAGCCCGCGGTCCCCACCACGAAGGCGATGAACAGGTCATCGGTCGACGCCGTCATGTACTGCCAGCTCTTGAGCCGCAGCTTCTGACGATAGGCGTTCTCCGCGCGCCCCAGGCCAAGGTCGGTCAGCCCATCGAGCGAGTGGACGATGTTCGCATCCTCGAGGTTTGGATCGAGCAACGCATGATCCCACGCTCCGATGATCGGGCTCGTCGCATTCGGTTCCACCAGATCGCGCATGACTAGCTCCCCAGCTCGATGCCGACGCACTTGGCGGTACGGACGAGCTCGCCGGCCGGGTCGACCAGCTTGAGCTTCTTCACGGCCTTCTCGATCGGCCGGGCGACCAGCCTCCCCGCCTCGACCGCCGCGACGTGGCCAAACGCGCCCTCGGCGATCAGATCCACCGCCTTGACCCCGAACCGCGTCGCGAGCTCGCGGTCGAACGCACACGGACGCCCACCACGCTGGACGTGCCCGAGGACGGTGGTCCGGACCTCGTAGTCCGTCTTCGCGGCGATCATCTCGGCCACCCGCTGCCCGGCGCCGCCGAGCTTCTCCTGGCGCACCTCCGAGCCGGCCGTCACGACCGACAGGTTCGCGCCCCGGGCCTTGGCACCCTCGGCGACCACCACGATCGAATAGCTGACGCCGCGGCCGTGACGCTTGTGGAAGGCCTCGATGATCCGATCGGGGTCGTAGTCGATCTCGGGGATCAGGCAGACGTGGGCCCCGCCGGCGAGGGCCGAGGTCAGTGCGATCCAGCCGGCATAGCGCCCCATCACCTCGACGACCATGATCCTCTCGTGGCTCTCGGCGGTGGTGTGCAGGCGCTCGAGCGCCTCGACCACGATCTCCACGGCGGTCTGGAAGCCAACGGTGTACTCCGTCGCCTCGAGATCATTGTCGATGGTCTTCGGGACGCCGACGATCCGCGTGAACCCGCGCTGGATGAACTTCTGCGCGAACGACATCGTGCCGTCGCCGCCGACGACGATCAGGCCGTGGAGGTCGAGCTTCGCGAGGTTCGCGAGGCAGCGCACCGAGACGTCGTGGATCTCGACCCGTCCGTCGGGGATCTTGACGGGGTACGCGAACGGGTTGGCCCGGTTGCTCGAGCCGAGCATCGTGCCGCCCCGAGGGAGCAGGTGCTGGACGACGGACGGCGTGAGGTCGACGTACTCCTCTTCGTAGAGGCCCTCGAAGCCGTTCCGGATCCCGACGACCTCCCAGCCGAACGTCTGCCGTGCGTGGAGCGTGACCGCGCGGATCACACCGTTCAGGCCTGGGCAGTCACCGCCGCCGGTGAGAATGCCGATCCGCGTGCTCATCGCGGCGGGATGTTAGAACAACTCACGAGGCGGCGCGCGGCGCCGTGCCCGGAAGCCGCAGCAGTGCCCGCAGATGCTCCGGCAGCTTCGCGAGGTTGTCTGGATCCTCGTCGACGATCAACCCACGGCAGCTACGCGCCCCGCAGTAGCAAGCCTCCGCGACTTCGGCGACGAACGCGTAGTCGTAGGTGATCTCCTCGCCCACCGGGATGTCGCGCAAGGCCACCCACCACGCGCGCATCGTGCGCTCCGTGTGGTCCCACTTCGAGCACACCTCGCTGTTCGGATCGCACGAGTGATTCATCCAGCGGGTCTGGCACGCGAGGTCCCAGAACACCGGATCGCCGTGCCCCGAGTCCTCGCCATCGAGAATCAACGCATAGGTGTCGTCGAACTCGGCGTCTGCCTGATAGAGGACGCCGTCGCCGAAGCAGATGGTCTCGCCAGCCGCGAACGGCCGGGTGGTGACCACGCCGTAGCCATGGATCTTGGAGTGGATGACACGCAGACCTTCGAGCAACGGCATGGGCGGTATTTTTAGTATTCAGGCGGAGACTGCAAGGCCTGACGCGCCGTTCGAGGTCGACGATCGCACCAGATTTGATAGATTTCGTCCTGCAATGGCAAACAAGCTCAAGGTCGGCGTCCTCGGCGCGACCGGCATGGTCGGTCAGCGCTTCGTGTCCCTGCTCGAAGGTCACCCATGGTTCGAGGTCACGGCCGTTGCCGCCAGCCCGAGCTCGGCGGGCAAGCGGTACGCCGACGCCGTCGCCGGCCGATGGACGCTCGGAGGAGACGTCCCGCCGACCGCCGCGCGCTTGACCGTCGGCAACGCCTCGGACGTCGACGCGATCGCCAGCCAGGTCGACTTCGTGTTCTGCGCGGTCGACATGGACAAGGCCGCGACCGCGAAGCTCGAGGAGGACTACGCCAGAGCCGAGACCCCGGTGGTCTCCAATAACTCCGCGCACCGGTGGACCTCGGACGTGCCGATGATGATCCCCGAGATCAACGCGGACCATATGGGCGTGATCGAGGCCCAGAAGCAGCGCCTCGGCACGAAGCGCGGCTTCATCGCGGTCAAGCCGAACTGCTCGATCCAGAGCTACGTCCCCGCGATCCATCCCCTGTGGGCGTTCGGACCGACCAAGATCGCCGTGTGCACGTACCAGGCGATCTCCGGCGCCGGCAAGACCTTCGAGTCGTGGCCCGAGATGGTCGACAACGTGATCCCGTTCATCAAGGGCGAGGAGGAGAAGAGCGAGCAGGAGCCGCTCAAGGTGTGGGGCCAGGTCGTCGGCGGCAAGATCGTCAATGCCACGGCGCCGCTGATCACCGCTCAGTGCATCCGCGTGCCGGTCAGTGACGGACACATGGCGGCGGTGTTCGTGGCGTTCGAGCGAAAGCCGACCCGCGATCAGATCCTGTCCGCGTGGAAGGAGTTCGGCGGTCGGCCACAGCAGCTCGGGCTGCCCAGCGCGCCCAAGCCCTTCCTCCACTACTTCGAGGATGACACGCGGCCCCAGACCCGGCTCGATCGCGATGCCGGCCATGGCCAGGCGATCTCGATCGGCCGGCTTCGCCCGGACGCGATGTTCGACTGGCGGTTCGTCGCGCTCTCGCACAACACGGTGCGCGGCGCGGCGGGCGGCGCCGTCCTCACTGCCGAGCTGCTCAAGGCCGAGGGCCAGATCGCCGCAAAATGAGGCACCCCCTGTTTGGGTAGGACGCGCGTTCGCCCGGGTGTGCGCGCTGCCTACCTCGTCGTGGAAACGTTCATCCCCGACGAGAACGGCAAAATTACATGGTGTTGCGGCCCACACAAAAAACACAGGCTGCAGGACGCAGCCACACCTCACCGAGTAGCCCGGAGGTAGCGCTTGCCTGAAGCCAGGTTCCGGGCGAGCGTTGTGATTCATGCCCAAGAGCGCTCCTCCAGAGCGGCGTCGTGGCAAGCGTGCCGTCGACGACGAGCCGGTCAAGATCGAGCCCGTGAAGATCGCTCGTGGCACCCGTGACGCGATCGCACCGATGCGGCTCGAGGACACGGACGCCCTCGACGTCCACGCCGACTCTGCGACCGATCTGACCGACGACGATCATGCCGATCACATGGACCCGGCCGACCCGGCCGACCCGGCCGATCACGACGACCTCGAGGTCGGTGAGACGCAGGAAGCACATGCCGCCCAGGAGGCGGCGACCACGGATGCACGCATGCTCGAGCTCGCCCAGCGGCGGTTCGGGTTGTCGGCGTTCCGTCCCGGCCAGGCGCTCGCGATCCGCAATGTGCTCGCCGGCATCGACACGCTGGCGATCATGCCGACCGGCGCCGGCAAGTCGTTGTGCTACCAGCTCCCCGCGCTCGAGCTGACCGGCGTCACCCTGGTCGTCTCTCCGCTGATCGCGTTGATGAAGGATCAGTACGACAAGCTCGATCACCTCGATATGGAGGTGATCCGGCTCGACTCCACGCTGTCACCGCGCGACGAGCTGGCCGCACTCACCCGCCTGTCCTCCAATCGCGCATGCATCGCGTATGTCACGCCCGAGCGGCTCGGCGATCCGAAGTTCCGCGAGCGGCTCGCGACCGTGAACGTCTCGTTGTTCGTGGTCGACGAAGCGCACTGCATCTCGCAGTGGGGCCACGACTTCCGTCCCGCCTACCTCGGGCTGGGCGAAGCGGTGCGTGCGCTCGGCAAGCCGCCCGTGCTCGCGTTGACCGCGACGGCGCCCCCCAAGGTCAAGGACGACATCCTCGCGCAGCTCCAGATTCCGGAGGCGTCGGTGATCGACATCGGGCTCGATCGCCCGAACCTCCGCTATCACGTTGTCAAGGCGTCGAGCGAGCGCAAGAAGCAGGCGCTCCTCCTTCGCTTGATCGAGAAGCAGGAGGGCTGCGGCATCATCTACGCCGCGACGGTCAAGACCGTGGACGCGCTCGCGGACTTCCTGTGGTCGCAGGGTGTCGAGTGTGGCCGCTACCACGGCCGGATGCGTGCCAAGGATCGCGAGCGGGTGCAGAGCGCGTTCATGGAGCGCAGTGACCCACGCCTCATGGTCGCGACCAATGCGTTCGGCCTCGGGGTCGACAAGCAGGACCTCCGGTTCGTCATTCACTACAACTTCCCAGGCTCGCTCGAGAGCTACTACCAGGAGGCCGGTCGCGCGGGTCGCGATGGCAAGCCCGCGGACTGCGTCCTGCTCTACCAACCCGAGGACAAGCGGATCCAGAGCTTCTTCCTCGGCGGTCGCTATCCCACGCCGGAGCAGACCCGCGCCGTCGCCGAGGCGCTCGTTCAGGTCGCGGGTGGCAAGATCGCGAAGTCCGACGACGACGACGCGGACGTCTTCCGTACCGTCAAGGAGATCGCCGAGCGCGCAGACGCGCCCGCGAAGAAGGCTCGCGTGGTGCTGTCGTTCCTCAAAGAGGTCGGGTTCGCCGCGGAGGCGCCCGGCGCCCTGTTCGCGCCGCTCGCCCTCGAGCCGCCCAGCATCGAGAACCTCGCCCGCGCCGCGAGCCGCTACGAGCAGAAGCGTGCGCAGGATCGCGCTCGCCTCGCCTCGATGCTGCGGTATGCGCAGTCCCACCTGTGCCGGAACCGGCTGCTGGTCACGTACTTCGGTTATCTCGACGCGCCACCCTGCGGGACCTGCGACAACTGCGTGCGCTCCGCGCGATCGGCCGCCGGCCCCAACAAGGAGGCGGAGACCGTGGCCGCAGCCCTGGCCGCGCGCCGCGGTGGCGTGGATGCCACCCAGCGCAAGGCGCTGCTCGAAGAGGCGATGCGCCGCGGGCGCGGCGGCCGTGGTCGTGCGCTCAAGATCGAGCGCGTGAAGCGCCCCGTGTTCGGCCCGCTCGAGAAGGGCGACATCGTGCGGCACGCGACCTGGGGCGACGGCGAGGTCGTCCGCGTCGTCGGCGACAGCGTGTACACGTTCTTCCCGGTCCACGGCGAGAAGCTGTTGAAGACCAGCTTTCTCGAGAAGATCGAGAACTAAGAGCGGTCGGTCCTACAGGACCTTCTCGAGCTCGGTCCGCAGGGTCGCGGCCGTGAACTGCTCGCCGAGCAGCCGAGGCGCGTGGACCACGAGCCGTCGCGGATCAGGCCGGGCGACCTCCGCCGAGCTACCCGCGGACAGGTCGATCGCCTGGATCGCCGCCAGCGCATCCTTGCCCATCGGATCGCCCGCGATCGCCGTCAGGACCTCGAGGAGGACGGGGAGCAGCATCCCGATCGCGCGCCGTCCATCGTCGTCGAGCTCGGCAGGCAACTCGATCGGCAGCGCGCGCCCGACGCTGGTGGCCAGCGTGCTCGTGTGCGCCGCGAGCATGCGTGCGAGCTCGAGCTTGCCCGGCACGGGTGCATCCAGCACCGGAGGACGGACGAGCAGGCTCGCGTCGATCACCGTGACCGCCGCGATCTGGTCGACGCGGACGAAGCTCACGGTCGGAGCGCGCACCGATCCACCGACGAGCATCGAGACCACGGCCCCACCGCCGCCATCCGCGACCTCGACGATCCGGCCGCGGAGCATCGTTCCGCTCGAGAGGTGCAGCTCGAGCTCCGGACGCGGGCGATCGTTGGCCGCGAGCGTCTTGCCGAGGTGCGAGAGATCTTCGAGCAGCCGGCGAGGCGAACGGCCCCCGAGCTGTGCGAGGACGTCGCCATCGCTGTCGGCCACTAGAGGGCTTTCTCGATGATCTCGGTCAGGTACTTGGCGCGATCGGCGACGTCGCCGACGTTCGTCATGTCGTGATCGATGAGGATCGTACCCGCGTCGTACTTGATCGCGCTGCCCGGCGAGTAGTAGCCGGAGCTGTTGCGGAACTCGATCTTCTTCAGAGCCGCCTTGAGCGCCTCCTTGCCCATGTCATCGCGGGTGATCGAGCGCAGCGCGTCGAGCACGGGCTTGAAGTAGATCGCGGTCCAGTTCTCCGCGTAGGAGTCCCCCTGCCCTTCCGTGGCGAGCTGCTCCCAGGTGATCTCGAACGGCACGGCAAACCCGGCGACGTCCTGGATCTCCTTCTGGAGCGCGGGCAGGTGCTTGTCCTGAAAGTCCTTGATGGCGCGGCGTTCGGCGAGTCCCATGGTGTTCCCCTTGTACGAGTCGGCTGGCCCGCGATCTTCCGAGGATCGGGTCGAAATATCCAGCGCCCACGGCGCGTTCGGACACCCTACTCGTCGGGAGTTGCCGCGCGCTGGCGACGCATCTCATAGAGCGCGAGCGAGGCCGCGACCGAGACGTTGAACGACCCGACCGCTTCGCGCCCCGCCGCCATGTCGATCACCGCGTGGAAATCGCAGTTCTTGGCGACCAGGGGACGGATCCCGGAGCCCTCCGCGCCGAGCACGAGGCACAGCGAGAGCTTCCCGTCGATCTCCTCGATCCGCTGTGCCTTCTCGCTCGCGTGGACGGCCACGCGCCAGAGGCCGTGCTCGCGGAGCTCGTCGAGCGCGCGCACCAGGTTGCCGACCTGGACCACCGGCAACAACTCGCTCGCGCCAGCGGACGCCTTGGAGGTCAACGACGTGACCGCCGCCGCACGATGCTCCGGGATGATCACGCCGCCGGCACCGAGCAGGTACGCCGAGCGCAGGATCGCACCGAGGTTGCGGGGATCCTCCACGCCATCGAGGGCGACCAGCAGCGCCGGGCCCGGCCCCGCGACGAGGTCCTCGAGCTGGGCGTACTGGAACGGGCCCAGCCATGCGATCACGCCCTGGTGGACGGCGCCCTCGCCTGCCGCACGGTCGAGCGCGCGGCGATCGCGATCCTCGACCTTCACCCCCGCCGCGCGCGCGGTGACGACGATCGCGGCGACTGGATCACTGGTCTGCCGGCCCGCGCGGGCGGGATCCACCCAGATCGCCTTGATCGCCTTGGGGCGCACCGCGAGCAGCTCGCGCACCGGCCCCGCGCCATAGACCGCACGCTCTCCGGGACCGTCGGTGGTCATGCAAGCTCCGCGACGATGGCGCGCGCCGCTGCCGCCGGATCGGGTGCATCGCGCAGCGGGCGCCCCACGACCACGAGGTCTGCGCCGGCGAGCCGCGCCTGCTTCGGCGTCATCACGCGCTTCTGATCTCCCAGCGCGGCGCCCGCGGGCCGAACGCCTGGGGTCACGATCAGGAAGGCGCTCGGTGCGATGGCGCGGATCACCGCGACCTCGTGCGGCGAGGCGACCACGCCCGCGCAGCCGGCGGCGATCGCCAGCTCGGCGCGCTTCTGCACCAGCGCAGCGATCGGGCCGATCGCGCCGATGTCCGCGAGGTCGGCCTCGTCGAGCGAGGTCAGCACGGTGACGGCGAGGACCTTCATCGTGGGGCCCGCCGCCTTGACCGCCGCCTCGAGCATCGCGCGCCCGCCGCCGGCGTGGACCGTGAGCAGGCCCGCACCGAGCTGCGCTACGCGCGCGGTGGCGCGGGCGACCGTCTCGGGGATGTCGTGCAGCTTGAGATCGAGCATCACGTGACGCCCGCGTGCGACGTGGTCCGAGACGATCGACGGACCCTCGGCACAGAACAGCTCGAGGCCGAGCTTGATCCAGCTCGGGACACCCCCGAGCGCACCGATCAGCGCCTCGGCCTCCGCCCGCCCGGGAGCGTCGAGCGCAGCGATCAGGCGATTGCCGACACCGGGGAACTCTCGCTCAGCCACGTGGCGGGTGTACCACCCCGCGCCGCGAGGGTCACTTGGCGACGCGGATCGCGAACACGCCACCGGTCTCCTCGGCGACCATGTAGATCACGCCGGGATCGGCTCGCCGATGGTCTGCGTCGAACCGGATTGTTCCGGTCAGGCCAGCGAGCTCGCCCTTGGCCAGCGTCGCGGCGAGGCCCGCACGCCCGGAGGTTCCGGCCGCCGCCGCGAGCTGGACGGCATCGAAGGCATACGCCTCGAGGAAGCCCGGCGCCCTGCCGAACGCGGCGATGAACCGGTCGAGAAACGCCTTGCTGGCGGGATCCTGGTCGTCGGGGTAGTAGCCCGGTGCGAACAGCGCGCCCGTGGAGTGGCGCCCCGCGTCGGTCAGGTACGCCGCGGTCAGGTTTTCGGCGGTCGACAGGAGCAAGATCGCGCGGCCACCGATCACCTTCTTGGTGCCGAGTGGCTTGGGGATCTTGCCGGTAGCCGCGAGCGCCGGCGCGATCAGCCCGAGGGTGTCGGCCTGGGCGGGGACGAACACGGCATCCCAATCTCCGGCCAGCTTCGCCGTGAACCCCGCGAACGACTTGGTGTCGGCCTTGTACGTGACCGTGGAGACCATCGTGCCGCCGCCCTTCTCGATCTCATCCTTGAACGCCGCGGTCATCGCGCGGCCATAGCCGTTGTCCGCGGCGAGCACCGCGAACTTCTTCACGCCCTTGGTGAGCGCACGCTGGGCGAGGGCCCGACTGCGCGCCTCGCCGGAGTGCACGATGTGGAACACGAACTTCGAGCCAGCGTTCTTCTCCGCGGCGGTTGACAGGCTGAGCAGCGGCAGCTGCAGGCTCTCGGCGCGGCTGCCCGCCGCATCGACCGCACTCGAATCGATCGGCCCGACGATCGCGATGACATTGCTGCGCGCCAGATCCTCGACGGCCATCGCAGACGCATCCGCATCGAGCGCGGCGCGGACCTCCACGGCGGCGATGCCCTTGCCATCGGACACGCCCGCGGCCATCCCGAGCCCCGCGGCCGCCGCCTCGGCGACACGGTTCTGCTTCCCACCGAGCGGCAACACCGCGCCGACCAGGCCCGCATTGCCCGAGCTCGCCGCGCCGGTGGACGTGACGGGGGTGTCACCGATCGTCCTCGGGAGCCCGACGGCGACCCGCGCGGGCGTGGCGACGTCGCGGAACTTCTGCGCGTCATCGACCTTCCCCGCCTGATCGGCCACCAGGGCGAGCCGGCTCGCGACCGCGGCCATCGACGGACCTTTGCGGTCGTCGATCTCGTCGTAGATCCGGCGCAGCGTATCCGGATCGGCAGCTGCGACGAGCTCGCCGACGCGCGCGACGATCAGCGCCTTCTCCCCTGGCGTCACCCGACCGTAGAGCTGATCGAACACGGGGAGCGCTGCGAGCGGACGCTCTCCGAGCGCGGTCGCGTATGCGAGGGCGCCGAGGTACTCGGTCCGCTCGTCATCGTTCTCGATCGCCTTCTCGCCTCGCTTGAGCAGCCCCAGCACCTTGTGTGGGTCCCCGCCGTAGTTGTTCGCGATCCCGAGGAACAGCTCGGCACGGGTGGTCAGGCCCGCATCGACGTCGGCATCGACCGTGGTCTGGAGCGCCTTGATCGCCACGTCGAACTTGCGAGCCTTGACCGCCGCGATGCCGGCATACAGGTGGGCCCATGGGGTGATCGGGTCGTCCGGAAAGTCCTCGGCGATCTGCCGGAACTCCTCCGTGTTGCGACCGTCGCGCAGGAACTTGGCCTTGGCCTCCGCGAACCGCGATCGCGCCTCGGCGGCGCCGTTCTGCGGGACGTCGGGCACCAACGTCTTGCGGGTGCTCCGCGGGCACGCCACGAGCGCGACCACCAGGGTCAGCCAGACCATCGCCCGCGCCAGGTACTGCATCACGGCTCGACGATAGCGACATGCGGGACCCTCCGCAAATGCCAGCGCAACCACACGCAACCCCTGGCAACCCCTGGCAACCCCTCGCAACCACGCGCCCCCAATTCGGAGTATCAAGCAGAAATAATATGTCCCGCACGGATCGCATGACCGCCGACCTCGAGCGCGGCTTCGAGGCCCTCGAGGAGGGCGAGCTCGACACCGCCGCCGCCTGCCTCGAACGCTGTCGCAGGGTCGATCGCAAGCACCCCGACGTGATCACCCTCGCCGCAGCCGTCGCGGACGCGCGCGGGGACGTCGAGGAGGCGATCGCCCAGTACCGCACGCTGTCCGAGCTGAGCAAGGACGACCCGATGCCCCGGATCTGCATCGCGCGCCTCCAGCTCCACGGCCAGGCCGATCCCGATGCCGCGCTCGAGACCGTCGAGGCCGCCTTCGACTTCATCGACGAGGAGGAGGATCTCGTCGAGGCCGTCTACATCAAGACCGAGGCGCTCCTCGCCCGCGACCAGAAGCCCGCGGCCCGCGAGACTCTCGGGGAGCTCTCGAGCTCCGTGATCGACGACGCCGAGCTCGCACTCGATCTCGCCGAGCTGGCCCTGGCGGCGGAGGATCCGGCTGCCGCGGTCCGCTGGATCGAGGCCGCGCGCAAGCTCGACGCCGAGTCCGAGGCCGATGCCCTCCACCTGCTCGGCCGGGTCCACGAGGCGGCCGAAGATCGGCTGCAGATGATCGCGGCGTGGCAGCAGGTCCGGATCCTCGACGCCAAGCTCCCGGCAGCCCCGATCTCGATCACGGACGACGAGGTGGAGCAGATCGCTCTCGATACCCTGGCGGAGCTGCCGCAGAACATCCGCACCAAGCTCGAGCGCATCCCGATCCTGATCGACCGAGCGCCCTCCGAGGCGATGGTGGCCGACGGGCTCGATCCGCGGATGCTGGGCCTGTTCCAGGGCACGCCGATGCCGGAGACCGGGAATGCCGCGCCGTCGGTCACCAACATCCTGCTGTTCAAGACCAACCTCGAGAGGTTCGCGATGGACGAGGACCATCTCGCCGAGGAGATCCGGATCACCGTGCTCCACGAGACGGCGCACTACTTCGGGCTCGACGAGGGTGACCTCGAGAAGCTCGGCCTCGACTGACCATGCGGATCGAGTTTCAGGTCGCGGGCACCACGGTCGTGTTCACGCGGAGCTGGTTCACTGGCGCTACCAAGCTGGTCGCACGGGACACCGAGGTCACGCTGCAGAGCCCGCGTGAGCTCGGCACCCACTTCACCGTCGAACTGCTTCAGATCTGGGAGGGCAAGGTGTTCAACCACGACGTCGTGATCGAGAAGCGGCGGCCGCGGCTGTTCGCGGGGCTTCGCGCGCAGCAGTTCCGCGTGCTCGTCGACGGCGCGCTGATGGCGGAGCGGTCCGGCTACTGAGCTATTGCGGGAAGCACTGACCGAGGACGACGCTCCCCGGCGCGCAGAAGCCCATCATCCCACCGAGCGTCACGCAGCACTCGCCCGAGGTCGTGCACTCGCCGTTGTTCGCGCAGAACGGTCCGCTCGGCGCATCGACCGCGGCGTCGGCGGCGATCGTCGCGTCGATCGAGGCATCGAGCGCCAGTGGAGCATCCCCGTGAGTGACGCTGGCGTCGAACTTCACCGCCGCATCGGTCTTGGGCGCATCGTCCCCGCCGGGACCGTTGCCGCCGGCGTTGGCGCAGCTGCACACGCACAGTGCGAGCGAAAGAGCGCGAAGCGCAGCTGACATCAAGACCCCCGCCGGCATCCTATCCAGGTGCGAGGCAGCTTCAATGGTTTTCTGCAGGCCCCGGTCGGATCTCGCCCCGGGTTGCACAAACCGTGCATGGGTCGGGCCCTGGCCCCGTGGGGGGCTAGGGAGTGTTCGGCCCTTGGAAGACGGTGTTCAATCGGTTCGACCAATGGTCCAAGTACGGTCGCTGGGATGGACTGTTTGCCGCATTGCGCGACGCTTCGCGACTCGCTACGAGAAGCCGCCACGGAGCTACGGTGAGGTCGTCGCCATCGGCTGCGCGCTGCTCTGGTTGCGAATCTAGGCTCCACCAAGGTGAACGTGATCGTCGACGTGATCGCCCCCGTGATCGTGGCCGTGCACGTGAACGGGAACGGGAACGCTACCGTGATCGTGATCGCCCCCCCGTTGACGGGAGTCACGCAACCGCCGCGCCGAGTGGCCGATAGGGTGGTCATGCTCAGCTTCCAGAAGCTCGACGTGTACCAGCGCTCGATCGAATTCCTCGCCTTCGCACGCCGGTTACTCCAGCGCATCCCCAAGGGCCATGCCGACCTGATGGATCAACTCCGCCGCTCCGCGCAGTCGGTCCCACAGAACATCGCCGAAGGAGCCGGCAAGACCGGCCGTGCCGACAAGGCCAGGTACTACGCGATTGCCAGAGGCTCGGCGATGGAATCCGCAGCGCATCTCGACGTGATGAAGATCGACGAGCTGATCGACGACGAGCACTACGCCGTCGGCGTCGCATTGCTCGAGCGGG
>JAYVRN010000471.1:0-1549 GCA_043776275.1 Myxococcales bacterium | reverse complement strand
GTGCGTTCGTCGAAGAAGAGGCCTCCGGCGGGGGCGACGGCGACGGCGACAAGGACTGACGCTCAAGGAGCTTCGTCGGCGTCTCGAACCGGCACTTGCTGGACGCCCCGGCGGCCGAGCACCTGGACCAGCACGCCGCAGATCAGCGCCCATGCCGCGCCGGCGGTCCAGCCTGCGAGGACATCAGTGGGGTAGTGCACGCCGAGGTAGACGCGTGAGAGCCCGATGATCATCGTCAGGAACGCGCCGGTGAGGACGGCGAACACGCGCAGCCTTCGTGTGGGCAGCGCCCTGGCGACGAGGACGCCGAGGGTGAGGTAGAGCGCAGCGGAGATCATCGAGTGCCCACTCGGGAACGACAGCCCGCCCGGTGGGTCGAGCTGGGTCACCGCCGTTGGCCGCGGTCGCTCGTAGAGCCCCTTCAGGAGGCTCATCCACACCAGCGTCCCCGCGGCGCAGCCGATCATGAGGAGCGCGTAGCGCCAGCGCCCGGCGAGCACGAAGAACAGCGTGGCGATCACGACGATCAGCGTGGTCACCGCGCCCGAGCCGAGCGCCGAGATGTGCATGATCGCGGCCTCCACATCGGGCGAGCCGATCGGGTCCGAAGGCGTGTTGCGGAACGCGAGCAGGATCGCGCGATCGATCCGATCGGTCTCGCCCTCCGAGATCTCGTTCCCGATCTTGAGGAACACGATCGCGAGCAGCCCGATCGCGAGCAGGGCTCCCACCAGGCGCAGGTCGCGCGCACGCACGGCGTCCAGCCGGGCTCGGATCCACGCCTTGGCGGTCATCGCGCCCGCAGCTTAGAGCACGTGGCAGGTCACGGGGGCGGCGATCACGCGATCGTCCACCAGCGCTCCGCGGCGACCAGATCGAACACCTCGCGCAGGATGGCCAGCCCGTTCATCGCCGTGGCCTCGTCGGTGGTGAGCGCCGGTTGGAGCCGCACGCTGGCCGCGTACGTCATCGCGAGCAGACCGCGCTGGACGCACGCATGAAAGATCCGCTCGGTGATCGCGCGCGAGAGGGGCGTGCGGGTTCGCTTGTCCGAGACCAGCTCGATCGCGAGGAACATCCCGGCGCCCCGCACCAGGCCCACGAACGGATAGCGGTCGACCCAGGTCTCGAGCTCGCGGAGCATCGCCGCGCCGACCGTCCTGGATCGCTCGATCAGGCCCTCGTCCGCGATGATCCGCAGCGCCGCCGCGCCCGCCGCCGCAGCGAGCGGATTCCCGCCGTAGGACGACGAGCTTCCCGACGCGTTCGCCCACGGCTTGGCGGCGGCGATCGCATCCGTGGTCGCGAGCGCGGAGAGTGGGAAGCCCCCTCCGATCGCCTTCCCGATCGTGACGATATCCGGAACCACGCCGGTGTGGTCCACGCCCCACCACGTGCCGGTGCGTCCCAGGCCAGTGATCATCTCGTCGGTGATCAGCAGCGCCTGGGCCTCGTCGGCGATCGCGCGCATGGCGGGGAGGAACTCGACGGGCGGGATCACATTGCCCGCGGTACCCTGCATCGGCTCGACGATCACCGCGGCGATCGC
>JAYVRN010000470.1:0-18256 GCA_043776275.1 Myxococcales bacterium | reverse complement strand
ACCAGCAGCACGGAGACCACCCAGGTGCGCATTCACCCACGATAGACGGGACCTGAGGTACCGTCGAGGGGATGAGCTCGCTCGATCTTGCGCTCCAGCGCGCGCTGGCTGTGCGACTCAACCTACAGATCAGCCTGTCGCAGCTCCCCATCATCGAGGAGTGGATGGACATCCACCTCGATCGTTGGCTGGAGCACAACCCGATGCCCACCGACATGCCGAACGGGCAGAGTGTGAGCTACCTCGCCATGCTGGGTAGCGACCTGCGTCGCGTGTGGTGGGGGGCCTGGGGCGATCCCGCGGGCTTCGTCCCGAAGATGGCGGACTACTTCAAGCTCTGCAACATCGCCAAGAGCGACGCCGCCCTCCTCGATGGCATCGGCGAGCAGCTCGAGCCGCAGCTGGTGGGCTCGTGGATCGGCGTGTGGAACGGCAAGGTGACCACCGGCTGGCACTTCTGGGATCCGCATGCGTGGTCCACGGTCGAGGCGATGTTCGGCACGCACGAGGCGAAGTACCAGATCAAGAAGCTCGTCGACGACCACAAGATCGAGCGCATCGACCGCTTCACGCAGGCGATCGGCGACACCGCGTTCAGCGAGATCGAGGTCGCGATGCCCGGCGAGACCGTGGACGTTCAGGTCGATGCGCTGAACAAGGCGTTCGTGCAGCTCACGGGCGCTCCGCTCGCGTCGGCGCTCGTCGATCGGTTCCGCGCGGTCACGATGCCGCAGTTCTCGCTCGCGGTGCGCATCCGCGGCGGGGCGATCTCCCGCGTCGGTGCCCTCGCGCCGGGGATCTCGTTCGGGGAGATCGAGAAGCTGTGCGCGGATGCGAAGGTGGGCGTCGATCCGAAGCTTGGCAAGCTGGTGGGTGCGCTGGGCAATGGCATCTCCCGCGTCGAGTACGGCCGGGCCGGGGACAAGGCAGGCGTCGATCTCTATCTCGAGCCCACCGAGTCGGCGTCCCGGAGCACACCGATGCCGGCGCCCACAGAATCGAACTGATCATGCCCCGCGCCGACTATCTCCTCGTCGGCGACGACGCGCTGATCGCGCAATGCGAGGTGGATCGGTACCGGGCGTCGGGGCCGGGCGGCCAGCATCGCAACAAGACCGAGAGCGCGGTGCGGCTGCGGCACAAGCTCAGCGGCGTCTCGGCGATTGGCGAGGATAGCCGCTCGCAGTCCGAGAACAAGCTCCACGCCGTGCGGCGGCTACGCTCGGCGATCGCTCTCGAGCTCCGTGAGCCGGTGCGGATCGAAGGCTTCGTTCCCTCGCGTCGCCTCGCGGCGATGGTCGCGGCGGGGACGGCACCACTCGGGGCGAAGACGCGGCTGACCGGGGAGTACTGGGCCGGGATCGCCGAGCTGATCGATGTTCTGGTCGCGGGCTCACTCGAGATCGCCACCACCGCACAGCGCCTCGGGATCACGACGGGCGCACTCTCGAAGCTGCTGCTCCACGACGATCAGGTGGCGCGCGTGATCAACGATCTACGCCGCGCCAAGGGCATGCGCGCGCTCCGCTGATCCGTGCGCGCTCCGCCGATCAGCGCGCGCCGCGCGTCACCTTCGGGGGCAACAGCGCGCGCAGGCGCATGCCGCCGGGGATCGGTGGGCCGTCGAGCCACACCACCGCGCCCTTCTTGATCTCGATCGCATCGCTGTGCTTGGTGTCGCCGAAGGCGAGCCACGCCACGAGCTCGCCGAGCCAGGGCTCGTGACCGACGATCGCCGTGGATTCGCCGCCCTCCGCGAGCAGCGCGAGCAGCTCGGAGCGCGGGGACTGACACAGCAGCTCGGTCGCGCTCGGGTGGTGGTCACTCAGCGGCGCCAGGAGCTTCGCCGTCTGCGCAGCGCGGAGCCACGGGCTCGTCAGCACGCGCGAGAACGAGAGCTCCAGGGTGCGGAGGCCGCGCACCACCTGCCGGATCTTCTTGCGGCCATCGGCGGTCAGGGCGCGGGTCGAATCGTCCTGGCCGAGCGCGGGATCCTCGGCGATCCCGTGACGGATCACGAACAGGTGCATACGTCATTGTACCGCGATTGACAGCGCACGATCGCCATGGGAAGCCCGCGGTCATGAAGCTCGCCCTCTCGATCTCGTTCGTTCTCCTCGCCGCGTGCGGCGGCAGCAAGCCCGCGTCCACCGTTGCGCCGATGGACAAGATGAAGATGGGCGGCGACGAGCACGAGCACATGCTCCCCGAGGTGGCGAAGTTCCACGATGTGCTGAAGCCGCGCTGGCACGCGGACAAGGGCCCGCAGCGGATGACCGACACCTGCGGCGCGATGGCGGAGTTCCACACCGATGCCGACGCGCTCGCGAAGCTGGCGACCCCTGCCGGCGCCGACGCGGCAGCGTGGAGCGGCAAGACCAAGGAGCTGACGGACGCCGTCGGCGCTCTCGATGGGACCTGCAAGGCGAACGATGCCGCGGCCTTCGAGCCTGCGTTCGAGCGCGTGCACAACGGCTTTCACGGAGTCATGGAGGCGAGCGGCCCGATGCACGGCGAGCACGGCGAGCACGGTGAGCACGGCGAGCACGGTGAGCACGGTGAGCACGGTGAACACGCCGATCACAAGATGTGAGCAGACAGCGCCCGCTCCGTCGCTGGGACAGCACGGCTTCACGGTCCGCGCGTGGTAAGCAGATCGCATGACGAAGGACGCGATGTGGCGCTTCGGCGAGGACTACGCTGGCCTGCCGCTCGATCCGATGGACTGCGATCCGGATCCGATCAACGAGTTTCGCGCGTGGTTCGATGCCGCGGTCGCAGCGAAGCTCCCCACCGTCAACGCGATGACGCTGGCGACGATCGACGAGCGAGGTCGGCCAGCCGCGCGGATCGTCCTGCTCAAGGAGGTGGACGATCGTGGGTTCGTGTTCTTCACGAACTACGACAGTCGCAAGGGCCACGATCTCGCCTCACACCCCCAGGCCGCGCTCGTCCTGTTCTGGGAGCCGATGCACCGTCAGGTGCGGGTCGAGGGGGTGATCGAGAAGGTCTCCGCGGAGGACTCCGATGCGTACTTCGCCTCGCGTCCGCGCGGCAGCCAGCTCGGGGCGATCGCGTCGCCTCAATCGCAGCCGATCGCGGCGCGTGCGCTGCTCGAGGATCGAATCAAGGCGCTCGAGCTCACGCTCGGTGATGCGATGCCGCCACGGCCCGCGCACTGGGGCGGCTATCGCGTCGTGCCCGACATGATCGAGCTCTGGCAGGGCCAGCCCTCCCGCCTCCACGATCGCGTGCGCTACCGCCGCGGCGAGGGTGGGTGGGAGCGCGACCGGCTCGCACCCTGACAGGGTGGTGGGGGCTCGACATCGCGATCCGCGGCAACCTCGTGGATCTGCTCGGGCGCTCGCCTGGCACGCGTCGTGGTCATGGTCTGCCCATGCCTTCCCGCGCTGTCCTCGCCGCTGTCCTGATCTTGCCAGCTGTTGCCTGCACCCCGGCTCCCTACACGGTCACGCAGCACGGCTTGATCTCGGCCCCGCGGGCGGCGAGCTACGACGGCCAACCGATGCCCACCGTCACGCGCGTCGAGGCTCATGGTGGGACCGCACGGATCACGGACCTGGGCCGGTCTCCGCTCAGCGGCGCCGCGGTAGCTCGACACCACGTCGGCGGCGCGCTGCGCACAGCGGTCAACGAACAGACCGACGTCGGTCTCGAGATCGATGGCGCCTGGTCGGCCACGGAGTCCACGCTGTCGGGCGACAACAGCATGTCGACCGGTGTGCCGGATGCGGCGGTGCTCGACGGCGCCCTCGCGCTGCGCACCTCGCTCGAGCTGAACGATCGGATGCGCCTGGGCCTCGCGTTCGCGCTCGGCATGTCCTCGAGCCCGATCCACCGCGAGGGCTCCGGGGCCGGTGCGTACAGCCGCGATGAAGCGCTGCTCGCCCGCGTGGCGCTCGTGCCCTCGTACCGGTTCGATGGCGTCACGCTCTATGGCTCGCTGGGCGGCACCACGCTGTCCGCGATCGACGAGACGTTCACGGTGGTCCCCGATAGCGGCTCGAGCAACGATCCGGGCGTGGTGGTCGAGGCCAAGGAGCTGGCGTTCACCGGTGCGGTCGGCGCCACCGTGAAGGTTGGTGATCGCACGCACGTCACGGCGCAGGTGGCCCAGGCGATGAGCCAGCACGCGAGTTTCGGGCCGCAGCTGATGGCGGGTCTGGCCATCGATCTCGGCACCCCGCGGGCACACTAAGCGCTTGCGTTCGCGGGGCGGTTCGTCAAGAGTCCGCGCGATGCGCACCTTCGCTGTTCTGCCACTGCTCGCTGCCTGCTCCGTGCCGGTCTCCACCACGGGGCAGGACATCATCGGTGGCACACGGTCCACCGGCATGACGGCGACGATGCTGCTCGCGGGGTTCCCGGCGGATCGCTCGGTGCTCACCACCTGCACCGCGGTGCTGGTGTCCCCCACCGTGCTCCTGACCTCGGCGCACTGCATCGACACGCCGAATCATCCCAACTACCTCTATGGCGTGTTCACCGGCGACGACGCCGGGCTGTACCCCACGCTGGCTGCGCTCGAGCCGCACCTGGTCTCGGTGGCCGCCGTGCATCCGAACCCGCAGTACCAGACCCAGGTCCCGTTCCTCGCCGACATCGGCGTCGTGGTGCTCGCCCAGCCGCTGACCACGGTCACGCCGCTGCCGCTTCATCGCGCGCCGCTCGACGCGACGATCACGGGCAAGCCGGCGCTGATCGTCGGCTACGGACAGACCACGTATCAGCAGCCGAACCAGACCCGGTTCGAGGCGCTGACGGTGGTCGGCGCGATCGAGGATGACACCGTGGTCGTCGGGGATGCGGCGAAGCACGGCTGTCTCGGCGATTCGGGCGGCCCGGCGATCGTCGAGGGCGTCCTCGTCGGCGTGGATTCGTACGGTCCCACCGGCTGCGGCGGCGCCTCGCACTATCGCCGCGTCGACAGCCACCTCGCGTTCATCGACCAGTACGTCCCACCGCCGGCGAGCCCCGACGCGGGTCCGAGCGGAGGCACCGAAGCCGGGACCGATCCGGCGGGCGGTGGGGATGGCGGCTGCTCCACGGGGCACGGCGCCGGCCTCGGGATCGGGCTCGCACTCCTCGCGTTGCGCCGTCGTCGTCGCTAGCGCCGTAACGCGAGCAGCAGGTTGTGCGTGCCGGGCACGCTGGTCAGCTGGGGCGTGGTGCCGCTCCGGTCCCACACAAACACGCACGAGCTCGGCGGCTGGTGCTTGGTGCCCCAACCGCTGTAGTACAGGCGGACGAAGCCATCGGGCCCGCGGGCGACCGCTGCGCCATTGATGAGGCCGAGATCCTCGGAGGGGTCCGAGGCGAGCCACGTGAAGTCGCGCGTGGTGGTGCTCGCGCGCGTCCAGCTCGTGCCGTCGGAGGAGGAGGCCTTCCAGAACCCGAGCGTCGAGAACAGCGCACTCGGGATCGCGACGCGATCGGCGTCACTGTCCTGTCCGAAGTACATCGTGAGCTGCTGTCCGTCGGCGATGAGCGTCGGTTGCCCACCACCGTAGAGTGCCGGGATCGGATTGCCGGCCACGGCCGTCCAGTGCACGAGGTCGGTGGAGGTGGCGTGCGAGATCCCGTACGTGTTGGCGAGGTAGGCACCACTGGCGTCGACAGCGACGGAGCTGAAGTACAGGTGGAACGCGCCGCCATACGCGATCAGCTCGGGATCCGCGACGATGCCGTGATCGACGTTCGCCACCTGGGGAAACACATCCGCGGCGAGCAGGGCGAGGCCTTCGATCCGCGCGAACGGGGTGGCGCGGCCCGCGTAGGGTGACTCCGCGGCGGAGATCCGGGTGAACCGCTTTCCGTCTGGCGAGAAGGCCACGCCGAGCTGCCAGCCCGTCTGACCGAGGACCTTGAGGACCGCATCGTTCCCACCCGCGTAGACCATCGCGTAGCGCCGATCGGGCGCCGCACCGGGGACCTGGATCACGGTCGGCGTCTCGGTCGTCGAATAGTCCCAGTCGCCCGGATCTCGGTGAGAGCGCATCGCGGGCTCGGTCTGGATCCGCCAGGTCACGCCGTCGTCGCTCTCCGCGTACTTGATCTGGAGCTCGTGGTTCGCGCTGAGCTGGCCGCAGTCGGTGAACACCAACGTCGACCACCACGCCTTCCACAGGTGATCCTGCGGGTCGTAGAGGACGGTGGGATCCGCCTGCGTCCATTCGACCTTGCCCGCATCCGCGCCCGGCCGCATGCCCTCGATCAAGGGGCTGACCTGACAGCGCTGCCAGACGCCACTCGGGTCAACGCCGCAGGTGGCCGCGAGGTCGGGCGCGTCGATGGATGGCGCGGTGTCGAATCCCGCATCCATGGCGTCGACGGCGGGGGCACCGCCGCATCCCACCACAACCGTGTAGAGAATCACCACGAACTGGCGCATCCCCCCCGAACCTTGCACGCCTCGGACCGCCTGCAAACTCGGCGGGTTGCGCGCGCCTCCTTGACATCGTGTTCGTTTGACACTATCAAAGTGTCACATGGAAGCTAACTCGCAGATCCGCGCGACCGGGGCCGCGGTCACCGGCGCCCGGCACCTGCGCACGGCGCGGAACGGCCAGGACGCCGTCGCCGTGTGGATCGGCGAGCGGCAGGGTGCGGTGGTCGTGTGCGATGGCTGCGGCTCGGGTGGCAGCTCCGAGGTGGGAGCGCGACTGGGTGCACAGCTCGTGGTGGCCCTGCTGGCGCGCGAGCTCGTGGCGGGAGCGAGCCCGGCGGAGCCCACGATGTGGACGCGGGTGCGCGCGGACGTCGCAGCGCGGATCGGCGAGCTCGCCGCCGCGATGCCGGGTGAGCGTGCGCAGATCATCCACGAGCACTTTCTGTTCACGGTGGTCGCAGCCGCCGTCGCGGGAGACTCCGCCGCCGTGTGGGCGATCGGTGATGGTGCGTACGCGATCGGAGCACGGACGCGCGAGCTCGGACCGTTCGCGGACAACCAGCCGCCTTATCTCGCCTATGACCTGCTCGAGATGCCACAGGTGGCGCACCACGAGGTGATCTCGGCCGCTGGTGGGGGAACGATCGTCGTGGCGACCGATGGCGTCGCCGAGCTGGGCCTCGATGCGATCTCGATCGAGCGCAGCCTCGCGCATCCAGATGCGCTGCGCCGGCGGCTGGCCGTGCTCGCACGCGGCTCCGAGAACATCGAGTGGGAGACGCGCCGCGTGGTGCGTGCGCCGGCACCGCTGCAGGATGATGGTGCGGTCGCGATCCTCGCGTGGCGCGGGAGGGCATCGTGAACCGCACGGTGTGGATCGATGGCCAGCGCGTGGCGCTGACGCCTGCGGCGCTGCTCGGGCAGGGCGGTGAGGCGGAGGTCTATGACCTCGGCGACGGCCGCGTGGTCAAGTGGTGGAAGCCCGCGGACCACCCCGACTTCGAGGGAGTACCGGCCGCGCAGGACGTAGCGCGGCGGCGGCTCGCGGAGCAGCCCACCAAGCTGCGCGCGCTTCCGGGCCGGCTCCCCGCGGCCGTGGTCGCGCCCTGCGGGTTCGCGCTTGGCGGCAAGAAGTCCGCGCAGATCGTGGGCTACCTCATGCCCAAGGTCGCGGGGGTCCCGCTCCACAGCTTCGGCGAGCCGAAGTGGCGGCGCGATCATCCGATCGCCGGCGCGGACCTGGTGGCAGCGCTGCTCTCGCTGCATGACGCGATCTCCGAGCTCCATCGCGTCGGGATCGTGATCGGGGACTGCAATGACCTCAACGTCCTCGTGGATGGCCAGCGGGTCCATCTGATCGATGTCGATAGCTATCAGTTCGGTGGCTACGCCTGCCCGATGTTCAGCGAGCGCTTCGTCGATCCGCGGCTGTGTGACCCACAGCAGCTCGTGCCGATCGCGCCTCACGACGAGGCGAGTGATTGGTTCGCCTTCGCGGTCATGGCGTTCCGCTCGCTGCTCGGCGTGGGGCCGTGGGGTGGCGTGCACCAGCCGGCGGACCCCACGAAGCGCTGCTCGCCGGTGATGCGGGCGCTGCGGCGGGTCAGCGTGTACGCGGCCGACGTGGTGTATCCGCGCGCGGCGCGTTCGCTCGGGATCTTGCCCGACGATCTGACGGCGGTGTTCCGCGCCGTGTTCGAGCGCGATCTGCGTGCACCGTTCCCGCGCGTGGAGCTTGAGCGGCTACGGCTGCGTGGGTGCTCCACCTGCGGCGAGGAGCACGGCCGTGTGCGCTGCCCGGCCTGCCAGACCACCGCGCACCTCCCGCCGGTGATGGTGCATGGCCGCCTGCGGTGGACCGCGATCCCTGCCTCGGCGTTCGCGGCTCCCTCCTACGAGATCGGGCGCGGGACCGCGGTGTGGATCGATCAAGGCGCGCTGTGGCGCACTACCCGGCTCGGGCCCGAGCGGATCGGCGGCGTGCTCGCTGCGCAGACGCGCGCGTGGGTGGGATCCAAGCTCGGCGTCGGCTTCTACCGTGCAGGTGGCTATGCGGTGGGCTTCGTGTTCCGTCCCGATCGCGGCGTCCTCGACGATCGCGTGGCCCTGCCGAGGATCCGCGGTCAGCTCGTGGATGCGCACGCCACCGTCGGTGACGATCGCGCGTGGCTGTGGTTGACCTGTGTGGACGGCGGGCGGCTCGTCACCACGGCCGTCGTCATCGGGGCCGACGCACAGGTCATCGCGACCGCCACGCTCGTCGACGCGCCGTGGATCAACGGGATCTCCGGTGCGTGCACCGCCGGTCCGCACCTGTTCGTGCCCACCGATGATGGCCTGGTACGGATCGAGATCGTCCAGGGCGCGATCACCCAGACCCGTACGTTCGTCGAGACGGCGCCGCTGATCGGCGCTGGAGATCGGCTCGCACTCTCCCCGGGCGGCATCGATGTCTCGCGTCGTCGTGACGCGATCCGGATGCAGCTCACCTGAAAGGACTCACCATGACCTCGCACGCACCTCTCCCACTCCCTCAGCTGTTCGACGCCAAGAAGGCCGCCACCTACGCCTACCGCCCCGTGACCGCGGTGGTCGCGAGCGAGGCCACCGCATGGCGGGCGCATCACGCGCTCAAGCCGTCGGCCTCCGACGAGACCCGGATCCAGCTCCTGCTGATCGACGTCCAGAAGGACTTCTGCTTCCCCGAGGGCTCGCTGTACGTCGCGGGCCGCTCCGGCACCGGCGCGATCGATGACTCGCGTCGGATCGCCGAGATGATCTATCGGAACCTCGGCGTGATCACGGACATCACGACGACGATGGACACGCACCTCGCGTACCAGATCTTCTTCCCGAGCTTCTGGCTCGATAGGGCCGATGCGCTGCTCACCCCTCACCGCGTGGTCACCTCGGAGCAGATCGCCGCGGGCGACGTGCGCCCGAATCCGGCGATGGCGAAGTGGCTGTGCGGCGGCAACTACACGTGGCTGTGCAAGCAGGCGCTGCACTATACGAAGGAGCTCGAGAAGGCGGGCAAGTACCAGCTCTACCTGTGGCCGCCCCACTGCTTGCTCGGCTCGGATGGGCACGCGCTCGCCGGCATCGTGCACGAGGCACGGCTGTTTCACTCGTTCGTCCGCACGGCGCAGTCGAACGTCGAGGTCAAGGGAGGGAATCCGCTGACCGAGAACTACTCGGTGCTTCGCCCCGAGGTGCTGTCGCGGTTCGATGGCGCCGCGCTCGCGCAGCGCAACACGCAGTTCTTGCAGACGCTGCTCGCGGCGGATGCGGTCGTGATCGCGGGGCAGGCCGCGAGCCACTGCGTGAAGAGCACGATCGACGATCTCCTCGACGAGATCGCCGCGCAGGACAGGTCCCTCGCGAAGAAGGTCTACCTGGTCACGGATTGCATGTCCGCCGTGACTGTCCCCGATGGCAAGGGTGGGCTCGCCGTCGACTTCACGCCCCAGGCGGACGCTGCGCTCGCGAAGTTCGCGAACGCGGGCATGAACCTCGTCCGCTCCACCGATCCGATCACCAGCTGGCCGGGCCTCCGGCTCTAAGGAACGCGACCATGGCGAACAACAACAATGGCGACGATGACGACAAGAAGGTCCAGAAGCTCCTGGAGGATGCGCACGCGCAGGGCGCGCTCTCGGCGGTCTCGATGGCCGCGCTCGATATTCGCGATATCGGGGCACAGATCCAGGCCGGTCTCGGCGTGACGATCGACGACGTCACCGCGAGCGAGGTGGTGCTCGTGACGATGATGCCCGATGACTCGCAGTCGATCGCGGGCGCAGGCAACACCGATGCGGTGCGCGACGGTCACAACTTCGTCCTCGAGGCGCTCGAGGGTTCGAAGCAATCCGGCGAGGTCCTCGCGCACACGCGGTACCTCAATGGCTTCGTGCTGACGCCGTACACCGCGCTGGCGCACGCCGTGAAGATGACGAAGCAGAACTATCACCCGAACCTGGGGACGCCGCTCTACGACCAGACCGCGGTGGTGCTCGGCACGGTGATCGCCAAGTCCCAGGAGCTGGCGCAGGCGGGGATCGCGGTGCGGACGGTGACCTTGATCATCACCGATGGTGGCGACTATGGCTCCACGCGGTGCACGCCGGCCGACATCAAGGCGCTCGTCACCGACATGCTCGCGCAGGAGAATCACATCGTGGCGGCGATGGGCATCAACGACGGCAGCACGGACTTCAAGGGCGTGTTCCGAGCGATGGGGATCCCCGATCGCTGGATCCTGACGCCGGGCAACTCGGCCTCCGAGATCCGCCGGGCGTTCGCGGTGTTCTCCCAGTCGGCCGTTCGCGCGTCGCAGGGCGTGCAGCTCGGCGGGTTCGGGAACTGAGCCGTCGACCTCGGCTACTGAGCCGATCGGACGTCAGGTGCCGGATGCCCCCGCGGCTTGCGCGCGGTTCGAAGATCCGCGAGCGTGGGGCGTGCGCTGCAGTCTCCTCGTGTTCGGCCTGGTCGGCGTGCTCGCTCGCCCGGTTCGCGCCGCGCCGAGCGACACCGATCGCGCGATCCACCTCGGTGGGATGGTGACGTTCGGTGGCCTCTATCTCGCGATCGAGTTTCCGTTCAAGGAGACGTTCGCGGCCGAGACCTGCGGGTGGTGCGATCCTCCCGGGTTCGATCGGGCGATCCGGGCTGCCCTGAGGTGGGATCATCCCCGGATCGCGGCCCGGACCAGCGATGTCCTCGGCTTTGCGCTCTCGCCCCTGGTGCTGGGGACGATGCTCGTCGCGACCAGCGGGGATGATCGCAGCTCACGTCGGACGTTCGACGACCTCGCGCCGGTGGTCGAGTCCGCGATCGCGGTCAGCCTGCTGCAGAGCACGATCAAGTACACGGTGCGACGCAGCCGGCCCCACGTGCGCTTCGCCCCCCCGGGCCGCGCACACCAGCACGACGACAACACCTCGTTCTTCTCCGGCCACACCTCGGCGGTGTTCGCCGAGACCTTCGCGGCCGGCATCGTGGCGCACGAGCGCGGATACGCTGCCGAGCCCGCGATCTGGGCCACCGGGATCACGTTCGGGCTGGTCACCGGCTATCTGCGCATCGCCGCCGACATGCACTACACGACCGACGTGGTGACCGGGATGCTCCTCGGGAGCAGCATCGGCCTCGCGATCCCGTACCTGCTGCATCGCAGCTCGCTGCGCGCCGATGATCCGGGCGCGGTGACCGTGACCCGCAACGAGCCCCGGTTGTTCTCGTTCGGCGGGCGGTTCTGAGCGAGCTCAGAACGCCACGGTCGCGCCGAGCGCCGTGACCACCCCGAGATCAGACTTGCTGCCGAACATGCCGGTCGCTCGCACGCTCGCGTCGAGCACCACATAGGTCGCCTTGAACAGCTCCACGCCGGCCTCGCCCTGCAGCGCGAACCGGCTCGAGTCCACGTACGCGTAGCCGAGGCGGAGGCCGAGATACGGATTGAACGTGCGGCGCTTCCCGGCTCCGAGAAAATCAGAGTACGCGGCGCCGCCGAGCGTGGTGATCACCGCGGTGGAGGTCTGGTCGCCCGCCTCGTTGCGCTCCTTCTGGAACAGATCCACCTCGAGCGACATCGAGCGGAGCACCGTGTGCAGCACGAAGCCGCCACCGAACCGCGTGCGGGGCCGCTGGCCTGGATCGAACAAGGTCAGCATCGCGCCGCGCAGCCCCGGGTAGGCCTTCGCCTTGGCGATCGTGACCGCGCCCTCACGCCGGGAGATCGAGATGTCGAGGGTGGCGAGCGCGACGCGATCCTTGAGGTAGCGCTGGTCGCCCTCGAGCTGATCGATCTGTCCGCGCACGCGGGTCATCTCGGTCTCGATCTGCAGGATCTGCTGGACCTGCAGCCCGCTGGTCGCCATCAGCTGCGTCAAGCGATCGAGCGTGGTGCGCAGGTTCTTGATCGCGAGATCCTGATCGAACAGCTGCTTCGAGACATCGGTGGACGTCACGTGCTTGGAGGTGATCTCTCCGCGCTTGCCGAGGAACGCCACGACCTCCTCGATCTTCGATGGCGGGATCCGGACCTTCAGCTGCGCGCTCCACGATCGCTCGCCCCCCGAGACGGCCTCGTTGATCACGCGGCCACCCACGGCCTCGACCTGCGCACGCAGCGCGGGCACCACATCGTTGATCTCGTTGACCTCGACAGCGATCGAGCCCTCGATCAACAGCGCCTCGGGGATCGCCATCGAGGTCGCCGCGCCACCACCGCTGGCACCTCCTGCGGCTGGCCCGGCCTGCGCCACCATCGACGCGCTGGGGGAGCGAGCATAGCTCGGGCGACCCGCGCTGCAGGCGATGAGGACGAAAGCGAACAGGAGCCCGATGCGTGGCATGCGGGGAACAACGCAGGCCGGAACCACGGCTTACACGGCTACTTGCAGAGCGGCGCCGTGGTGAGCGTCACGCTGCCACTCGCCACGTCGACGATCGCGACCTTGCCCGTGGAGGGGGCACCGGCGATCACCGCGAGCTTGCCGTTCCCGAGCGGGACCAGGGCGGACTCTCCCGGGTTCCCCATCGCGTCTTTGGCCTTCTGTCCGTCGGGGCTCCACAGGTGCGTGATGTCGATCAGCTTGATCACCTTCCCCTTCGCCACGTCCTGGATCGCGAGCTGGTTGCCGTTCTCCTCGAGGAACCCCCAGGTCGTGCCCTCGAGGTGGGCGAGCGCATTCCCGAACGTGCCGAAGTCCTTCCCGCCGACGTTCGCGATCTTCTTGCCCTTGAGCGAGTACAGGGCGCCTCGCGCGGCAGGTGAACCGCACGTGCTCGCGTTCAGGAAGATCGAATCGCCGGCCATGCGGACCTCGCCGCACTTGAACTCGCCGCGGGCGTACTTGAACGTCGCCGTGCGTTTGCCGGTGGCCACGTCCCAGACCTCGGCATAGCCCTTGCCGAGGGCCGCATCCCCCAGCAGCACGACGGCGATCGTACCCGCATCGTTCGTCGTGGCGTGGAGCGCGGCCACGCCCGGCAGGATGTTCGGCGTCAGCGTCTTGCAGTCACCACCGGTGCAGACCTTGAGCTCCGGGTTGATGGTCTCGACGTGCGCTCCCCGGCGATCTCCCACCGGAGGCTCGGCGAGCCGCGCGAGCTTGCCACCCACGAGATCGAGCGCGAAGCACTGCTCCGTGCTCGCCCCGATACAGAACGACAGCTTCGACGCATCGCCGGTCGCGCGCGTGACGTTCGCTTCGGTCTCGGGCGGCTGGATGCAGGCGGGGACCTTCGCGGCGGCTTGCTTGGGCGGGTTCGCCGTCACGGCGGTGGCCTTCGAGGCCGAGGTCTTGCCGGCCGGGCAGCCCCCGAGCGCGAGGAGCGCAGGGACCGCAACGACCAGCGTAACCACCCGTGCCCGTCGACTCATCCGGATATTTTACACGTTGGCGAGATAACCCACAGCCGGCAGCCACCTCATCGCGATCTGCGAGCCAAGCAGCGAGGCGCAGCTCACGGACTCGGAACGAGCGCGGCCTCGAGATCGAGGTGGAGTGACGCATTGCCCGACGCGGCGGTGACGCTCGGTACGGCCGCCTTGATCACCAGCTCGGCGGGCAGGCCCGCGGCGCCGAGGTGACGCTCCACGAACAGCTCACTCAAGAGCTTCGCGAACGTGTCCGTCAGGGCTCCATGAAAATCCGCACCACGCCCGCGGATCGCGTCGACCAGATCCGCGTAGCACGGCACCAGCGTGGTGGGCGTGCGCTCGCACGACAGCTCGAGCGCACCGAGATCGACGCTGGTCGCCGCCACACCCCTGCTCGCGAACGCGAAGTCGAGGCCACCCCACACCCGCCCGATCGTGGGCGTGGTGCCATCGGTGATCGTCACGCGTGCATCCGCAGACATCCGCAGCTTTCCGCGGGCAGGTGCGATCACCGGAGGCAGGGCGAGCGTCACGGGGGACATCCGGATCGTCAGGAACTCCTGGACGATCGGATCCTCGTTGAACCGGCGATCGAGGCCCGCCGCGGCGAGCTGGCGATCGAGGAAGCCCGTGCGCCACAGCTCGTAGAGCAGGGCGTTGAGCGCATCGAGATCGAGATCGAGCCCGAGCATCGCGTTCGGCGCGAGCGTGCCGTGCAGTGCAGGGCCCCGCTTCGGCGGCAGCACCTTCGGCGCCTGTAGCGCGGTGTCGAGCTCCACCGAGAACGGCAGCGCGCCCGAGGTCCCCTCGAGGATCTCCGCGGGCTGACCGCAGTAGCCGAACCGCAGCGTGCCACCACCTGGGAGCTCGAACGGCGGCGGCGGTGCGAGCGCAGTGAGCAGGGTCCCATCGATCTGACGGCGGGCAAGGCGGGTGGCGAGCTTCTCTCCGCCGAGCTTGTCGCTGAACCACTGGGCGACGCGGTTATCGAACGAGAGGTCAGCGCGCGTGACCACGCGGAACCCGAGCTCGGTGGTCGCGCGCGCGGGGATCAGCGCGATCACGATCGGGATGTCCACGCGATCGAACAGGATCTTCGCCGATGCGCGGACGTACCCATCGGGGGCGTCGCCGATCGCCGCCCGATCCTCGGGATGCCATTCGAGCCGCGCCCAGCGCAGCGACATCGCCTCGATCCGCGTGAAGTCCCCGATCGGGAACACGTTCTCGCCGGCCAGCTCGGCCTCGAGCAAGGACTTCATCTGCCCGGCGAGCGTGCCCGGGCCCGCCGTCCCGTCATCGAGCAGCCGTTGCGCGACGACCACGCGGCCAGTGCAGGCCTCCGCCGCGGGATCCTGGAACGGACCGACGAGCTGCGCGGTACCCACGGAGCGCGCGAAGCCACCGCGATACGCCACGCTCCAGCGCTTGCGGTGGAGACCGGGGCCCGGTGGGGCATCGTCGTCGAGCGCGGTGACCACGCGATCGGCGAGCTCGGGTGGCGTGCGCCCCTCGATCGCGAGGACGGGTGACACGTCCGCCGCCGAGACCTCGACGACGAGCTCGGTGCCGTGGCAGCGCGTCGCGAGCGCCACGAATCCGATCGCGTGGGCGGTCACCACCGCGAACCCGATCCCCGTGCTCGCCTTCATCGCGTTGCCTTCACGAGCGAAACACCACGACGACCGTGAACAATTCCCACGCCACCACCCACAGCGTGCAGGCCACGACGCTGGCGGTCATCCCGCGCGTCACCGCATCGGCCTCCGGCTTGGCCGCGCCGCCCTTGGCGACCACATCGCTCGCGATCCCCCATGCATAGATCCACACCAGGAACCCGGCGCGCAGCGCATAGGCCACGCGCTCCGGCCGCGGATCGAACAGGTCGCCGGTCAACAGCTCCCACGCGTGCGGCACGCCGTACGAGCGGCAGACCAGGAGGCCGCCGGCGATCATCCCGAGCGCGAAGATCGCGGAGACCGCGAGGTAGCACAGCGCCGCGGTCAGCCACGCCGGCGCCCAGAGGTACGCCTTGCGATCCACGCCGAGCGCGTCGAGCGCGAGGGTCTGCTTGGTCAGCCCCATCGAGCCAAGCCAGGCATTGGTCGCGCTGCCGGAGGCGGCCACGAACAGCAGGGCCGACAGCGCAGGCGCGAGCGCGACCACGTAGCTACCGCCGATCTGGCGCAGCAGCGCATCCGGCTTGACGCCCGCGCCACCCACGCGGCTGATCACATACAGCACCGTGTACCCGATCAGGGTGGACACGATCAGATAGAAGGGCAGGGGGCGAAGCAGCGTCTGTGCGGCCACGCGACGCGCGACGATCGCGAAGTCACGCGGATGCTTGATCAGCTGCTTCGGCGCCCGCGCGAGCGAGACCATCGCCACGCGGAACGGCGCGATCAGCGGCTCGAGCGTGCGCGCGAGCTTGGTCAGTGCACTCCGCGGCTTGACCGGGCCCGCAGGCGGCTTGCGATCGCCGTGCTCCTCGAGGTGATCGACCAGCGCGGCCTCGAGCTCCACCAGCCACTTCCCACGCTCGCCCTCGGCGTGTCCCGGATCCTCGAGAGCACCGGGCCAGCGATCGGCGAACAGCTGCTCGAGCTTCCGGTGCTCGAGCGATAGCAGGTACAGCTTGTCGGCGACCCCCGCGGCGAGCGCCACATCATGCGTCACCACGATCACCGAGATGCCGAGCGCCTTGACCTGCTCGCGGATCAACCGCGCGAGGACGCGCACGCGGTGTGGATCGAGACCGACCGAGGGCTCGTCCAGGAACAGCAGCTTGCGCCGGCTCGCGAGCACGCGCGCCACGGCCACGCGTTGCGCCTGTCCTCCCGAGAGCCCGGTCACCGGGGTGCCCGGCTCCGCGAGCTTCGGATCGAGCCCGACGCGCTCCAGCCATTCGGCTGCCTCGCCGTCCTTCGGCGTCGTATCGCCCTCGGCGTGGCGCAGCGCGAGCTCGAGGTTGCCCCGCACGTCGAGATGATCGAACAACGCTCCACGCTGCGGCACGAGCCCGAGCTGTGCGCGATCGAGATCGAGCTGCGCGCTCACCACGTCGAAGCCCGCGGCCTCGAGCTCATCGCGCTCGAACAGCACGCGCGCGAACGTCGATTTGCCGGCGCCTGATCCGCCGAGCAGCACGATCACTTCACCGGGCTCGATCGAGAGATCGACACCATCGATCAGGACGCGCCCGTCGGGGAGCGCGACGCGTAACCCCTTGACGGCAAGCACCACGGGATCACCGTAACCGCCCGGATCGCTGTAAGTCCAATCGCCGGGCGATCAGGAGGAGACGTCGCCTACATCCCGCCTGTTGCAGGCGATCTGCGGCTTTCTCGTAACTGGGCGCAGCGCCTAATCAAGCAGAATCGTGACGATTGGCGGAACCGAACGCCAAAGCCGATGTCTCAGTTCTTGACCGCACGATACGTCGTCGTTCGGTCGCCTCGGCGAATAAGGAGCCGTGACGTCATGCGTGCGAGTGCACGCGAGATGGTCACGGACCAGCCGGAGCCAGGTGCGCGAGCACCAATGACGCAGGTCCATCCATGTCCAAGCTCACCCTCTCATTCCGCATCATCCACAACGGCAAGCTGATTCGCGAGGAGAAGCTCGGCCAGACCGTCATCAAGATCGGCAAGGTGCCCTCCGCGCACCTGCTGCTCGAGGACGAGACCGTCAGCCGCATGCACGCGATCATCGAAGTGCTCGGCAACGACGTCAGCCTGATCGATCTCGGCTCCACCCGCGGCACGTTCGTCAACGGCACGCGGATCAACAAGACCAAGCTGCAGAGCGGCGACGTCATCACCGTCGGCGACACGCAGCTCGAGCTCGCGATCACCCAGGCCGCGCCCGCGCTGGTCTCGGTCCCTGCGCAGCCCACGGTCGAGATCATGCCGGCGTTCACGCAGACGCTGCCGCCGCCGGTCCCGATGACCGCCGCGCCCACGCCCGCGGCTCGCGTCATGGCCCCGGCCCCGGCCGCGGTCGGCGTGTACAACACCGCCGAGTCGACCGAGGAGATCGGAGCCGCGCGCGCCATCGAGGTCGCGACGATGCTCGGTGACTCCGTCGTCAACGTGAAGCACTGCATGGACCCCAAGGGTGGCAAGGTCACCTCGAAGACCTGGGGCTTCGTCGCCGCTGGCCTCGCGTGCCTCCTCACCTCGGCGACCGCGTTCGCGATCTCGGTCAACGAGGCCGCTCGCAACAAGGGCGCGCTCGACTACTGGACCCACGTCCAGCACCGCCCGGCACACGCGTTCCGCCCCGTCACCACCGGCGCGGGCCTCGACTACCTCGCGTTCGGTGGCCTCGCGTTCGGCCTCCTCGGTGTGACCGCCGGTCTGGCGCGCGCGCGCCGCGAGCGCAAGAGCCCGTTCTATCGGATCGGCACGGCCCCGGGCGTCGAGCAGGCGCTCGAGACCGCACCGTCGGCCGACTTC
>JAYVRN010000469.1:0-4930 GCA_043776275.1 Myxococcales bacterium | reverse complement strand
GCCAGGTGCCGCCGCGTTGTCGCGATGGCCGCGCACGCCGACCGCAAGTCTTCCGCTCGTACCGCCATCCGTGAGGGCAACGTCGGTCGGGGTGCTCGGAAGATGATTGTGTGAATCCATAACCCCTCGACGGGAATCCGGAATTTAGGCACCTGGCGCGAACCTACTCGGCTTGAGTGACCTGGCGAGGCGATACAGGCTCGCCAGGATGTGAAGGCGGCGAGAGATCGCGGCCGGCGACATGTCAACCGGGTCACCGCTCATCGGAATCCCCTGCGACCCGCTTCGCGCCCGGGACATCCGCTGCCAGCACGAGAAGATCCAGTTCGGCGCGAGACTTGTCCGAGGTGGTCGAACAACTGCGACTCAAGGTAGGCCGATGACTCGGGTAGGCCGGACCTTGGTGCCGCCGGACGTGCCATCGCCGATCTCGCCAGCGGCATTCTCACCCCAGCACCAGACCGCCCCGTCACCGGTCCGCGCGCAGGTCGAGACGTCCGTGCGCGAACGGATCTCGACAACATCGGCGAGCGGCAGCGCCCGAGGTGTTGCGGACGACACGAAGCTGCCGTCACCGAGCTGCCCGCGGCTGTTGCCTCCCCAGCACGCGACGCTGCGATCGCTCCGCAGAGCGCAGACGTGGTTCGCGCCCACGGCGATCGCCGTCACATCGGCGATGCCCACGATGGGGACCGGCGTTGCCTGCGGCACTCCGAGATCGTCGCCGAGCTGCTTGTTGTCATCGGCGCCCCAGCACTCGATGCTGCGATCGCGGCGGAGGCCGCAGGTGAAGTCGTCTCCGGCGCCGATCGCCGTGTACGGTCCAACGGGCCCGGAGACCGGCGTGCGGCGCAGCGTCATCGAGCCGTCGCCGAGCTGACCGAAGCTGTTGCGCCCCCAGCTGCGGACCGATCCGTCTGCGAGCAGCGCGCAGACGTGTGAGGTCCCCGAGGTCAAGGCACCCACGTCGACGACTCCTGGAACGTCGCCGAACGCCGCTCGATCGGAGACCGAGCCATCGCCCAGTGCACCCTCCGCACCACCGCCTGCGCACGCGACCGTGCCGTCGGCGTGACGAACGCACATCGTCGAAGTCGCCATCGTGAATCCGGCGACATCGGTCGCGCCGATCAACGTCGGGATCGCATGCATGGTCGTGTCCCCGGTCCCGAGCTGACCGCGATCGTTCGATCCCCAGCCGATCGCGCCTCCGTTCGCCAGGCGAGCACAGCCGCCGCCATCGTCGACCTCGAGCTCGACCACTTGGTCAACGGTCAGCACAGGCAGCGGCAATGGGGAGAACGCACCTCCGAACCCGGCGCCGAGCAACCCGGAGGAGTTGCTGCCCCAGCACCAGACCTTCCCCGATTGCAGCCGGGCGCAGCTGGCCTTGCCACCCACCGCGAGCTCGACGACCGCATTTGGGTCCACGGGCGCGTCCGCGTCCGCGTCGGTGAGCGCCGCGACCTGATCGAAGTCGACCCGGCCACAACCCGCTGCGAGCGCAAGCAACAACCCGAGCCGGAGGACAAGCACGTCGTCTAGCTTACCGCGCAGCTCGCCCGCAGCGCGGACGAGCACGTCGTCTAGCTTGCCGTGCAGCTCGGCCGCAGCGCGGACTCAGCCCCGCAGACGCTGCAGGACCAGCAGCTGCCCGAGGACGGCGGCGAGCGCAGCCTCGACGCGCAGGATCGGCGCACCGATCGACACCGGGGTGAAGCCGCGCTCGACGAACGTCTCGAGCTCGCGCTGGATCCAGCCGCCCTCGGGTCCGAGGGCGAGCACCAGCGGCCAGGTCAGCGCCGCGGCCTCGATCGGCGGCGCATCGGGGTGTGCGATCAACTTGGTCGCCGGTGCGTCTGTCGGTACGGCCCAGCGCGCATCGAGCAGGCCCATCAGCCGCTCGTGAAGCTCGACGGGAGGGAGGTGCGTGGTGGCGCCTTGTTCCGCGCCGAACCGGACCGCGTACTCGAGCGCGGTGGGGGACAGCCGCGGCGACGACAGGTACGCCTTCTCCACGCGCCAGGAGTTGGTCAGGTCGATCCGTGTGACGCCGAACGCGGCCGCGGTCTCGATCACCCGGGTCAGCACCTTGGGGCGGGGCACGGCGAGGACGAGCGAGACGGGCAGGGGGACCGAGGGCGGAGCGGTCAGGTCCAGCCGGAGGGAGATCGTGGTGCCATCGTCCGAGAGCACCACGGCGGTGCCGAGGCCCCCGGCGACCACGCCGGTCTTGACCGTGGAGCCCACGGTGACGCCGATGAACTTCCGGAGGTGCTCGGCACGGCGATCCCCGAGCAGGATCGTCCCGTCGCTGGCGACCTCTCCCGGCTCGACGAGTAGCAGGTTCACGAGACGAGGTTACCGCGGTACGTTCCCGCCATGGCGTTCTTCCAGGAGCCTCCTCGCCTCGGCAACCAGTTCGATGACGATCCGATGCTCCCATCGTGGATCGCTCGCCACGTCGGAGGCGAAGACGTGGCAGCCGAGCTCCGTGCGCTCGGCGACGTCGCCGTCGAGTACTACGGCAAGCAGCTCGCGGACCGGCTGAACGAGCCCGTGCTCACGCAGTGGGACGCGTGGGGCAACCGGATCGACAAGATCGAGATCTCACCGCTGTGGAAGGAGGCCGAGGTCCTCGCCGCCCGCCACGGCATGGTCGCCGCCGGCTACGAGGGCCGGCTCGGCGCGAAGGCGCGCACGCACCAGTTCGCGATCGTCCACGTGCTGAACCCGTCCCTCGATGTGTACTCGTGCCCGCTCGCGATGACCGATGGCGCGGCGCGGACGCTGCTCGGGAGCGGCAACCAGGCGCTGATCGACAAGTACGTCCCGCGTCTCACCACGCGCGATCCGCAAGCGATGTGGACGAGCGGCCAGTGGATGACCGAGCGCACCGGCGGCTCGGATGTGTCGCAGAGCGAGACCGTCGCCCGCAAGGACGGCGACCAGTGGCGGCTGTACGGCACCAAGTGGTTCACGTCGGCGACCACTGCGCAGATGGCGCTGACCCTGGCGCGGCCCGAGGGCAACCCCGATGGCAGCCGCGGCCTCGCGCTGTTCCTCGTGGAGCTTCGCGATGCCGATGGGCGGCTCCGCAACATCACGGTCAACCGGCTGAAGGACAAGCTCGGCACGCGCAAGGTCCCCACGGCGGAGCTCTCGCTCGAGGGCACGCCGGCGATCCTCGTCGGTGCCGCCTCGGAAGGCGTCCGCGCGATCACGCCGATGCTGAGCGTCACGCGCACCTGGAACGCGGTGTGCGCCGTCAGCGGCATGCGTCGCGCGCTCGCACTCGCGGGGGACTTCGCGCGGCGGCGTCGAGTCTTCGGGGCGCTGCTCGTCGACAAGCCGCTGCACGTCGACACGCTCGCCGGGATCGAGGCCGAGTACGCGGGCGCGTTCTGCCTCGCGTTTCGCAGCGTCGCGTTGCTCGGTGCGCTCGAGCATGGCGGCACCGAGGCGGACGAGCGGCTCGCTCGCTCGCTCGTGCCGATCGCGAAGCTGACCACCGGCAAGCAGGCCGTCGCCGTGGCCTCGGAGGCGATCGAGGCGTGCGGTGGTGCGGGCTACGTCGAGGACACGGGGCTGCCGCGGGTGCTGGCGGATGCCCAGGTGCTACCGATCTGGGAGGGCACCACCAACGTGCTCTCGCTCGACACCTTGCGTGCGCTCGCCAAGGGCGGCGCGCTCGAGGCGATCACGACCGAGATCGAAGCGAACCTCGCGACCGTGAACGATCCCGGGCTGGCGAAGCCCGGCGAGGCTGCGCGCGCGGCCGTGAAGCACGCGATCGCATGGGTGACCGAGGCGATGGCGCAGCCCGATCGTCTCGAGGCGGGTGCGAGGCGGTTCGCGATGACCCTCGGCCGCAGCCTCGAGCTCGCGCTGCTGGTCAACCACGCGCAGTGGTGCCTGGACCACGGTCATGGTCCGCGCACGGCAGCAGCGGCGCGACGGTTCATGCTGAACGGAGTCGATCAGATCAGCGAGATCGCGCTCGACGACTCCAAGCTCCTCGCCTGAGCCTTCGTCGCAAGCGATTCGGGCCTCCCGAAAAACGCGAAGCGACGAGGAATCTTCCGATCCTCGTCGCAACCGTCAGGACCGCACGAAGCGATCAGTATCCCGGGGGCGGCGGGCCGCCGGCGGGGCCGGGGGGCGGGCCACCCGGGCCGCCCTGGGGCGGGCCACCAGCGCCGTTGCACTGGTAGTGAACGCGCCACGCGGTGGCGGTGCGGGTGCTCTGCTGACCCGTGGTGGTGGAGTCCGTGCTCGACCGGCGGCCGTTGCGCGAGGTCGCGGAGTCCTGCGAGGTGTCCTCGCGGGTAAACGTATCGGTGCCAACGGCCTCCTCGCCCTCCTGGAGGATCGAGTAGTTGTTCGGGCCGCAATGGGACGCCATCTGCGAGTTGGCATCCTCCATCGCCTTGCCGCGATCGCCGCTCAGCTCGATGACGCCACCATTCTGGTTGCGCTGGATGACGCGTGCGCTGCCGCACGCGGCCAAGACGATAAACAGACCCAATGAAAGCTTGCGAAGCATATCGATTCCTTCTCCGTTGACGGCCGGGTGAGCCCCAGAACACTAGTACAACCTCGGCGGCTCGGGCAATGCCTTGACAGGCGTTAGCCCCAAGTCGACCCTCCCCTCGATGATGGTGGTTTCGGTCGAGGCGCCGATCGAGCAGGTGACCGTGTATGCGAGCGGGGCCCGCGTGCGCCGGGTCACGACGATCCCGGCTCCGTTGCCAGCTCGTGTGCGGATCGTCGGGCTGCCGCTCTCGGTGGTCGATGACACCGTCCGGGTCGAGGTCGGTGGGCCCGCGGTGGCCACCGGCGTGCGGGTGGGCGTCGATGCCCCGGCGACCGATCAGGCAGCAGCGGAGGAGCCTCCGGAGGCGGCGGCGGCGCGGCGCCGGCAGGCCCA
>JAYVRN010000468.1:0-4946 GCA_043776275.1 Myxococcales bacterium | reverse complement strand
GGCGAGCTTCTCGCCCGTGGCATAGAAGCTGGTCCACGCGCCGCGCCCGCGCTTCATCGCGCCTCGCCCGATCACGCGCTCGCCCTCACCCGGCATCGTCCACTCGCCGTCCATGTTGCCGCGCTGGAACGAGCCGGAGCCGTAGCGCCTGGACGGTCCGTCCTTGGGCGGGAACTTCGCGAGATCCCAGCCGCGCCAGCCATCGACCTCGGGCTCGGAGTACGCCGGCTGGATCGATCCGATCTCCTCGAGAGTGAAGCCAGATTCCTTTACCCACGCGGCGACCTCGGGCATGTCCGCGGCGATCGTCTCGATGAAGTCATAGCGGTGAGCGAGCGCGATCTTCTCGGGCAGCGCGCGCCCCACGCTCGACTCGATCAGGTAGCCGACCGCGCAGATCGTGCCTTCCTCGTCGATGAACACCGGCGTGCGCCACGGCAGGTTCGAGTTCTTTGGGGTCGTGCCCTTCGCGATGTACGCATCGAACGCGGCGAGGATCGCGGCGCGCTTCGCGGCGAGCTCGGGCCGCGTGGCCGGCCGAGACGCGAGCCAGTCACGCACGTGCTGCAGGTGCGTCGTCATCCGCACGCGCTCGCTGTCATGCGCGGTCGGCGCGCGCCCGAACGCCTCGATGAAGCTCTCGTCGCCCACGTGGTGGTTCGCACCGGATCGCAGCGCGGGATCCGCACCGGGTGGCAGCGCGAACGCCGTCGTCGTGGCGGCTGCGAGGAGCGAGAGCGAGACCAGGGTCAGGGGGCGGCGCATCCGGGATCCAACGATCGAGCGGGCCTCCCTATTTTCAGGATCGTCGCCCCGCGATGGAGGTGCGTGTAGGTCTCACCGTGTTTCTCGGCCCCCAGGGGAACCGCCTGGCGGGCGCCGGTGTCAGCATGCCCGCATGCGTCGAAACCGGGGTGCTGCGTACGTCTGCCTGTGGGCTGCTTGCTCGACGCTGTTGCCGGCGTGCCATACGCCGACCCAGGTGATCCCCGCGCGCCCGCCCCCCGTGGTCGCGGCCGTGGCTCCCCCGCCGCTGGCGCCCGCCCCCACCAATGGGCGCCCCGAGATCGCGATCGAGGCCAGCTCGACCGACGGCAGCCTGACGATGGCGACCGCGGACCAGCGCGTCGTCGCCACCACGGCCGCGGTGTCCACGCTCTCGCCAGCCGAGACCGCCGCGCTCCTCGCGCGTCTCGAGCCGCTGCCCGATCTGAGCGCGCAGAACGCGAAGGCTCCGACCGTGCGCCCCGCCTCCCTCCCGCCTCCGCGCACCGGTGGCGCGCAGCCGATCGCGTTCGTGGTCCCCACCGGCAAGCCGATCGGCGACGCGCCGGTGATCCCCACCCACGTGACGACGCCGCTCGCAGTGCCGATGATCCTGCCCACCGGCGAGATCCAGGCCGAGGCCGAGATCCGGATCCGGTTCGACGAGCCGATGGTGCCGGTCGCCCAGGTCGGATCCCAGGGGCCGCTGCCGATCACGATCACGCCCGCGATCGCCGGGGCGTGGAAGTGGATCGACACGCGCGTCGCCGCATTCGTGTCCACCGAGGCGCGGTTCCCGAAGGCCACCGACGTCAAGATCACCGTGGCCGCCGGGATCAAGGCGCTGTCGGGTGCGGAGCTCACGGCCCCGGTGACCGGCGGGTTCTCGACGCCACCGATCACGATCGACAAGGTGTGGCCGAACGACGCGCGGCCGGACTCGCCGATCCTCGTGCACTTCGATCAGAAGATCGATCTACCGAAGCTCCTCCCGTTCGTTCGCATCATCGGCCCACGCGGCAAGGTGCTGCCCTCGCGTCCGATCGGGCTCGCGGAGGCGCGTCCGCTGTGGGCCAGAAATCCGACCCTCAAGCTCACGGACAAGCTGATCGCCGAGTTCGGCCCGAACGTCGTGATCCTCGCGCCGCAGTCTGCGTGGCCCGCCGGGATCACGGCGCAGGCGATGCTGACCAGGGGTGCGCCCTCGGCCGAAGGTCCCCGCGTCACCACCGTCGATCGGTTCGGCACCTTCCACGTGGTGCCCGCGTTCGCCGTGCGCGGCATCACCTGCGACGATCGCCAGACCCCGAGCATGACCGCGGCGATCTGCTCGGCGAAGGGCTGGCTGACGGTCCAGTTCTCGAACGACCTCGAGCGCAGCAGCTATCGCGCGCAGAACATCCAGATCGCGGGACGCCCGTTCGACGACAACGCGCCGAGCGGAGAGAGCGTCACGCTCAATACGCCGCCACTCCCCGGCCAGACGCACACGATCATCGTCACCGGCAGCCTGCGCGACATCTACGGCCAGCCGCTGGTCGGCGCGCGCAACCTCGGGTTCGCGACCACGCTCGAGCGCTTCGATCCGATGATCAATGTCCACACCGGGCTCTACATCCTCGATCCGCGCTTCGAGATCCCCCAGTGGGTGATCCAGACCGAGGCTGTCTCACAGGTGCGGGTGGAGCTCTATCAAGTGAAGCCCGCGGACTACTTCGCGTACCAGGACCTGGAGGCGGACCCGCGCCGCGCACCACCGGGCAAGCGCGTGTTTGATCGCACGTATCCCGTGGGCGCACGCATGGGCGCAGACATCCGCGTCGATCTTCGCCCCGCACTCGCGAAGTCTGGCACCGGCCACATCGTCGCGATCGCCACCGCGGTGCCCGTGGTGCGCGTGCCTGAGTGGTTCAATCGCAAGAACGTGGCGTGGATCCAGGTCTCGCGGCTCGGCATGACCGCGCGGATCGATGGCGAACAGGTCAGCGCGTGGGCCTCGGACATCTCGCCCGATCACTTCCTGGCGCCGGTCGGTAACCTCGCGGCCCAGCTCCTCGTCGAGGGCCGCCCCGGCGTGGTGGCGAATGGGACCTCCGACGCCGCCGGGCACGCGCAGGTCGTCCTGCCCGCCCGCAAGGGCGAACCCAAGCTCGACAAGACAGGCAACTACCCCGATGCGCTGCTCGTGATGAAGGGCACCGAGGATTCGGTGTTCACCTCGATCTGGGGCTACGAGCGCGCGATCCGGAAGGACAACGCGCTGTGGTACGTGACCGACGATCGGTTCACCTACAAGCCGGGCGAGCCCGTGTATGTGAAAGGCTGGGTGCGCTGGACGCACGACGGCGTCAACCCGGACCTCGCGCTGCCGAAGACCGGCGAGTCCGTCGCCTGGTCCCTGAGCGATCCGCGCGGCAACAAGATCGCCAGCGGCACCTCGGAGCTGAGTGATCAGGGCGGCTTCGATCTCGAGGTCACGCTGCCCCCGACCACGAACCTCGGCACGGCGATGCTGCGGCTCTCCACCCGGGGCGACGCATACACGCACCCCCTCGCGGTGCAGGAGTTTCGCGCACCCGCCTACGCGGTGAGCCTCGACGACGACGTCGGCCACTCCGGCGCGATCCCCGTGGTGCTCGGCGAGAGCATCGAGATGAACGCGGTCGCGAAGTACTACGCGGGCGGTGGGCTCCCGGGCGCGGACATCCGCTGGGATGCCAAGCTGTCGACCGTCCGGTTCCAGCCCGCGGGCTGGGACCTGTTCGCCTTCGAGCCGATCCGCCCCCGCAGCGATCGGTACTACTCGTGGCGCTACCGGTACGGCAACGAGCTCCCGCCGGTGGTCACGCACCAGGAGGGCTCGCTGACGGGCTCTTCGAACGCCTCGATGGTCTATGGGCTCGCGGCGCTGCCCGGTGGGCGCACGAGCGTGCTCGAGGTCGATGCCACGGTCACCGATGTCGATCGGATGAACATCCGCGCCAGCTCGCGGCCGATCCTCGTCCACCCGAGCCGCTACTACGTCGGCGTTCGTCTGCGGCCATCCACCGACGAGCAACTCGAGGTGATCGTCACGGATCTCGATGGCGCGCCCATCGCGGGCGTCCCGGTCAAGGTCGATCTCGAAGGCGTGCTCGGCTCGGAGCGCGATCGCAATGACGCGATCGTGATCGACAAGCAGGTCTGCGAGCTGGTCAGCACCACCACTGCGGTGATCTGTCCGTGGCACCGCAAGGATCTCAAGACCTCGTACACCGCCACCGCGCACGTCGCGGATGCGCGTGGCCGGGTCAACGTCACGCAGTACGACATCCCGTGGTTCACCTGGGACGATCGCCGCGATCTCTCGATCGTTCCGGATCGCGCCGGCTACAAGCCGGGTGACGTCGCGAAGCTCGAGATCAAGTCGAAGGTGCTGCCCGCCACGGCGGTGGTGTCGTTCGCGCGCCAGGGGTTGATCTCGCAGAAGCGGGTGGAGCTCACGCAGGCGTCGACGATCGTCGAGCTCCCGATCGAGCCCGCGTTCGTCCAGAACGTCCACGTGCTCGTCGACCGCGTGGGCAAGCGCAAGCAGCTCGAGCCCGGCAGCACCCTGCCGCTCCCGGAGCACGAGAGCGCGCAGATCGAGCTCCCCGTCGATGTCAGCGCCGCGCGGCTCGTGATGAAGACCCGGCCGCTCTCCCCGGTGGTCGAGCCCGGCGCGAACGCGACGTTCGAGGTCTCGGTGCAACACGATGACCAGCCGCTCGCGAACGCCGAGGTCGCGCTGATCGTCGTCGACGAGGCGATCCTGTCGCTGTCCGACAAGAAGCACGGCGATCCACTGTTGCCGTTCTACCGCGAGGTCAGCGCCAACGCCTCGAACGCCACCACGTTCGGGATGGTGGACGACTCCGGCCCGGAGCTGGCGGGCACACCCGGCGTCAAGCGGTTCAAGCTGGAGGACCTCGGGCGCCGCGGCTCCGGCACCGGCTCGGGCTACGGCGTCGGCGGAGGCCGTGGCGGCATGCAGGGCCGCTCGGCGGCAGGCCCGACGGTCTCGATCGTCGAATCGCGCAAGGACTTCCGCGCGACCGCCGTGTTCTCGCCGCGCCTCCACACCGATGCCACCGGCAAGGTCTCGGTCACCGTCAAGATGCCCGACAGCCTGACGCGGTTCCGGATCGTCGCGCTCGCCACGG
>JAYVRN010000467.1:0-4953 GCA_043776275.1 Myxococcales bacterium | reverse complement strand
GGCCGTGGGTCACCGTGCGCGATCACGTGCTGCGCGCGGTGATGCCACACATGCTCGAGCATCGCATCGCCGAGGTCCCCTACTACGAGGCGATCCTGAGCGCGCTCGCCGCGGACGCTGGCCTGGCGCTCGAGATCACGGCGAACCCGCATCGCTGGGAGGGCATGGCGGACGTCGCCGCCGTCGGTGATCACGTGGTGCTGACCTATGCCGTCCCCGGCCACTACGATGCGCACACCACGCCGAAGAGCTCGCGCTCGACCCGCGCCGGCGTGGCGTTCGCCGCCGATCATGCCGGGGTCCCGGAGGACGCGCGGGTCTACGCCGAGCTGGTGTATCCGCACTTCCATGGCGACACGGTGCAGTTCGGCGCGCGCCCGCGGACCGGGTCGGCGGTCCTCGCCCACTACGCGCAGGGGCTCTATGGTGATGGAGCGGCGACCGTCGCGGGGGTGCTCGGGGCCGATCGGATCCTGCCGATCGATCGCGATGACGCGGTCGAACAATACGCCGGCAACTCGCGGCAGGTCTGTGGCGGCGTGCTGGTCCCCGATGGGGTGTCCGCCGCGTTCGTCCACGCCCTCGAGAGACACGGCCTGATGACGCACCGTGTCCCACTGTTCGAGCTGTTCGGCAAAGCCGGTGGCGGTCCTGCCTGTGCGACCTTGTATCTACCGCGATCGATCTCGGTCTCCGAGAGCCTGCCCTTGCGGTACTCGGTCAGTCGATCGCTGATCCGGGATCGGCGCGAGCGGATTCCGCAGACGTTACATGTGGATCCGACGTACTTCGCGGACAAGCCACGGGGCTGAAGAGCGATCGCCTCAATGAACTAAGTTGCCGCAAGATCTGGAAATCGCTTCCCCGAGGGGATATCAACGCCCCATACGAATGGTCCGATCCCCGTCGCACGTCGGGACCGGCCGGAACGACAACAAAGGATTGTCTTCACAATGAATCGCTTGTTCCGCCCCACTGTTGTTGCCGCCCTGGCCGCAGGCGTCGCAGCCTTCGCGACCGTACCCACCGCCACCGCCAACGTCGAGGTCGGCGGCACCGCTGGCATCCACGTGTTCAGCGACAAAAACGAGCTTGGTGTCGCCGATGTGCCGACCGCCACCTCGGAGCGCAACTCCGCGCTATTCGGGCTCCGGCTCGGCGTGTTCTTCGGGGACATGCTCGGCGTCGAGGCCGAAGTCGGCGTGATCCCGAGTGAGTCGCGTGACCAGGTGTTCGACATCTGGAACCTGACCTACCGCGCTCACCTGGTCGCCCAGTTCCGCGCCAATAACCCCGCCACCAAGCTGGTGCCGTTCGTCCTCGCGGGCGCCGGTGCGTTCCAGGTCGTCGACACCAAGGGACCCGACCAGGTCGCCGAGGACACCGACGCCGCGATCTACGCCGGCGTGGGCGCGAAGTACCGCGTCGACAACGGCTGGGGCCTGCGCGCAGACGCGCGGCTCCTGTTCGTCCCGTCGAGCGCCGACGATGGCTTCACGCAGGACTTCGAGCTCCTGCTCTCGATCTACAAGGAGTTCGGCCGCAAGACGGTGGACAAGGCGATCGTCGCCCCGCCGCCGGACAACGATCCGGACAAGGACGGCATCGTCGGCGATGCGGACAAGTGCCCGCAGGAGGCCGAGGATAAGGACGGCTTCGAGGACGACAACGGCTGCCCCGATCCGGACAACGACAACGACGGCGTTGCCGACGCGGCCGACAAGTGCCCGACCGACGCCGAGGACAAGGACTCGTTCCAGGACGAGGACGGCTGTCCCGACCCGGACAACGACGGTGACGGCGTGCCCGATGCCGCCGACAAGTGCCCGAACGAGGCCGAGGACAAGGACGGCTTCCAGGACGACGACGGTTGCCCGGATCCGGACAACGACGGCGACGGCGTGCCGGATGCGCAGGACAAGTGCGCGACCGACCCCGAGACCAAGAACGGCTTCCAGGACGACGACGGCTGCCCGGACGAGATCCCGGCGAAGCTGAAGGCGTTCACGGGTGTCATCAAGGGCATCAACTTCAAGGTCAGCTCGGCGGACCTCCAGGCGACCTCGAACAAGTCGCTCGACACCGCCGTCGCGGTGCTCAAGGAGTTCGCGGACCTCAAGCTCGAGATCCAGGGCCACACCGACGACCAGCCGCTCAAGGGCAGCAAGGTGTTCGCCGACAACCAGGCGCTGTCTCAGGCCCGCGCCGAGAGCGTGAAGAAGTACTTCGTCAGCAAGGGCATCGAAGAAGGCCGCCTCACGGCGACCGGCTACGGTGACAGCAAGCCCGTCGAGGCGCCCGCGGGCCTCAAGGCCGGCAAGCTGGCCGCCGCGCGCGCCAAGAACCGCCGCGTCGAGTTCAAGCTGGTCTCGAACCTGACGGGTCCGGCGCCGGCGCCGACCCCCGCTCCGTAACTCGTCCGCAGCTGCGGTATCGAAGGCCTCCCCTGGAGGCCTTCGGCTTTTTCGGCTACGAAGCGGGCGTGCTTTCTCCCGATCTCCTCGCGGTCCTGGTCTGCCCGGTGTCCAAGCAGGGCCTGATCTACTTCCCGACCGACGACGTGCTGGTCTGCCCCTCCTCGCGGCTCCGCTACCGCATCGACAACGGGGCCCCGGTGATGCTCGCCGAGGAAGCACAAACGCTGTCCGAGGTGGAGGTGTCGCAGCTGATCTCGCGCGCCCGCGACCTCGGGTTGCGCATACCTACGTGATTTTGGGGCGTTAGCACAAGTTAGGCACAAGTTGCTGCTTGACGTGAAGCGCCATAAAACGGTAGATCGCGAGTCCTCCACGGAGCCTATAAGTGTTGAAGTCGCTCTCGATCTTCACGGGCAACGCGAATCGCGCGCTGGCAGACGAGATCTGCAAGTTCGTGGAGATTCCGCTCGGCCGTGCGGACGTCATCACCTTCTCGGATGGTGAGATCTACGTCGAGGTCGGCGAGAACGTCCGCGGCGTCAACTGCTTCGTCGTGCAGCCCACGTGCTCGCCACCGAACCAGTCGCTGATGGAGCTCCTGATCATGATCGATGCGCTCAAGCGCGCGTCGGCCGGTAGCATCGTGGCGATCATCCCGTACTTCGGGTACGCGCGGCAGGATCGCAAGGCGAAGCCCCGCACCCCGATCACGGCGAAGCTCGTCGCGAACCTGATCACCGCCGCCGGTGCGGATCGCGCGCTCGCGATGGATCTCCACGCCGGCCAGATCCAGGGCTTCTTCGACATCCCGTTCGATCACCTGTACTCGATGCCCGTCCTGATCGAAGAGCTTCGCACCCTCGGCTACGGCGGCGATCAGACCGTCGTGGTCTCGCCCGATGCCGGTGGCGTCGAGCGCGCACGTGCGTTCTCCAAGCGCCTCGGCGCCGGCCTCGCGATCATCGACAAGCGGCGTCCCGCGCCCAACGTCTCCGAGATCATGAACATCGTCGGTGACGTCCGCGGCAAGAAGGCCGTGATCGTCGACGACATCATCGACACCGCAGGCACCCTGACCAACGCCGCGCACGCGATCATCAACGCCGGTGCTTCCTCGGTCTCGTGCTGCGCCAGCCACGCGGTGTTCTCGGGCAAGGCCGTCCAGCGGATCCAGGACTCGCCCCTGTCCCACGTGGTGGTCACCAACACCATCCCCCTGTCTGAACAGGGCTCAGCGTGCTCCAAGGTCCGCGTCAAGAGCGTGGGACGCCTCCTGGGCGAGGCAATCAAGCGGATTCATCACGGGGACTCGATCTCCTCGCTATTCATGTAGTAGACCTCTGCGCCCGAGACCGTCGATACCCCCGAAGAGAGAGAACGTCATGGAAGTCGGAAAGCTCACTGTCGAAGTTCGTAACAGCGTCGGCCACAAGGGCGCGTCGCGCGCGCTCCGCAACAAGGGGAAGGTCCCCGGGGTTTGCTACGGAGTGTCGGTCGACGGCAAGATCGCGCCTCTGCCGATCACGATCGACGTCAAGGCGCTCAAGGGCGCGCTCGACCCGGTCCGCAAGCAGAACACGGTCATCGATCTGACGATCGAGGACAACGGCAAGAAGACCTCGCTGCACGCGCTCGTGAAGGAGTACCAGCTCCACCCGCTGCGCCGCGAGATCACGCACGTCGACCTCCTCGCGATCGATCCGAACAAGGAAGTCCTCGCCGAGGTCCCGCTCGAGTTCATCGGCAAGCCGAAGGGCGCGGTCGACGGCGGCCAGATCCGCATCGTCCTCCGCAAGCTCGAGGTTCGCGCGAAGCCGAGCGACATCCCGGTCAAGCTGACCATCGATGTCTCGCCGCTCGAGATCGGCGACGTGTTCCACGTCTCCACGATCGCGCTCCCCGCGGGCGTGACGTCCGTGACCCTGCGCGACCTCGCGATCGTGACCTGTGCGGCTCCCGAAGCCGACGTGGTCGCGACCCCGGCCGACGGCACGGCTCCGGCCGATGGCGCGGCGGCTCCTGCGGCGGCGGCGGCGGCTCCGGCCGCGGCTGGCGGCAAGGCCGCGGCTCCGGCGGCTGGCGGCAAGGCCGCGGCTCCGGCAGCTGGCGGCAAGGCCGCGGCTCCGGCGGCCAAGGCCCCCGCGAAGAAGTAATCGGACGAGAGCATCGTCATGTGGCTGGTCGTCGGGCTCGGGAATCCGGGCCCCAAGTACGAACGCAACCGCCACAACATCGGGTTCCGCATCGTCGACGAGCTGGCTGCCAAGCACGGGCTCGCGTGGAAGACCGGCGGCAAGCTCGGCGGGGACACCGCCGCCGGTGCCGTGACGACCGAGCGCGGCCGCGAGCGATGCGTGCTGCTCCGGCCGATGGAGTTCATGAACCTCTCGGGGTTCGCGGTCCAACGGACGGCGCAGTTTCATTCGATCGATGTGCCGAACATCCTGGTCGTCCACGACGAGCTCGATCTCGAGTTCGGGATCGTGCGGCTCAAGAGTGGTGGTGGCCACGGCGGTCACAACGGGCTGCGGTCGAT
>JAYVRN010000466.1:0-4969 GCA_043776275.1 Myxococcales bacterium | reverse complement strand
TTGCGCATCGTCGGCAGGATGCCCATCAGCACCACGCCCATGCCGAGCTCGCCGGCCGCCGCGCGTGCGCGATCCACGAGTTCGTCGAGCTGCTGGTGCATCTTCGTGATGCCATCGCCGTTGAGGAGCTGCGCATCGCAGTTCGCCTCGATCTGGAACATGCCGAGCTCGGTGGTGTACCGGCTGTCGCGCAGCCGATCGAGGAGCTTCAGCACGCCCCGCGCGGGGCGCCAGTCGGAGTCGATCAGGAACATCTCCTGCTCGGCGCCGATCCGTCGCGGGCCGGTGTCGAACAGATTGTCCGTGATCATCCGCTCGAGCGCGCGCAGGTCCGCCAGGATCGCGCTCATGAACTGCCGCTGCCGCTCGCTGTCGAGCTTGCCGTCCACATCCTTGTGCGATCGAGTCGTCATCTATTTACCTTCGCAACGCATTCGCGTTGCTGCGCGCCCCACGTTCGTGGGGCTTGCATCATCACCCGCGGGTCCACGCGTCGAGAATCTGCGGCAACATGCGGCGCCATGTCACCCAATCGTGGTGCCAATCGGGTCCCCAGGAGTCCACCCGGTTCGGGATGCCCTGCCGGCCCAAAACGTTCGCCAGGTTCCAGGACTCGCCGATGTCCTCGGCCTTGCCCTCCCCCGAGACGATGTGCACGTACCGGGTGCGCAGCACCTCGAGGTGCCGGCCGGCCAGGGTGGGGACGAAGTGCAGCGGGGACGACACCCAGAACTCATCCGAGAAATCGTGGGGTTGGGCGTCGTAGAACCGCCGGAGATCGAAGGTCCCGCTGATCGCGATCGCCCGGGTGAACACGTCGGGGAACCGGCACAGCACCGCCGCCGCGTGGAACGCGCCGATCGAGGGTCCCGCCGTCCAGATCTCGATGTTCGGGCTCTTGCAGTCCGCCCGGATCGCCGGGACCAGCTCCTGCCGAACATAGTGGTGGAACTGGTTCTGCACCCACATCTGGTGGCGCGCCGAGCCTTCGCGGGCCAGCAGCGCCTTCCCCGCCACGCTGTCACAGGCGTAGAGCTTGATCCGCCCCGCGTCGAGGAGGGGCGCCAGCGCATCGATCAGCTGGAACCGCTCGAGCTCCTCGGCGTCACCACCGGCGGTGGGGAACAGCAGGATCGGCTGACCGATCATGCCGTACTTCACCAGCGTCACCTCACGCTCGACGCGCCCGCTCCACCAGCGCGCGACCACCTTGTCACCGCGCGTCGCCATCAGGTGGCGCTCGGGTTGGACGAGGGGTTGGACGAGGGGTTGGACGAGGCGTTGGACAACACGTTGGACGCAGCGGTTGGTGACGCGGTGTCCGTGCGCCAGGCCTGGACGCGGCGCCAGAACAGCTCGGTGAACTGCTCCACCTCGTGCTTGGGGTAGAGCGCCGTGACCTTGGCGCGGAACGCCGACTTCGCGGCCTCGGTGCCGAAGAACTCCCAGGCCACCTCGTCGAGGTGCGGCAGGTGGGTGGCGCAGAACTCCTCGAACCGTGACGCCTCGAACCGCTCCTCCGCGATCGCCGCATACGCGCGGAGCCGCTCGCGATAGGGGCGATCGCGCTCCTCGGCGATCGCGTAGAACGGCGCCCAGTCGAGCGTCTTGCGCATCTGCTTCTTGGTCACCGCGCAGAAGATCGACCAGCGGAGGTTCGCCTTGACCAGCCACGGGAAGTGGCGATGCAGCGACGTGACCTGCGAATCGGGGCACGGGTTCGCGAAGTCGATCGGATACCAGACCCCGTCCTTGCGGAGCGACTCGCACGAGTTGAAGTCCCAGCCGAAGAACGCGTTGATCGTCAACGTGGTGTCGCGCAAGAGCTGCGCCTCGTCGTCGCTGACGAAGCCCTGCTCCTGCGAGTACCGGTCGTGGAGCGGCTCGTCGGGGAGGTAGCGCACGAGGTGCGTCTGCGGCCCGAGGCCGATGCAGCGCACGAAGCTGTCGAACGGGTGCACCGCGGCCTGGAGGTGCATCACGCCCTTCCCGCTCTCCTCGTACCGCTTGCGCAGCGTGGCCTCGTCGGGCACCCGGCTGACCGCGCGCCAGCCGCCGCCATCGTACGGCTTCATGAACATCGGGTAGCCGATCGCGTTCCCGATCGCGCCCAGATCGAACAGCTTCGCGTAGCTCTTCAGCGTGGGCGCGAGGTCCGGCAGTGGCTCGTACGCCTTCGGTGGGAGCATCCAGGTCTCGGGGATCGGCATCCCGAGGTGCATCATCGCGCAGTAGGAGGTGTGCTTCTCCATCGACTGCACGGACCACGGATTGTTGAGCACGTACAGCCCATCCATCAGGATGGCCTTTTTGATCCACTCGCGGCTGGTGTGATACCAGTGCGTCAGCCGGTCGAGGACCACGTCGTAGTGGCATGGCTGCCGCAGATCGAACGGCTCGATCGTGACGCGATCGACCGCGATGCTCACCGAATCGCCCTGCCACGGGATCGCGAGCTTCAACTGATCGAGGATCTGCTCGTAACAGAGCGGCCAGCAGATGTCTGCGCCGAGGGACAGCCCGATCCTGCGAGTGACGGTGGCCATGGGTCCTTTCGAATCTACTCGTAGACGTGCAGGAACGGTCCGGGCATCAGCCACGACAAGCCCTCGCGGAGCCGATCGCGCCAGTTCTCCCAGTTGTGCCCATCACGGGCCTCGACGTAGCGAACATCCATCCCGGTGGACAACAGCATCGGGACCAGGGAGCGGTTCTCATAGATCAGCGATTCGTACATCCCGCAGCTCACGAACACGCGCTCGGACACCGGCGCCGGGTCCGCGCGGAACCGATTGACGAACGCGACGACCGGATCGAACAGCGGGCCACGGTGGTTGCGATCGCCGATGTCGGTGAACGCGAACGAGCCGGATTGGAGCAGCAGCCGGCCGAAGAAGCCCGGGTAGCGATGCGCGGTGGCCAGCGTCGCCACGGCGCCGAAGCTCGCCCCCATCAGGCAGCGGCTCTGCGGCTGCGTATCGAGGGGGAACAGGCGCTCGACATAGGGCACGAGCTCCTCGACGAGGAACCGGGCGTGGCGCTCGTCATCGGCGTACTCGTGCAGGCGATCGGGCGAGCTCGTGAACACCACGATCGCATCGGCGATCTCGAGACGATCGATCAGGTTGTCGAGGATCGTGCCCATCGAGGCGTAGCGCAGGTAGTCGTGCCCGTCGTGGACGACCAGCACGGGGTACTGCCGCGAGCGCTGGAACCGCGCCGGGACATAGAGCCCGAACCCGCGCCGGCCGAACGTCTTCGAATCGATCCAGATCTCGTCGCGGTGGCCCTTGGCCGCGGTGGGATCCTCCTGGATCCACGAGGGGATCTCGTAGCCGGTGCCATGCGCCACCGAGTTGGCGCCGAACGGATCGCGCGCGCGGTTCGCGTTGAGCGGATCCTGGATCCACTCGCCGTGACCGTTGCGGACCACCTCGAGCTTGTACTCGACCCGCGATCCGGGGGGGAGCTGCAGCGTGAGGTGCCACGCATCGGTGCCCTCCACCCGCGCCAGGTGCTGCGATGAGGGCAGACCGAACACCCAGTGCTTGAGGTGCACCGCGTCGGCGTCGCCACGCCACATGAACGTGATCGAGCTGCCATCGACGACGGGGAAGCTGTGGCTCGAGAAGAACTTGTCCACGGCCTCGCGCGTGCGCGGACCGGTCTCGAGCTCGCGGATCACACGGCTCTTCATTCCATCATCCCGCGCATGTAGGGCGTGCTGAACCGGCTCGGCTCGCCGTTCCAGCCCTTCTCCACGTCACCCGTGGTGGTCAGCCGCGCCGCGGAGGCACGCACGATCTCTCCGTTCTCGAACACCACGCGGTCGCCGTGATCCATCGCCACACACGTGGCGGGCGCCATCCTGCGCGCGAACCGCTGGATCCCGATCTTCGCGTCGAGGTTCACCCGCCGACGAGGATCGGGCAGCACCACGAGGCCCGGCACGAGCTTGAACCCGGCGTCGAGCACCTGCGCGATGTCGGATCCATACGGCGGGAAATCATGGAACAGCACGATGCGATCCATCAGCACCATCGCCCCGGCCGACCACGCGAACACCGGCGTGCCGGCCGCGCGAGCGAGAGCGAGCACATCGAACAGCGCGAGGCGGTTGAGGAGCGAGGCCACGTGCCCACCGGCGATCACCAGCGCATCGACGGTGCGCAGCGCTTCCGCGATCTCGGCGCGGTGGCGCGCGACCACGGGGCGCTCCGCGTGGCGCCACTCGAGCTCGAACGCAGCCCGGAGCGCATCACAACGATCGATGTGATCGGCATCGAGGTGACGGAACTGATCGACCGACACCTTCTCCTCTTGATCGAGGAGCTCGGGCTCGACGTAGCGAACCGAGACCGTGCGGCCGGCATCGTCGATCTTCTCGAGCCGGACCCGATAGAACGTCTGCATGTGGCGCAGGCGCTGCTGGCGCGCCTGATAGGCCGTGGTGAACTCGGTGTCCTCGCGAAACAGCTCCACGCTGCGGCGGTGGAGCACGAGGTTCACCGCGGGCACACCGAGCCACGCGATCATCTCGGCATCATCGGGCTCGCGCTCCTGATAGCCCGCGCGCACCAGCGCCACCGGGCCGCGCACGCCATGCTCGGCGAGGACGGCGCCGATATCCGGCGACGCCCCCTGCGGACCGAGGAGCACGACCTTGTGGCTCATCCGCGGGCTCGCACACGTACGGTGCGCCCGACCATGTCGAGCATGTACCGCAGGTGATCGTAGTTCTCGTGCTTGAGCCGGATCCACGCGTTCGCCATGTAGCCGGCGGACACCGGCTGGGTCGGCGTGCCTTCGGGCGGCAGGTGCCAATCGATCAGGCTGTTGCCGAACGCCTCGCGGACCGCATCGAGCCCGTCGTAGCCAGCGATCCGCCCGTCGCACTCCGGGCGCAGCGCGATGATCCCCGCCGACAGCCGCCGCGACGGGTATTGCCCCGGGCGGCCCGCGGCCACGA
>JAYVRN010000465.1:0-4970 GCA_043776275.1 Myxococcales bacterium | reverse complement strand
GCCTGCCCCGAGCGCGCCACCGTCGGCGCGGCACTGCGACGCGACGCAGCTCTTCGGCGACCGCGCAACGCACGCATCACGTGCGGTACGAGCGTTGTCGACAAGGCCTTGCTGCATCTGCGTCTTCATCAGGTAGAGGGAGGCTTCCTGCGATCCGCACGACGGGTCGTTTGACGCCGTCTCCAAAAGTTCCGCAGCTTTGTCCCATTCTTCCCGGGCGAAGTAAACCCGTCCCAGCCGATAAGTCGCCACGCACATATTGGGGTCGAACTGCCGCACCTGGCGCAGCTCGCGCGCCGCGTCGACATACTTCTGCTGGTGGAACAGCGCCCAGCCAAGATGCGCCCGCGTGAGACCGGGGCTGAACAGGCGGATCGGGTTCTCCAGCGCCTTGGTCAGCTGGGTGATCGCCGTCGGGTAGTCCTCCAGCAAGGTCGCGATCACCCCGCGGTTCGACCACGCCTCGCTGTAATCCGGAGCGATCTTGATCGCCTTCGCGAAGTCCCCATCCGCCTGCTTGAGGAACCGATCGAGGTCCCGGTGGGTGGCCTCGGCATCGACGCCGGTCAGGCACGCCGCGATCTCCAGGGTGTTCTGGGTCTCGATCGCACGCAGCATCGAGACCAGCCCGCGAATGTTGTAGGCCTCGTCGTTGGCCGGATTGAGGGCCAGCGCCTTGTTGCACTCGGCCTCGGCAGCCTCGAGCTGACGCTTGGACAGGAAGTCCTTCGCGAGATCGAGCCGGGTCTGGCTCTTCGCGACGTTGTGCTCGGTCTTCGGGCAGCCCGCGAGGGCGACCACAGCGGCGATCGACGCGATCAAAATCGCAAACGATCCACGCATGTTACCTCGCACGCCGCGAACCGTACCTCGTGCGTTCGAGAGCCGTCAACCCGCTGAGAGATCCCGACTTCGGGTAGAACCGTTGCGATGACCGCGCTCCCCGGCCCAATGTCCCCGACCGCCACCAAGATGATCAGCGGCCTCTACGTCGAGACCTTCGCACCCACGAGCCCTGCCAAGGGCGTGGTCGTCATCACCCACGGCTACGCCGAGCACTGCGGGCGCTACCACGAGGTGGCGAACGTGATCGTCGCCGCGGGCTGGGCCGCGCTGTCCTACGACGTCCGAGGTCACGGCAAGAGCCCCGGCGAGCGTGGGTACATCGACCGGTTCCAGACCTACCTCGACGATCTCGACGCGATGATCGCGGCCGCGGCGACCCTCGTGCCCGCGGGCGCACCGACGATCCTCCTCGGGCACTCCCACGGCAGCTTGATCACGCTCCGCGCGCTCGCCGGTGACCGTCCGCCCGCGGTCAAGGCGGCGATCGTGTCGTCGCCCTACCTCGCGCTCAAGCTCGCGGTCCCGGGCTGGAAGAAGACCCTCGCGCGGGTCGCGAGCAGGCTCGCGCCGAAGCTCAACCAGCCCAACGGGATCAAGGACGAGCAGCTGACGAGCGATCCGCAGATGCAGGCCGCGCACGCGGCAGACAAGGTGAACTTCGCCACCGCGACCTCGCGCTGGTTCGTGGAGTCGAGCGATGCGCAGGACTACGTGCTCGCCCACGCGGACCGGATCACGATCCCGACCACCTGGCTCGTAGGCGGCGCCGATCCGATCGCCGATCCCGCACGGTCGCGGATGGTGGCGAACAAGGTCCAGGGTGCGACCTATCACGACCTCGTCGGCCTCCTGCACGAGGTGTTCAACGAGAAAGACCGTGCAAGTGTGTTTGCCAAGCTCTCCGCGGCCCTCGCAAGCGCTTGATCCAGGAGCGATCTCACACCGAGATTGGCGTGCTCGGTGCGGGGCCGTATACTCGTGAGTGTTCGTGGCGGGCGTGGTTGGGCGTAGTCGGCGTAGTCACGTAGTCGGCGTAGTCGGCGTGTTCCTTGATGATCGATGACCGTCGGCAGCGGCTCTAGGACGGCGTTCGTCCAGAGCGCTGCGGAGTCTCCTCATGAAGCTCTTCGCATGCATGTGCAATCAACCCCAACGGCTCCACGCCGCGCTGGCACCCGTGCGTGCGGCGTTGATCGCGCAGCCGCCGGTCGGCCGCTGGGGGCTCGGGTACATCCAGGGTGGTGACGTCCTCCTGGTCCGCACGCCCAAGGGCAGCGCCTCGCCGATCGATCTCGCGTCCTCGCTCGACGAGCTGAAGACCGACTGCGCGATCGCTCAGGCCGTCCGCGAGGACGGCTTCGCGGGGACGGACAACACGCCTCCGTTCCGGTTTCGCCGCTGGATGTTCGCGCAGACCGGCACCTCGGCGCTCGACGGCAGCGCGCTCCGCGTGCTCGAGCACATCCCGGAGTACCTCCGTCGCAACCTCAAGGGCCGCACGCCGGCCGAGCTGATCTTCCACGTGTTCCTGGCGATGCTGCACGACGAGGGCAACATCGATGACCCGAACCTGCCGCCCGCTGCACAGTGCCGCGCCCTCTCGGCCACGTTGAAGCTCGTCAACACCGAGCTGGCGCGTGCCGGCAAGGAGGGCGTCAAGCTCGGCAACGTCGCCCTGACCAATGGCCGGTCGATGGTCCTCGCGCACCTCGACGAGCCGCTCCGCATGCGCCGGCTCACCGTGATCGCGCCGGGTGCGGACGGCGAGCGCGGCGAGCGCGACCAATCCTTCCGCGGCGTGTTGTTCGTCTCCGGTGGCGACGGCGAGACCAAGGACGGCTTCGAAGACGTGCCGCCCAGGAGCGCCGTCCTGATCTCGCGCGAGCTCCAGGTCAGCTTCGCAGACCTCGCGCAGTAGGCCGCGCGTGCGAGGCCGGCGCGGGCGTCAACGCACCAGTTCGTACGCTTGCACGCGGCCAACCTTCTTGGCCTTGGTCGCGGGCTCTGCACGGAAGCTGTCGGACGCGGCGCCGGTCGCCGACTCGATGCGATCGCGCGCGGCCTGCGGCAGGTAGACGTTCTGCTTCATCTGCTCGACACGCTCGTCGAGGATCCGCTTGGCGGCGTCGTAGCCCTGGGTCTCGTACACCGTCGTAGCGCGCTCGAGGGCCTGCCCCGACAGTGCCTCTTCGACGCTCTGCATGGCGGCGCGATCGACGGTCGCCGCGACGTCGGACGGCGACTCCACCATCTCGGCCTGGGCGATCGTCGTGGCGCGGCGGACCGAGCCATCGGAGACGCGACGCCAGCCAAGCTGGACGTGCGAGACCGCGAGTGACGTGGTGGTCGTACTGACCCGGAGGACGACCTTGCGAGTCTCGCCGGCGCGGAGGTCCGCGATCGGGACGATCACCCAATCCCCCTGACGCTCCATCGGATAGCCGAGCACGCTCTCGATCCGCACGCCCGGGCCGCCGTCGACCAGGAGACGAACGTCGGAGGCGACGGTCTCGGTCAGCCCACCAAGCTCGCGCTGGAACATCGCGGCGAGCTGCGCGGTGTCCTCGACGAAGTAGTAGTTGCCGCGGCCGACCTCGGCGATCCGCTGCATCGTCACCTCGTCGAAGTCGAGGCCGACGCCCAGCGCCGAGATCGAGACGCCATGGGCGGCGGTGTTCGAGGCGAGCTGCGCGAGCTCACCGCGATCCCAGATCCCTTCGTTCGCCTGCCCATCGGAGATCAGGACGATCCGCTGGAGGCCGCCGTCGACCGGGGTGCGCGCCAGCTCGGCGGCGCCGCGGGTGAGACCGCACGAGATACAGGTCCCGCCGTCGTCGTAGATCTGCGCGATCGCGGCGCGCGCCGTCGCCTTGTTTGCATCGCTGGCCCGGTTCATCGGGTACACGACCTCGTCGCCCGAGGAGTACGTGATCACGGTGAACGCGTCGTTGGCGTCGAGCTGCCCGATCAGCCGCGCCGCGGCCGCCTTCGCGTGCTCCATCGGCGGGCCCGACATCGAGCCCGACCGATCGATCACGACCGCGAGCGAGAGCGGCGGCCGACGGGCGACATGGCCGGCCGGCGTGTGGATCGACACCGCCACGTACTGGTCGGTCTGGGACGCCAGGAGCTTCGTCGACGTGAACCTCGCCGTCAGCTCGACCCCGTCATCGTTGGTGGCGACCGGCTCGACGACGGTCCTGGCCTGACCGGTCAGCAGGAGAGCGGCGATCAGGGTGGCGCCAGCAGCACCGATCACCAGCGAGGTCCGGACGCGATGCGCGGTAGCAGCGGGGGTCATCATCTCTTGGACGCTCGAGCGGGCATTCGGATCCCAAAAACCCAAAAAACCTGAACCCGGTTAGATCCGAAATCTGAATCAGCTTTGGAAAGCCAACGATCTCGACGAAGTACGCGAGACCCTTGCACATGTTAACCGCAGGAATCTATGCGGTAATCACCTGCTACAAAACGCCGCTTGACCAACTGCGTCATGAGTACTACATCGCCCTCATGACGAACGCTCAAGAACGCAAGGCCCAGGAGCGGCAGGCTCGCCGCCGTCGCATCCAGGAGGCTGCCCGCACCGTCTTCGCCGAGCGCGGCTATGCTGGTGCCTCGATCGAGCTGATCGCCCGCGCGGCGCAGCTCTCGGTCGGCGCGATCTATCTCTACTTCCGCTCCAAGGAAGACCTCTACGTCTCGCTGGTCGAGGACACCCTGACGGTGTTCGACGTCGAGATGGCCCAGGTCCGCGCCGAGGTCGAGGTCAGCCGCCGCCTGCGCGAGACCTGGAGCATCCTCGTCCGCTGGGCCGAGAAGGACCCGGAGGGCCCGCGGATCCTGCGCCTGCTCGCACAGCCCGCGGTTCGCCCGCAGCTGTCCGACGAGGTCGTGATCGCGGTCCAGGCCGGCATCGCCCGGATCCAGGACCACATCGGCGCGACCGTCGCCGATGGCATCCACGCAGGAATCTATCGCCAGGTCAACGCGCGTGAGATCGCGGACCTCGCGTGGTCCGTGTTGCTCGGCAGCCTCGACGCCGCCGAGATGCACTCGAACCTCGGAATCTCGACCGAGGCGCTCGCGCTCCGCACCGATCGCGCACTCGCGCTGATCGAGAC
>JAYVRN010000464.1:0-4976 GCA_043776275.1 Myxococcales bacterium | reverse complement strand
TGATCCACAGGTCGGGATCGCTGCCCCAGTCGCCCGGCGCAGGGAGGTGGAGCTCCTCCCGGATCTGGACGAACCCCGCCTTGCACGGCAGGTAGAGTCGCCAGCCGAACGTGCTACCGGTGCGCAACGGCACGTCATAGGACAGCTGGAACATGCTGTCGCGATCCCAGATCCCGAACTCCGCGGCGGCGACCTCGGGCAGGTGGACCTGTGCGGTCGGCGCCGGCGAGGCAATGGTCGTGGTGGGCGCGGGCGGCGCGCTGGTCCAGCAACCGGCGAGGACGACGTACGGTAGGACGCAGGGTAGGGCCCTGCAGTTCTTGCGGAACACGCTTGCCACGTTCCGTGAAAAGGGGTACACGTCCGCTTCCTTCGCATCAGCCGAGGAGTATCCGCAGATTAGAGCAGCTAAGTATTCGAGTTCTTTAGGGGAGTAGCTCAATGGTAGAGCATCCGTCTCCAAAGCGGAGGGCTGCAGGTTCAAGTCCTGTCTCCCCTGCCACCGTATCAGCGTAGCGAGATCAAGTCGTGGCCCAGCAAGAGAACGCACCCAACAAGCCCGTACACCTTATCTACCTCTGCGGTGCGGTGGTCCTGTTCTACATGCTCCAGTGGAGCATCGACTGGATCTGGGGTTACTTCGGTTCGCCTCCCAGCGAATTCAAGATCACGCTGTTCGCAGCCGCAGTCGCGGTGTTCGCTGGCATCACGATGTATCGCAGCGATCGTATTTACGGCCTCGCCAATGAGGTCGCGTCGGAGCTGAAGAAGGTCACCTGGCCGACGGCGAAGGAAGTTCGGACGGCCACCCTCGTCGTGATCGTGATGGCGGTCGTGTCGGCGGTGATCCTCGGCATCTTCGACTTTGTTTGGTCGAATCTTACGGAGTTGGTCTATGGCGGATAACACCTTCGCTGGCGAGCCGAATGATTCCGATGCGTCCACCGCACCGGACCGGTCCTCGTCGACCGACTCTGGCGCGCCGGCGCCGGCTGCGCCGACGGGCGAGAAGAAGTGGTACATCGTCCACACCTACTCGGGGCACGAGAACAAGGCGAAGCTGACTCTCAAGGAGCGCGTTGCGAACGCGAGCCTGAACGAGTACTTCGGCGAGATCCTCGTCCCCACCGAGTCCGTGATGGAGGTCGTGAAGGGCCAGCGCCGCACGACCACTCGCAAGTTCTTCCCGGGGTACATGTTCGTGCAGATGGTCCTCGATGACCGCACGTTCCACCTCGTCAAGAACACCCCCAAGATCACGGGCTTCCTCGGCGGCACCAAGCCGACCCCGGTGCCCGAGCGCGAGATCACGGGCGTTCAGACCAACATGAATGACGGCAAGGCCAAGCCCAAGGCCCGCGTCGTGTTCGAGGTCGGCGATGCCGTCCGCGTGATCGACGGTCCGTTCGCGAACTTCTCGGCCAAGGTCGAAGAGGTCAAGGCCGACAAGCAGAAGATCAAGGTCTCGCTCAACATGCTCGGTCGCACGACGTCAGTTGAGCTTGACTTCGCCCACGTCGAGAAAGCATAAGTACCGCCCCGCACCCCCGGGCGATTTCGCCCCGGTTGCAGGCCTAGCCAGCCTAGAGAGACGCCATGAAGAAGGTCACCGCACTCATCAAGCTCCAGTGCCCCGCAGGCAAGGCCAACCCGGCCCCGCCCGTCGGTCCGGCACTCGGACAGCACGGCTTGAACATCATGCAGTTCTGCAAGGAGTTCAACGCTCGCACCGCCAGCCAGGGTGACCTCATCATCCCCGTGCTGATCACGGCGTACGCTGACCGCTCGTTCACGTTCATCACCAAGACCCCGCCAGCCTCGATCCTCCTCAAGAAGGCGGCGAAGGTCGACAAGGGCTCAGGCGAGCCGAACAAGAACAAGGTCGGCAAAGTCTCGAAGAAGCAGGTTCGCGAGATCGCCGAGCTGAAGCTCCCCGATCTCAACACCACCAGCGTCGAGAGCGCGATGCGCTCGGTCGCCGGCACCGCGCGGTCGATGGGCCTCGAGGTCGTTGATTAACTACGGCGTGATCTAAACCCTTTGGCTTGATGGGCCACTCTGGGAGCTCGGCTACCTCACCGTGCCGCAGCGCTTGACCAGAACCCACAGGAGCGTTTTTATGGCAGGCAAGAAGTACCGCAAAGCAATCGAAGGCTACGAGCCGCTGAAGAAGTACAGCATCGCCGAAGCCTGTCAGGTCCTCTCGAAGACCAAGATCTCGGACAAGTGGGACGAGACGGTCGATGTCTCGGTCCGCCTCGGCGTCAACCCGAAGTACGCCGACCAGATGGTCCGCGGCTCGGTCGTGATGCCGTCCGGTACGGGCAAGACCAAGCGGGTCCTCGTGATCGCGAAGCCGGACAAGGCGCGCGAGGCTCTCGAGGCCGGCGCCGACTATGCCGGCTCGGACGAGTACATCAAGAAGATCGCCGAGGAGAACTGGTTCGAGTTCGACACGCTGGTCGCCACGCCGGACATGATGGTCCAGGTCGGCAAGATCGGTCGCGTCCTCGGTCCCCGCGGCCTGATGCCGAACCCGAAGGTCGGAACGGTCACCGCCGACGTCAAGCGCGCCGTCACCGAGCTCAAGGCCGGTCGCGTCGAGTTCCGCGTCGAGAAGGCCGGCATCATCCAGACCCCGATCGGCAAGGCGTCGTTCGCCCCGGAGAAGCTGCAGGCCAACCTGTCGGCGCTCCTCGATCAGCTCATGAAGCTCCGGCCGCAGACGGCCAAGGGCACGTACATGCGGTCGATCACGATCTCGACCACCCACGGTCCGGCCGTCAAGGTCGACGTCGCGCCCTTCGCGGGCGGCGCGGAGTAGTTCACCCAGCACTCACCTCGATCCACACCCCGTCGAAGAAGCAGGCGGCTCCGCAAGGAGCCCTAAGGGTCCTGCGGAGACTGGTGGTTCCCACGAAGCCGACGATGGCCTCGCGAGACACCCCTCTCTCCCATGGAAGAGGGGTTTCGAGTTTTTCGGCAAGGAGACACCTAGATGGATAAAGCAGGAAAAGAACAGGTCCTCGGCGAGATCAAGGAGTCGTTCAAGAACGTCGCCTCGATCGTGATCGCTGACTACAGCGGCATCACCGTCCCGGTCGTCACCGCGATGCGCGATGACTTCCGCAAGGCGAACTGCCACTACCGCGTGATCAAGAACTCGCTGGTCAAGATCGCGGTGAAGGGCTCGAAGCTCGAGCCGATCTCCACGCTCATGGTCGGTACCACGGCCGTGATCTGGTCGACCGAGATCCCGCAGGATCCGGCCAAGATCGCGCTCAAGTGGGCCAAGGATCAGCCGAAGTTCACGATCAAGGGCGGCTTCTATGAGGGCTCCGTCCTCGACCTCGCCGGCGTCACCGCGCTCGCGACGATGCCGGGCAAGAACGAGATCCGCGCCTCGATGCTGATGACCCTGTTGGCGGGCCCGCAGGCGTTCGCCGCGCAGATCCTCGCCCCGGTCCAGAACTTTGCGTACCTCCTCGATGCTCGCCGCCGCGAGCTCGAGAAGACCGCGTAGGTCACTTCACTTACTTACCCACGCACTCACTCACTCACTCAACCCAACCAACCAACCTTTTCGGTTTTAGAAACAAGGAAACGACCATGGCGTTCAATCAGGAAGAGTTCATCAATCAGCTCAGCAGCCTCACCGTCGTCGAGATCGTTGGTCTCACGAAGGCCCTCGAGGAGAAGTGGGGCGTCAAGGCGGCCCCGGTGGCCGTGGCGGCTGCCCCGGCAGCTGGCGGCGGCGCGGCCGCTGCCCCCGCCGAGGAGAAGACGGAGTTCACCGTCGTCCTCAAGGCGAGCGGCGCCAACAAGATCGGCGCGATCAAGGTCGTCCGCGAGGTCACTGGCCTCGGTCTGAAGGACGCCAAGGATCTCGTCGATGGCGCCCCGAAGGACGTCAAGGTTGGCGTGAACAAGGCCGAGGCCGAGGACATCGCCAAGAAGCTCAAGGAAGCCGGCGCCGAGGTCGAGATCAAGTAACCCCGACCACGCAGGGTGCAAGCCGGTTCGCCGGACAGCTCACTACGTGGCGCGTGATGGCCCGTCCGTCCCTCCGGGGCTGGCGGGTCATTGCCGTTTCGGGGCTCCAGGGGGTCGGGCGGTGGGCCGCCGAGGAGCGCGGGCTGGCGGGGTAAAACGCCCCGGAGGTCGAGGTCGGTCGCGACGCAGCTGATCACGTCAGCGGGTGGGGTGGGTGAGGTGCGAGCCCGGTTGGGGGAGGTCGGGCGGAGGTCAGCTGGCAAGCCGGGCACAGGATCCAAGCCCTGGTTTTGGCACACGTACTTGCGGCAGAGTTTTCGCTTCCATTCTCCGCGGCTGTGCTATATGCAGCCCCGGTTTGCTACTTGCAGTCGTTACCAGGCGTCACCGACGAGCCAGCGCGCACTCGTCGGCCCGCGCGATCTAGATAACCGCCGACACCGACTCTCGATCCTCCGAGCAAGGATCGAGCGTCGATCGGCGCAGCTCTCTTTTCGGCCGGCGCTTCTTACAAAGGGAACAACGCACATGGCGTCACAGATCCAGAAGAACTTTCGTGCCCGCAAGAGCTTCGCGAAGCTCAAGCAGGTCATCGAGATCCCGAATCTGATCGATATCCAGAAGCGCAGCTACGACAAGTTTCTCCAGATCGATGTCACGCTGGATAAGCGCGAAGACCTCGGCCTGCAGGGTGTCTTCAAGAGCGTCTTCCCGATCAAGGACTTCTCCGAGACCAGCTCGCTCGAGTTCGTCTCGTACAACCTCGAGAAGCCGAAGTATGACGTGGACGAGTGCCGCGCCCGCGGCATGACGTTCGCTGCCCCGATCAAGGTCGTGATCCGACTGGTCGTGTGGGACGTCAACGAGGAGACCGGCGTCCAGTCGATCCGCGACGTCAAGGAGCAGGAGGTCTACTTCGGCGAGATCCCGCTGATGACGGACTCCGGCACGTTCATCATCAACGGCACCGAGCGCGTCATCGT
>JAYVRN010000463.1:0-4981 GCA_043776275.1 Myxococcales bacterium | reverse complement strand
GGAACTGCGCCATCGCGTGGATCAGGATCTGCGTGTGCTTGACCACGCTCGCGACGACCTCGGGGGACATCGCAGGGAGCAGGCGCTCCTGGACATCGACCACGAGGAGCGCGACACGCCCCGGAACCAGCCGCTCGATCACGAGGGCTTGGTCTCCTGCCCCGCTTTCTCCAGCGTGGCGAGTGCGTCGAGCAGCCGATGCTTGCGCGATTGCTCCTCCGCGAGGCGTGCGCGTTGCTCGGCGACCACGTCCTCCGGCGCGCGCGCCAGGAAGTCCGCGTTGCCGAGCTTCTTCTCGAGCCCGCCGATCTCCTTGTCGGTCTTCGCGATGTCCTTCGCGATCCGCGCCTTCTCCGCGACCACATCGATCTGCCCGAGCGGCATCACGATCTCGACCTCGGAGTTGATCACTTCCTTGCCCGCCACCCCGGCGAGCGCATCGGCGCTCCCATCGTGGACGCTGAAGGCCTCGCTCGAGCCGGCGAACGTGGCGCCGATCTGGGCCTTGACGCGCGCCGTGCGCTCGATCGCCTCGCGGTAACGCTTGAGCAGCTCGGCCCGCTCCCCCGTGACGCGGATCCCGACCGGGACCGTCTTCGCGGGCTCGATGCCATAGGTCGCCTTGAGCATACGGCAGCCGATCGCGACGTCCTGCACGAGCTTCATCTCCGCCTCGGCGGTGGCATCGACGAACGAGGCGTCGTTGCGCGGGAACACCGTGATCATCAACGAACCCGGCAGCTGCGGCGGCTTGGGCAGCTTCTGCCAGATCTCCTCGGTGACGTACGGCGCGAACGGGTGGAGCAAGCGCATCGTGGTCTCGAGTGCCGTGGCGAGCACGCCCTGCACCACGTGGCGCTTCGCGGCCTTCGCCTGATCCTGCTCGAGCTCCTCGGTCTGGTGCAGGTGCGGCTTCGCGAGCTCGATGTACCAGTCACACAGCTCGTGCCACACGAAGTGATAGATCGCGTTGGCCGCATCGCTGAACCGGAACGCCTCGAGCGCCTGATCGACGTCGCTCGACACCGCCTGCAGCCGCGACAGGATCCACCGCTCGGGCATGCCCAGGGACTGCCGGCCGGCCGGCGTGGTCAGCTGCGCCTCGAACCGCTCGGGGTCATATCCGTCGAGGTTCATCAGGGCGAACCGCGAGGCGTTCCACAGCTTGTTGATGAAGTTGCGGTAGCCCTCGACGCGATCGATCGACAGCCGGATGTACCGGCCGCTGGTGTTGAGCGCCGCGAGCGAGAACCGCAGCGCATCGGCGCCCATCGCCGGGATGCCCTTGGCGAAGTTCTTCTTGATCGTCTTCACCGCGGCGTCCGGGGCGTTCTCTGCATCGGCGCGCTTGAGCAGCGCTTCGAGCGACGCGCCGTAGACGATGTCGAGCGGGTCGATGACGTTGCCCTTCATCTTCGACATCTTGTCGCCGTTCTCGTCGGTGACGATCGACGTCAGGTAGACGGTCCGGAACGGGACCTTCCCCGTGAAGTGGATGCCGAACATCATCATCCGGGCGACCCAGAAGAAGATGATGTCGGGGCCCGTGACGAGGACGTTGTTCGGATAGAACGTCGACAGCGCACGGGTCTTCTCCGGCCACCCGAGCGTGGAGAACGGCCACAGCGCCGACGAGAACCAGGTGTCGAGCACGTCCTCGTCTTGCTTGAGGTCCGTGCGACCACAGTTGCCGCAGTCCTTCGGCGCCTCGCGCGCGACGATCGTCGTGCCGCACGAGCAGTAGTACGCGGGGATCCGGTGGCCCCACCACAGCTGGCGCGAGATGCACCAGTCGCGGATGTTGGTCATCCAGTGCATGAACGTCTTGGTCCACAGCTCCGGGACGAACTTGGTCTTGCCGCTCTCCGCCGCAGCGGCGGCCTTCTCGGCGAGGGGGCCGGCCTTGACCCACCACTGATCCATCAGCATCGGCTCGATCACCGCGCCGGAGCGCTGGCTGCGGCCGCGCGGGACCTTGTGATCCTTGATCTCGCCGAGGTGTCCGCCGGCCTCGAGGTCGGCGACCACGGCCTTGCGGGCCTCGTCGGCCGTCATCCCGATGTACTTGGCCGGTGCCGGTGCGCAGATCCGGCCCTTGAGATCGATCACCTGGATCGCCTCGAGGCCCTGGCGCTGGCCGATGTCGAAGTCGTTCGGATCGTGCGCGGGCGTGACCTTGACGGCGCCCGTGCCGAACGCGGGATCAGGCCACAGATCCGAGACGATCGGGATCTGGCGGCCGGTCAGCGGCAGCGTGACCAGCTTGCCGATCATGTCGGTGTAGCGGACGTCAGACGGATGGACCGCGACCGCGGTGTCGCCGAGCATCGTCTCGGGGCGAGTCGTCGCGACGGTGATCGAGCCCGAGCCATCGACGAGCGGGTAGTTGATCTCCCAGAGGTGGCCCTTCTCCTCCACGGTATCGACCTCGAGATCGGAGACCACGGTCTCGCTCGAGGGATCCCAGTTGATCATGCGCTTGGCGCGGAAGATCAGCCCTTCCTCGTAGAGGCGGACGAACGCCTCGAGGACCGCGCCGTTCGAGCGCTCGTCCATCGTGAAGCGCTCGCGCTGCCAATCGAGCGAGAAGCCCATCAGCTTCTCCTGCTCGGAGATCCGGCTACCGCTCTTCTCCTTCCACGCCCACGCGCGGTTCAGGAACTCCTCGCGGCCGAGCTCGAACCGGTTCTTGTTCTCGCGGCGCTTGAGATCCTTCTCGAGCAGCACGTGGACCGCGATCGACGCGTGGTCGATGCCGGGCATCCACATCGCGTTGAACCCCTGCATCCGCTTCCAGCGGATCAGGATGTCCTGCATGGTGGAGCCGAGAGCGTGGCCGATGTGCAGCGACCCCGTCACGTTCGGCGGAGGGAGCGTGATCGCGTACGGTACGGTTGGGCTCGTCTCGTCGGCGTGGAAGAAATCGTTCTCCAGCCAGAACCTGAGCCAGCGGGGCTCGACCTCAGAGGGGTCGTACTGCTTCGGGAGCGCCGACGACGTTGTCACGGCGCGAAAGCTAGCACACCACACGTGGCGCTAACGCGTCGCGGCGCGCCCAAGTCGGGCACGCACGCACCACGCGCCGCCGAGCTAAGAGCTCTGCTTGCGCGCCGTGAGATCTTGCAGGTTCTCGCGGATGATCTGCTCGGCGAGCTCCGGCACGACCTCCCACACCACCCGCTCGACGACCTCGGCCGACAACTTGAGGAGCGCCAACAACTCGGGGCTCCCTGGCTCGAGGCCCGAGGCCTCCGCGAGGCGCGCCGCCATCTTCGCAAGAGTGCGCTCGACGATGGCAGAACGCTTGGTCGGGGTACCGCTGACCATGGGGGCTCGATTCGCTCCTGACGAGGGATTGAAGGAGGGCGCAGGCGCCGAGACTGCCGCGGCGGCTGCAGGTGCCGCAGCGACCGGAGCAGGAGCACGCATCGCGGGCTGCGCCGGGGCCGGCGCGACCATCTTGCCATCGGGCGCCACCGTCGGGACCGCCATGACGGTGGTCCTGCTGGGGGCCGGCGGGGCTGCCACGGGAGCTGCGGCTGGCGCCACACCACCCGGGAGCTTGATCGTGGGCATGCCCATGATCGTCGCCGAGCGCGGAGGCTGGTTCGCGCCTGCCGCGACCGGAGGCGCCGCGGCCCTCGCCGCTGCTGCCGCCGCTGCGACCGGTGCCGCCGAGGCCGACGGTGCCGATGCGGAACCCTGGCCGGGCTTCGCGACGCCACTGGCCGCCTTGGTGACGATCTCGACGACCTTCTCCAGCATGGTCTGCGTGTCCCACGGCTTGGGCAGGTTGGCATCGGCGCCGACCTGGACTCCCTTCGCCGAGTCATACGGAGCGCCATTTCCGACGAGGATCACGACGGGCACGTCGGCGGTCTTGGCGTCGGACTTCAGCGCGAGGCACAGGTCATACCCTGTCTTGCCCTGCATCACGGAGTCCGCGAGGACCACCGTGGGCTTCTGTCCCTTGGCCTTCTCCACCGCCTCGTCGTAGTTGCGTGCACCCACGTAGGTGAACTCCGTGCCACGGAAGGTGATGTCGGCCACCTGCTGCATCGTCACGCTGTCATCGACGCACAAGACAATCTTGCTCACGCGGTTCCTCCCGGAAAGTCGGCCACGAGCTTCTACGTTGGTATCACGCACCTCGCGCGGGGGTCAAACCAACTGCCGGGAATCCGTGGGGCTTTTGCCCGATAGCCGCGGTAGGCGCGATCGGTGCTAGCTTGCGCGCCGCCCATGCCAACCCATCACACTCCGATCCATCTGGCCGCGGCCGAGGCGGTCGCGTCGCGTGCAGGCGTGGCAGCCACCGATCTCAAGGTCGATGCCCCGCCCCGCCCCGAGCTGGGCGACCTCGCGGTGGGCTGCTTCGCCCTCGCCAAGGCGGCCGGCAAGAGCCCGGCGGTCCTCGCCCAGGAGCTCGCGGCGAGCTTCGTCCCGGACGGGTACCTGACGGGCGCGACCGCCGCCGGCCCGTTCGTCAACTTCCAGGTCGATCGCGCCCGCGCGTTCCGCTGGCTGGTCGATGCCTGCCTCCGCAACACGCTGGTCCCCGGCGCGGTCGGCACCGGCAAGACGATCTGCATCGACTACAGCTCGCCGAACATCTCCAAGCACCTCGCCTACCACCACATCCGTGGCACCACGATCGGCCACGCGCTGGCGCAGATCTTCCGCGCGCTCGGCTACCAGGTCGTCGGCATCAACTTCCTCGGCGACTGGGGCACCACGCACGGCATGGTGATCGCCGCGCACGAGAAGTGGGGCGCCGACGAGCCGCTCGACGTCAGCAAGCTCAACGATCTCTACACTCGGTTCCGCGCCGCGATGAAGGACAACCCGGCCGTCGAGCAGGAGGGCCGCAACGCGTTCAAGCGCCTCGAGGACGGAGATCCCACCGTCCGTGCGCTGTGGCAGCGGTTCCGCGACATCTCGTGGGCGGAGTTCGAGGACATCTACAAGATCCTCAACATCA
>JAYVRN010000462.1:0-4992 GCA_043776275.1 Myxococcales bacterium | reverse complement strand
ACCTCGAACTGCAGCGCACCGACGACGCCGACGATGAAGTCCGAGCCGAGGAACATCTTGAACACCTGCGCCGCACCCTCCTCGGCGATCTGCTCGAGGGCGCGACCGAGGTGCTTGGCCTTCATCGGATCATCGGAGCGCACGCGGCGGAGGTACTCCGGCGCGAAGCTCGGGATCCCGGTGAAGTGGATGGTCTCGCCCTCGGTGAGTGCGTCACCGATCCGCAGCGTGCCGTGGTTCGGGATGCCGATGATGTCGCCGGCCCACGCCTCCTCGGCGAGCTCGCGCTCGTTGGCCTGGAACACCATCGCGTTGTGCACGCCGAGCGTCTTCCCGGTGCGCGGCACCGTGAGCTTCATGCCGCGCTCGAACCGGCCGGAGGCGAGCCGCACGAACGCGATCCGATCGCGGTGCTGCGGATCCATGTTCGCCTGGATCTTGAACACGAAGCCCGAGACCTTCGGCTCGCTCGGCTCGACGTTGCGCTCACGCGCCGGCTGCGCGCGCGGCGGTGGTGCGAGCTGGGCCACGCCATCGAGCAGCTCGCGGACACCGAAGTTGTTGACGGCGCTCCCGAAGAACACCGGGGTCAGGTGACCCTCGCGATAGAACTCGAGATCGAACTGCGGGCACAGCTCGCGAACCATCGCGACCTCGTCACGGAGCTTCGCGACGGCGCTCTCGGGCAGCAGCTGGTCGAGCTTCGGGTCGGTGAGGCCGGCGACCGTGATGCCCTCCTGCATGTACTCGCCCTTCGAGCGCTCCATGAGGATCAGCTGGTCCTTGAACAGGTCGTAGCAGCCGCGGAACTCACGGCCCATGCCGATCGGCCAGCTCGCGGGTGTGACCTCGAGCTGCAGGTCCTTGGCGACCTCGTCGAGCAGCTCGAACGAATCGCGGCCTTCGCGGTCCATCTTGTTGATGAACGTCACGATCGGCACGTTGCGCAGCCGGCAGACCTCGAACAGCTTGCGGGTCTGGGTCTCGATGCCCTTCGCTGCATCGAGCACCATGACCGCGGAGTCGACCGCCGTGAGCGTCCGGTAGGTGTCCTCCGAGAAGTCCTCGTGGCCCGGCGTGTCCAGCAGGTTGAACGTGCAGTCCTTGTAGTCGAACGTCATCACCGAGGTCGTCACCGAGATGCCGCGCTCGCGCTCGACCTTCATCCAGTCCGAGCGTGCGCGCCGCCGATCACCGCGCGCCTTGACCGCGCCGGCGAGCTGGATCGCGCCGCCGAACAGCAGCAGCTTCTCCGTCAGCGTGGTCTTGCCCGCATCGGGGTGCGCGATGATCGCGAACGTACGTCGCCTCGCGATCTGCGCCGGTAGGACCACCTCGGACATCGGGGGCGCAATCTACGGGCTGGGCCCCGGGGACGCAACCTCGGGATGGGTGCGCGAATGCGTCCGGAGAGCAGGCCGGATGCGCAGGCTATTCGAGCTGAAGGCCGCAGTCGGAGCAGGCGCCGTCCACGAGCGCTGCCGCGGTCCCGCACGCGGGGCATGGTGGCTCCTCGGATGCGGACGACGCGGCGGCGAGCGCATCCGGGTCCACGCCCTCGCGCACCAGGGCATCACGCCAGTCGTCGCGCATCAGGGCGCCGAGCTTCGGAAGATCTGCCTCCTGGACCAGGAGGTGTGTCTTGGTCCCTCAACCCTTGCCGGCGGCGCCCGGCGGGCAGCCCACCATCACCGCGATCCCAGCTTCGAGACAGCGGTCGCGCAATTTCTTCATGTCGGGGATCGAGCCCGACATCGCGGGGACGACGGCCGCTTGGTCGAGCAGGTCCTCCGCCAAAGCGGCGGTCAGCGGGTCCGGGAGGTCCATCGACATGAAGCTACGGCAGATTTCGGCCCGGCTCGACGAAATAGTTCTCGACCCGCACCGAGGCTGAGCCATTATCTGGCCGCGATCTCTGGGGGAGGTCGCAGGCCACCGCTGGCGATCCAACCGGTGTACTGTCCGACCAACTTCTGCCGGAGAGAATCGCGTGAAGAACCTGAAAGTCCTGATCCTGGTATTCGGTGTGATCGGCCTGATCTCGCTGTTCCTGCCGATGAGCCCGCTCCCGTCGATGTTCTCCATGCTCATGGAAGTCGACAAGTTCCAGCTCGGCCTGATGCTGGCCGCGTTCGGCGTCCCGACGGCAGTCGCCGCCATGGGCCTCGCCAAGCCGCCCGCTCAGGCGTGGCACGGGATCGCGGCCCTCGCCGGCTTCGCGCTCGGTGCGGTCAAGACCCGGATCTGGGAGACCGCTCCCCACGTCATGGACCTCCCGCTGTCGATGAAGCTGATGATCGTCGCCGTGATCGGCGGCGTGGTCGTCTCGATCATGGGCGTCATCAAGCCCGAAGCGAAGGCGTAATCGCTCACGCGTCTGAACGGGCCGCGCTCCACTCGAGCGCGGCCTTTTCATTTGAAGGTGAACCCATGAAGAAGCTCGCGTTTCCGATCATCGCGTTCTCGGTCCTTGGCCTGATCAGCCTGTTCGTGCCGATCGCCAACGGATCGATGTTCAAGGTGTTCTTCGAGTTCGACAAGTTCCGCCTGCTCCTCATGGTGGCGGCGTTCGCGGTGCCCGCCGCCGCGGCCGTGATGGCGCTGCGCGCGACGCGGCCGGAGTCGTGGCACGGCATCGCCTGCCTCGGCGGCTTCGCCGTCGCCACCGTCAAGATGGAGCTGTGGAGCCTGGTCTCCAACATCACCAACCTGCCGATCGCGATGCTGCTCCTGACGGTCGCGATCCTCGGCGGCGTGCTGTGCTCGCTGATCGGCGTCGCGTCCGAGCCGAAGTCGTAGCCGCGGGCTACTTCTTGAAGAAGCGGTCGAAGGCGCGGCGCATCGCTCCGCCCTTCTTCTGCTGACCGTCGTACGCGTCGTTGCCGTAGGCGATGCGGGCCGACGGGTCGATGCCGTACTGGACGTACAGCGACAGCAGATCGTGGACCATCGACGAGATGCCGGTGGTCCGCAGGTCGTACGACAGGCAGTAGCTGTCGGGTTTGTTCCGGATCATCGCCTTCGCGATGATCATCAGGATCAACGGATCGATCAGCTCGCCGTTGCCGTCGAGGTAGTGCTTGTAGCTGAAGAACCGATCCTCGGGCGCGAGCTCGGGGGCGCCCTGGCCCTCCTGCTTCGGCGCGCGCATGTTCTGGATCGTGCGGTACTCGTGCTCGACGTACGCGGCGATCGAGTTGTTCTCGTCTCGCTTCTCGTACTCCACGAACTTGCGGAACGCGTCGAACAGGTTCTTCGGGTTCGCGTAGGCGCCAGAGATCAGGTAGTAGAACACCGCCCCGAGCGAGTAGATGTCGGCCGGGCGGCCCACGCTCTTCATCACGCGTGCGCGGACGTTGATCTCGCTCGGCTCCGCGAACGGGCGGTTGAGCAGGATCTTCTTGCGCGTGCGATCCGCCGCGGCGATCGAGTAGTGCTCGTTGCGGTTGAACAGCGAGAACGTGTCGTTCTCGTAGATGTCGATGTAGAAGTCCTCAAAGAACTCGACTTCCGGGGAGCCCTGCGTGCAGTTGACGAGGAGCTCGACGGTGTTGGTCTCCTGCTCGGGGCTCTGGAAGTAGAGCGTCCCCGGCACGGCCTGGAACCGCGTCATCGAGAGATCGAGGTCGGCGTCGGCGACCTTGCCGACGTTGAAGTCCGCGAGCTTGATCTTCATCTGCGAGCCGCGCAGGTTCGGATCCGGCAGCTTGACGAGGATGTTCGCGGGCTTGATGTCGCGATGACAGGTATCGCGCACGAGGTGCGAGAACTCGACCGCGGTGGCGACCGGGATGATGTACTCGAGCACGCGGAAGATCCGCTCGCGCAGCGGGACGGCGAGCAGGTCATCGCGGCGGCGCTTCTGCCGCGCGCCTTTCAGGCGCTCCTCGAGGCTCATGTCGAGCAGCTCGAGGATCATGAAGTCGTTCTCGACGCGCTCGCGCACCATCGGCGGGATGAACCCGGCGCTGTCGCCCTCACCAGAGCCGAGCAGCTCGACGATGTTCGGGTGACCCTGGACGCGCTCCAGGATCTCCTTCTCCATCTGGAACCGCATCTGGTCCTCGCCCGTCACGCCCTTCTGCAGACACTTGATCGCGACCGGCCGGCGCAGCGTGGTCTTGCTCTCGACCCAGCGCTCCTCGCCGAGGTACGCCTTCGCGAACCTGCCGGAGCCGAGCTCGATCGGCTGCCCGGTCTCGTCGACCACGAACGCATAGATCCGGCTGCGTGCGACGTAGGGCGTGGGCTGGGCGATCACGCCGGAGACCTGGCTCATCGGCGGCCCGGGCATCGGCTGCATCACGCTCGCTGGCGGCTGCTGCATGTACATCTGCTGCGGCTGGCCGAGATGTGACTGCCCCGTGTTGGCGGGCATGAAGTGCTGCTGCGGGGGCTGCTGCTGCTGCGGCTGCTGCTGCTGCGGCTGCTGCTGCGGCATCTGCGGCGGCATCGGCTGAGCGTGCATCTGGCTGGGCTGCGGCCGTGGCGTGCCCTGCGCGCCTGGCTGGGGCGGCATCTGGTTGACGTTGGTCTGGTCGCCCTCGAAGTCCTGGTAGTCGTCCTGCTGGATCGGCTGGACGGACGGCGTGTGCTTACGCGACGGCGGACCGGAAGGCGGGCTCGGTGGCGGGGTGTGAGCCATAAGGAGAGAGGGCTACCTGCGTCCCACAGTCTTGGGGACTGGCCGTCCCCGGGTGTAGACAAAGTATGCGTCGGATCCGGGCCCAAAGTCGAACAGGATCGGGTCCGTACAGTCCTCGGTCCGTACGGCGACGCGTTCGGCGCCCAGGATGAAGCCGAGCTGGTTGACGGGCTCGGGGACACCGGTCGACACCCGGATATGGCCGATCTCCTCGGCGCGCGGGGTGACCAGCGCGATGTCGCCGGGGTGGTCGATCTGCACCGCGGGGCTCGGGCGGCCACCGAGGTGGGCGACGAAGCAGGTCATCCCTTTGAGGTGGATCACGAGCCCCGTGGGGCTGTTGATCA
>JAYVRN010000461.1:0-18626 GCA_043776275.1 Myxococcales bacterium | reverse complement strand
TCGGGTACTCGTTCCCGCCCATCTTCACGGTGCCGGACGGCAGGATCACGTTCTGCACGGCGAGCGCCGCCTGCACGTCGCGCGGAGACAGGCCCTGGGCGTGGAGCCGCTGGGGATCGATGTCGATCATGACCTGGCGCTGCTTGCCGCCGAACGGGAACGGGATCTGCGCGCCGGGGATCGTCGCCATCTCGGCGCGGATGTAGTTGATGCCGTAGTCGAACAGCTGCTGCTCGGAGAGCTGATCGCTCTCGATCGCGATCTGCATGATCGGCACGCTGGTCGCGCTGTACTGCATGATCAGCGGTGGGATCGTGCCGGTGGGCATCGAGCGCACGCTGCTCTGGGCGACCGCCGTGGTCTGCGCGATCGTCTTCGCGACATCGGTCCCCGGCTGCAGATACACCTTGATGATCGCGATGCCGGTGAGCGTCTGACTCTCGATATGATCGATGTCAGCGACGATCGTCGTGAGGAACCTCTCGAAGTTGTTGACGATGCGCTTCTCCATCTCCTCGGGCGCGAGCCCACCGTAGTTCCAGATCACCGACACCACCGGGATGTCGATCGACGGGAAGATGTCGGTCGGCGTCTTCTTGATCGAGTACGCACCGCCGAGTGCGATCAACATCGCCATCACGACGAACGTGTAGGGCCGGCGAAGGGCAGTACGGATCAGCCACATCGGACGCGGGGCCAGTGTGCCCTGCCCTGGTCACGTGTCCAGCCATCGAGGCCAGGACGCTGGTCGGTTAACACTTCGTCGCAGCGGGCGAAGGCGCTCAGCGCGTGGTGGGCTCGGGGCGGAGGTTTCGGAGCAGCGGAACCACCACGAGGGAGAAGGCGAGGACACTCAGCATGCCTGGAGCTGGAGCAAGGCCCGCGCCCTGGCAACCCCGCGAGATCACGTGGGGCCCGCTCGGGTCAGCGGGTCCAGTAGCCAGGTCGGGAGACCAGACCGCGGCGGGTGGAGACGAACAGGGTGTCGCCGATCCGGGCCGCGGCCGTGGCGTCCTTGCCCGGCATGCGGTCGAGCGTCTGCCAGGTCGCCGAGCTGCCATCGCCGGTCCGCACGCCCTCCATCGTCGTGGCGAACAGCGTCTCGCCGAGGAAGCGCAGACCACCAGGATTGATCCAGCCATCGCCGAGCGGCGTCGCGATGACACCCGCATCGCTCGGATCGAAGCGCGTCACGCCGCCCTTGTAGGTGCCCACCCAGATCGAGCGATCACGCGTGGCGATCGCCATCACCCAGTCATCGCGCAGGTGACCGGTGGCCACCGAGTAGCGGGTCCACGCGGTGTCGTCGGCCTTGCCGCGGAACAGGCCCGTCGTGGTGCCGAGCCAGATCCAGCCATCCGCATCCTCGGCCACGGCCCACACGTTCTTCGCCTCGAGGTTCTGCTTCGCGCCGATGTGGACCGGCCGGCCCTCGCCCACGATCGCCGCACCGGCCGAGGTTCCGACCAGGATCCGTCCATCGCGCAGCTTGGCGAGCGAGAGAATGCCGCGCGCCGGGAGGCCATCCGCCTTGGTCAGCTGGCGCACCGTGGTGCCCTCGATCACCGTGAGGCCGGCGGCGGTCGCGACCCACAGCTTCGTCCCATCGACGAGCAGCGCGTTGATCCGGCGATCGAGCTTCGCGTGCTCGAACCGCTTCCACACGCCTGCGTCGTAGCTCGCGAGGCCATGATCGAACGTGCCGACCCACAGCTTGTCGCCGGCCGCGACGATCGCCGAGACGTCATTCGCGGGTGGGCCCGGTGGGGGCACCGCGGCGACCCACGGGGCATCCGCCTTCGCGCGCAGCCACAACCCCTCGAGCCCGCCCGTGCACGCCGCACCGCCACGCTCCGTGATCGCCTGCGCCATCGCGAGGCCCTTCGGCGCGCGCGCGACCTCGCTCAGCCGACCGCGATCGATCCGGACCAGGCCACCGCCGAACGTCGCGGCGACGATCGCGCCATCGACCTTCGCGACGTGGCGAACGTCGCCACCGCCGTAGCCCCGGATCTGCGCGCCCTCTCGCGTGTACAGCCCCGCGGTGGTGCCGATCCACAGCGTCGCGCCATCGCCATACAGCGCGGCGACCTCGTTCGCGCCAGCCTCGATCGAGGTCAGCTCGAAGGTGCCGTTCGCGAGCCGGTACAGGCCATTCGCCGTCCCGGCCCATAGCGCACCATCGGCGACCGCGAGCGACGACACGCGCGCCCGCGCGGCGGGGTTGTTGCCGCCTTTCCACCGCAGCTCCGTCGAGCCGCGAGCGCCGAGCTTGCGCACGCCGCCCTCCCAGGTGGCGGCGTAGAGCGCGCCATCGAACGCGACGACCGCACGGACCGACTTCGTCTCGGCGGTGCGCTTGACTGCGAGCTTGGTGCCATCGATCGTGACCACGGCCGCGCCGGTCTCGGTCCCGATCCACAACGCATCGCCGACGGCGGAGATCCCATCGATCCGGGTGCCCGGCAGGCCATCGACCGCGGTCCAGACCGCGCGGACCTCTCCACGCGCATCGAACCGGACCAGCCCGCCGCCCGTGCCGACCAGGAAATCTCCACCGTCGAGCGGGTGACACGCGCGCACCTCCGAGAGGTCCGTCTGGACCGTGGGTGCTGCACGCGCGAGCGACGCACTGACGACGCTCGCGGTGAACACCATGCGCGCGGCCACCTTCACTGGATCACCAGCTCCGACGTCGACTGGTTGAGCGCGGGGTCACGGGCGACGACCCGGAGCGTGACCGGAGCGGCCAGCGTGGTCGTGTCCCAGTGCCCCTCGAACTTGCCCCACGCGGTCTGCGTCAGCCGAAGGATCGAACCATCGGGCAGCAGCACCTCGACGCGGTCCGCATCCTTGCGCGCGCCATTCGCCTGCTGGCGTGCGACGAGCTTGTACCCGGTGACGTCCTTGGTGACCGTCACCTTGACCGCGGGCGCCTTGGTATCGACGGTGTACGGCAGCTTGATCACCTCGAGCCGGCCATCGGCGTGCGTGATCGTGACGCGCACCGAGTACTCGCCATCGGCGGTCGCCTGATCGATCAGGAACCGCACCATCCAGGCCGCCGCGTCGTCGTCCCACACCGCGAGCTTGGTCTCGCCGAACGGGAAGCTGACCACCACCGAGCGCGCATCCTGCGGGGCCGGGATCTTGATCTCCGGATCGCCGGGCTGGATCTCGTCGGGTGACAGGCTCGCCTGCCGCGCGCCGAGGGTATCGAGATCGCCGCCGGTCACCTGCGGTGCCTGCGCGACCTGCTGCGCCTGGGCCTGGGCCTCGGCGTTCTTCCGCTCGATCTGGAACCGCTGATACGCCTCGTCATTCTCGAGCACCAGCAACGAGGTGTACTTGCTCATCACGCCCAGATCGGTGGACAGCTTGACGATGTCCTCCTTGGGAGCATCGCTCGCCTCCATCATCGCGAGCTGCTGGCGGCCCCAGCGCTGGGCGACCCGAGCGGTGGCCACGGCGGGCGTCAACGTGATCTCCTCGGTGTGAACGCTGCCACCGAGCTTGCCGGTGAGGCGAACGCTGGGAGGCATGGGCTGATCGAGCGCGGTCTTCATCACCGCGACGATCTCGTCGCCCGCGAACACCGTGGCGGCGGTGGACGGGAACATGATGGCGCCGGCGGGGCCGGTCACGCGGGCCTCCGTGAGCCGCGGGGCATCGGCGTGCGTGGCCGCGAGAGCGAACCGCCGCTCGTCGAGCTGGCTCTTGACGATCATCGCGCGGCCACCGGTGCGGCCCGAGAGCTCGGACCACAGCGAGGTGGTCGCACCCTTGCCGATCAGCGCGGCCTCGATCGGCGCGTTCAGCTTGTCGGCGAGCTTCGCCAGCTCCTCCGGGCGCTGCTCGCCCCAGGTCGGGATGCCGTCGCCCACATAGATCACGTCGCTCGGCGCGCGCTCGATCAGCGCGTGCAACGCCGCGCCGAGATCGCTCGCACCATCCGGCTCGATCGCCTCGATGTGCGCGACCGCCTTGGCGATCGCCTCGGGCGTGGGGGCCACGTAGTCTTGCGAGCTCGCGGACACCTCGACATCGCTCGCGAGCACCACGAACGAATCCTCGGGAGCCAGCTCGCGGAGCGTGGTCTGGAGCAGCTCGAGGGCCTGCGCGCGCCCTTCGAGCGAGCTGCGTGAGGTATCGAACACCACCGCGACCTTTTTCGGCGCGCTGACGCCCGGCATGGTCGCCGCAGTGCCGAGGTTCGGCGTGATCCGGATCGCCGTGTAGATGCCGTCCTTGCGCTGTTCACGCATGATCGCCGGGACCTTCGCGGCCGCGACCGGGACGATCAGATCGAGGCCCTGCGCGACGTTGCGCTGCGACATCGCGACCTGGCCATCGATCTTCACGGTGACCGATCCGATCGCGCCGCGATCGGGGGCGGACAGCGAATAGCCGTACTCCCAGCCCGCGCCCGCGTGCGCCATCGGCGTGACGTAGCGGATCACGACCTTCTTGTCGGCGGATGCCTCGAGCGGGAACACGCGGAGCTTGAACCAGTTGCCTTCCTCCCACTCGAGGAGGGCCGGATCGAGCATCTCGTCGACGATCTTCTCGTAGACGGCGCGGGCCTTCTCGCGCTCGACGATCTCGCCTTCGACCAGCTTGCCATCGATCTCCAGGGCGAGACCGATCAGCATCGCGCCCTCGGGGACGGGGAACCGGAACGTACCCTCGCGGCGCTCCGCGGCGCTGTTGTGGAACACATGGGTCACCTCGGTGACCGCGAGGTCGCCGGCCGTCTTGACGTCGACGTCCACGCTCTTCAGCTCGAGCGGCTCCATCCGATCCTTGGTGACGCGCGCCTCCATGCGACCGACGCCCGCACCGGTGTCGGCGGTCTGCATCGCGAGGCTCCAGTCCGCGGCCTGCGGACGCGCACCCGTGGGGCGCACCTCGGCGCGCTCCTTGGCGCCACCATCGACGAGGACGTCGCCCGTGACGATCACCTCGCCACCCTCGGTGTCGATGTACGCGCTGACGCTCGCGCCATGGCGGAGCCGCGCGCGGCCCTCGAGCACGGCGACGTGGACGCCGCTGCCATCCTGGCTGAGCAGCACGCGGGTGCCGGCGCGGAGGTAGAGGAGCGGTGCGGCCGCGGCATCGCCGAGCGCGACGATCGAGCCACGGCGCTCCGCCTTGACCTCGCGCACGCCAGTGAACGAGGCGCCCTCGGCGAGCGGCATCCACGCGCCGGTGGCGGAGGTCTTCACGGCGAGCTCGCCACGGACGGTGATCGCCGACAGCGGCAACGCCAGCGCGCTCCGCTCGGCGGCCACGGCGATCATGCCCTTGCCCTGCGTCTCGTCCGCGCGCTTTGCCGGCGCGCCGCACGAGAGGATCAGCGTCGACGCGAGGAGTGCTCCCTGATACTTCATCACTTGGTTCCCTTCACCTGGATGCGCGCGACCGTGACGGTCTGTTTCTCATCGAAGAGCCGATACGGCAGGACGAACTTCTTCTCCTCGGGCTTGCCCTCGCCGAGGACGACCACCACCTCGCCCCGCGCCTCGCTGAAGTTCGAGCGCCCGCGCCCGTAGTAGTTGACCTGCACCACGTACTCGCCGGCCGCCGCCTTGGGAGCGGTGAAGCTCTCGGGGCCGTAGCCGGTGGTCACGTCATCGAACAGCGCCTCGCCGAACTTGCCGTTGCGATGCGAGTAGAAGACCTTCTCGCCGGCCGGGTTGGTCACCCACAGATCGACGTCGGAGTGATCGGTGTCCCAGGTCAGGTAGACCTTGATGTCGTTCTCGGTGCCGCCCTTCAGCTGGAGCTCCTTGATCGACTTCGCGAGGTTCCCGGCGTCCTCGCTCTTGCCCGCGGTCTTCGCGACCCGCTCGAGCTGCTGATAGATCTGTGCGAGCCGCTGCTTCGCGGGATAGCGCACGGCCTCCGCGGTCTCGGGATCATCGATGATCGCCTCGAACCGCGTACGTGCTTCGTCGACCTGGCCGAGGCGAGCCGCCACATCGGCGAGCTCGAACGCCAGACGACGATCCTTGGAGCCATTGTCGGCCGCGGCCTGCAGCCGATCGTAGGCCGCCTTGAGGTCGCCGGACTGCTTGAGCACACTCGCGAGGGCGCGGTGTGCGGAGGCATCCTTGGGCAGCAGCTCGACCACCGCGGAGTAGGCGCGGCGCGCCTTGGGCCGATCGCCCAGCTCGGCATACAGGTCGCCGAGCAGGCGCACGACCACGAGGTTGTAGGCGTCGACCGCGCGCCAGTCCTTGGCGGCGGTGAGCGCCTCTTCGAGCTTGTTCGCGCGCTGGAGGCCACGCACCAGGGCGAAGCGCGCTCCGCGATCCTTCGGATCCTTGGTCACCGCGGCGCGCAGCGCGACCAGCTCGGCCTCGTTGATCTCGGCGCGCGAGCCCGCGGGCTCGGTCTCGGCGGAGACCAGCGACAGGCGCGAGCCCTCTGAGGCGGATGCCGGGCGGGACGCTCCCGCCATGATCAACGCGCTGGCGATCAGCGCTGTTCCACGTGCTTGCATGTTGGCACCGGGAAATGCAGTCCCGGTGCCATGTAAATGTCTATACATCACAGCATGTTACAGGATCCGTGGCGGAGACGACACGGTGGTCGTCCCTGGGGGGACACGCTGCCGTAACTCGGCTATAGCGTCGCCATGCCCCTCGCTGGAGAGATGCGGATCGCGGATCACATCGTGGTCGATGGCCGCGCCGGTTTGCTGCACATCGACAAGCGCGAGCGAATCTCGCTGGTCTCGCGCAGCGGAAACGTCAAGTTGCAGCCGACGACGGAGGTCAAGCGCGCGATCGGAAAGCCGCGCGCGACCGATCTGCTCACGGCGCTCGCCACTCCGAAGTCGAACGCCAAGGCGGACGCGGCGCTGATCGAGGAGATCGGGTTCGAGCTCGAGCTGTCGACCCGGGTCACGCGCGCGATCATCCGCCGCTGTGACGGCACCATCGACAAGCCCGAGGGGCCCGACGCCTACACCGACCACGAGTACCTGGGCTCGTTCGTCGTCAAGGATGAGCTCGTCATCGCCGATCGCGTGCAGGTCGCCTCCACCGACAAGACGCTGGCGATCGCCACGCCCGCGTGGCCCGGTCGGTGGCACGCCTTCTTCCGCCACGATCCCGACTTCGTCGACATCACGATCGCGATGTTCGTCATCCACGAGGGTCACCTCGCGGATGCCGTCCTCGACGGTGAGCTGCTCGGATCGTTCGACGTCGAGACTGGCTCCGCGATGATCGTCACCGGCCGCGCTCGCGAGGAGGCGGCACAGTTCAAGGCCGAGCGTGACTGGCAGGAGGGCATCATCGACGAGCTCGGCTGCTACGCCACTGCCGCCGACGAAGAGGGCACGTACCTGGTGCGAGCGCAGCTGCGCGACGGCCGCGCCACGGTGGTCCGCGTGGGCCTCCGCGACGACGAGGACGCGCTGTTCCGGCAGCCCAAGCCCCCGCAGTCCGCGAAGTACACCGAGGCTCTCGATGCCAAGCTCGGTGCGGCCGGCGAGGAGGGAGCACAGCCCTATTCGCCGAAGACCACGTTCGCCGTGGGAGATCGGATCCAGCATCCGAAGTTTGGAGCCGGCGTGGTGACGAACCTCCTGCCGGACGCCAAGATCGAGATCGACTTCCGCGACGGTCCGCGGATGCTCGTACACGCGCGATCCTGATATGAGTTAGCGATGCGCAGCGTGATCGTGTTTCTGGTGGTGGCAGCGGCGTGCAGCAAGCCGAAGCCGGATGCCGCGGTCGAGACCTACGCGAACACCCAGATGGCGATCGCCATCGCGCGCGCGCGTGAAGGGTACGCCGTGCTCGGCGACCTCAAGGTCGAGGACTACGGCAAGCCCGAGCTCGTGAAGCGGCTGGCCCAGGCCGGGCAAGCCCTGCGCGTGGCGCACGAGGCCGCGAGCACGATCACCGCGCCCGCGATGATGAGCACCCCGCACTCGGACTTCCTCGTCGCCACCGAAACCATGAAGAGCGACGTGGATGATCTGGTGGTCGCCGCGGGCCTCGGACTCCAGTCGAAGTTCGCCGGCGCCCACGCGAAGCTGATGGAGGCCGTGCCCTACTGGTTCAGCTGGGAGGAGCGGTTCGCTCGCCAGCTCCAGGAGGCGCACGTCACGTTCGTGCCCGCCGCCAACCTGCCGCCGCTCCCGGAGGCTGCGACGCCGATCGCGGCGCCGCCCAAGCCCGAACAGGTCGCGGCCCCGGCGCCTCCCTGCAAGCCGGGGACGGAGGTCAAGAAGGGCGAGCGGCTGGTCGCGTGCGAGCTCGAGACCGGCGCGACGCTCCTCGACCTGATCTGCGGCCCCGGAAAGGCGACGTTCGACGAGGCCGATGGCCAGATCATCGGCTGCATCAACGACAGCGTGTTCGCCCTGCCTTACGAGACCTCGGTCGCGCGCGAGAACGTGGTGACCTGCGGCCCGGGGCCGGTGACGCGCAAGAAGACCGGTGGGTTCGCCTCGTGCACCACGTTCGGTGCCGTGATGGTTGGTCAGACGGAGATCGTGAGGCAGTCGCTGGTCACGATCGGCGACAAGCTCGCGGTGACCTCGGCGACCGCACCGGATGGCACCCGCCGCTGCTTCGACGGCGCGGGCAAGCTGATCCCCTGCACCTGACGGAGAGCGCGGGGATGACAGCCTCGATCGTCGCCCTCGCCGCCCTCGCGATCGTCACACTCCTCGCGCGCGCGATGGTCCACCACCCCGGCCTCGCCCGGCTGCGCGCCCTGTTTCCCTCGTGGCATTTCTTCGATCGCGCGACGATCTCGCCCCAGCTGCTGGTGCGCTCCGCGGCGGCGGACCGTCCGCTCGGTGGCTGGGCCATGATCGACCTCGGGCCGCGTCCGGTGGGCTCCTGGGCGTTCGCGCCCGGGGCGAACCTCGTGCTCGCGTACCAGAGCGCGATCGAGCACCTCGTCCAGGAGCTCGGCGAGCTCGAGCTCGAGGCGCGCCCTGAGAGAGGCGACGACGACGACGACGGCATCGAGACCGACCCACGGGTGACCGGCCTCGTCTCCTACGAGCTCGTGGACAGGATCGCACGCGCGCATCTGCCCGTGGGCACGCGCGCTCAGTGGAAGATCGTGATCCCCGAAGCCACGGGGCCGAGCGACTACCTCGTGTCGCCCGAGATCTCCACGTGACCGCGACGGACGCGATGGCGGCGCTCGCGGCGGTCGCCACCACGATCGCCGCGCTCGAGCTGCTCTGGGTCCGCCGTGCGCTCTCGGATCACGGCGTGTTCGCCTGGCCGGTCCTGCGGCGCGAGCTGGCCGCCGCGCCGCGGGCGATCCGCGGCCTCGCCGATGCGACGTTCTCCTACCGTGGGACCCTGGCGCTCCTCGCGCTCCAGCTCGCGGGCGCCCTCGCCCTCCCATGGGTTCACCACCCAGCTCCGGCGTGGATCGCGTTCGGCACCACCCTGCTCGTCGCGATCCGGTTTCGCGGCACCTACAACGGGGGCAGTGACGCGATGCTCCTCGTCGTCTTGCTCGCGCTCGGCCTCGCACGCACTGCGCCCGGCACCGACGTCGCCGCCGCTGGCCTCGCCTATGCCGCGGCCCAGCTCGTCCTCTCGTACGTCATCGCCGGCTTCGCGAAGCTCCGCGACCCCGCGTGGCGCGCAGGGACCGCGCTCGCGATCCTCACGAACCTGCCGCACTATCGCGTCCCCGTTCGCATGCGCCGGCTCGCCGCCAGGCCGGTGCTCGCCAGGGTCCTCGCGTGGACGATGCTCGCGTTCGAGTGCAGCTTCCCCGTCGCGCTCGTTCACCCGACGGTGTGCGTGATCTATCTCTCGATCGGGGCGGTGTTCCACCTCGCGAACGCGCTTGCGTTCGGACTCGATCGCTTCCTGTGGACCTGGCTCGCCGCGTACCCCGCGCTGATCTACTGGGTCGAGCGCCGCGCCTGAACCCGGCGAGCGCAGGCGCACAGCAGGTGCGCGTGCGGTGGATAGCGGCTTGCACTACGGGAGGTCATGATGACCCTCCTGATCATTGTTCTCCTGATCGCGCTGTTCGGTGGCGGCCTCGGCTACAGCCGGTTCGGCGCCGCCGGGATGTCACCCGCCGCGATCCTCGTGTTGATCCTGGTGGTGTTGGCGCTCACCAACCGGCTGTAGCGCTCAGCAGCCTGGGAAGCAGGCCGTGCCGAGCTTGGTGGCTGCCTGGGCCCGACCGGCGGTCGCGATCTCGAGGACCTGAGCGACCGCGGTCCGGGCCGCGGCCTGGAGCTCGGCCGTGGTCGCGTACTTCGCGAGCAGCTTCTGCCCGAGCCGCTGATGCGCCTGCTCGTCGGGCTGGATGTACTCGCGGTAGATCCGCACGGTCTCGTCATCGCCCTTGGCGGCGCAGTACGCCATGAAGTTCTCGTTGACGCCGTGGGCGATCGACTCGAGCGTGAACAGGCCGGCGGCGATCCGCTCGACCGTCGTCGGCAAGGACTTCATGTACGCGAACAGCGGGTTGTCCGCGGGAGCCGCGAACGCGGAGACATCGAACCCCAGCGAGGTGAGGCGATCCGCCACCAGCTGGAAGTGATTCGCCTCGTCGCCCGCCTGGCGCGCGAACGCGATCTTCACGTCGACCTCGCGCGTCGACGGGATCCACACGGCGGCCAGCTCGCTCACGCTGATCTCGTTGGCCAGGGCGACCTGGAGCAGCTGCTTCGGCTCGGTGCTCGAAGGCGTGGCGAGCCCGATCTGCCCCGCGCCGAGGATCGGCCCCAGCCGCTCCGTCTTGAACGCCTCGAGCTCCCGGACGAACGTGGTCGGATCCATCGGGACATGGGTATCATGTGCCCATGGCTCCTGGGGTGTTCGTGCTCGGCGGTGCGCAGACTGACTTCGCCCGCCATCTCGCGCGTGAAGGCACGGGGCTCGATCTCGTCGTCGGCGAGATCATCGATCGCACCCTCGAGGCGGCCAAGCTCGACATCCGCACGATCGAGGCGATCCATGTCGGCAATGCGTTCGGTGAGCTGTTCACCGGCCAGGCCCAGCTCGGTGCGATGCCCGCCACCGCGCGTCCCGCGCTGTGGGGCCTCCCGGCGAGCCGGCACGAGGCGGCGTGCGCGTCGGGCAGCGTCGCGGTGCTGGCGGCGATGGCCGAGATCGAGGCTGGGCGCTACGAGTGCATCCTCGTCCTCGGCGTCGAACAGGAGCGCAACGTGCCTGGCGAGATCGCGGCGAGGCACCTCGGTGCGGCGGCCTGGATCGGGCACGAGGGCGAGACCGCCCGCTACCTGTGGCCCCACATGTTCTCGCGGATCGGCGATGCGTACGAGGAGCGCTGGGGCCTGCGCGCCGAGCACCTCACGGCGATCGCGAAGAAGAACCTCGGCAACGCGCGGGACAATCCGCTCGCACAGACGCGCGACTGGACCTGGAACGCCGGCACGTTCGCCGATGCCACCGCGAATCCACCCGTCGAGGGCCGGCTCCGCCGCTACGACTGCGCGCAGGTGACCGACGGCGCGGCCGGCGTGGTGCTCGCCTCCGCCCGGTTCGCCGAGGCCCATGCACGGCAGACCGGGCTCCGCACCGCGCGGATCAGCGGCTGGGGCCATCGCACCGCGGCGCTCGGGCTCGCTGCCAAGCTCGTGCGCGCCACGGATCCCGCGCAGCCCTTGCTCCCGCACCTGCGCCAGACCGTGGACGATGCGCTGCGGCGCGCCGAGCTCCCAGGGGTCCTCGCGCTCGATGGCGTCGAGGTCCACGATTGCTTCACGGTCACCGAGTACCTCGCGATCGATCATCTGGGGATCACCGCGCCCGGCGATGCCTGGAAGACGATCGAGGCGGGCATGCACGAACGCACGGGCGAGCTCCCGATCAACCCCAGCGGTGGCCTGATCGGTGGTGGCCACCCGGTCGGCGCCACCGGCGTGCGGATGCTGGTGGACGCCACGCACCAGGTGACCGGCACCGCGGGCGCGACGCAGGTCGACGGCGCCGAGACGTTCGGCCTCCTCAACATCGGCGGCAGCGGCACCACCGCGGTGTGCCTGGTCGTGCAAGGTTCGTCGCTATGAGCGCGCGCGTCGTCCATCGCTACGCACACCAGCTCCCTGCCGACGACGATCACCCCTATCGCACCGGCGCGTGGCGCCCGAACCTCGTCGAGTACGATGCCGATGATCTCGACGTCGTCGAGGGCAAGCTCCCCGCCGACCTCGCCGGCGTGTACCTGCGCAACACCGAGAATCCGCTGTTGCCCGCGATCGGGCGCTACCACCCGTTCGACGGCGACGGCATGCTGCATGCGGTGACGTTCGCCGGTGGCAAGGCGAGCTACCGCAACCGGATGGTCAAGACCTCCGGCCTCGCCGCCGAGCTCGCCGCGGGCGCGCCGCTGTGGGCCGGCATCATCGAGCCGCCGTCGAAGTCGCTCCGCGACGGCTTCGGCGCGCGCGGCAAGATGAAGGACGCATCGAGCACGGACGTGGTGGTCCATGCCGGCCGCGCGCTGACCAGCTTCTATCAATGCGGCGAGCTGTACGCGCACGATCCGCGGACGCTCGAGACCCACGGCGCCGTGCCGTGGAGCGCGGGGTTCGGTGGCTTCGGCGTGTCCGCGCATCCCAAGCTCGACGAGACCACCGGCGAGCTCCTGGTGTTCGGCTACGGCACGCAGGCGCCGTACTTCCAGTTCGGCGTGCTCGATGCGCGCGGCGATCTCGTCCACCAGCAAGCCGTGCCCCTGCCCGGCGCGCGGCTGCCGCACGACCTGGCCTTCACCGAGCACTATGCGATCGTGGGCGACTTCCCGCTGTTCTGGGATCCCGAGCTGCTCGCGCAAGGCGCACATCGTCCGCGCTGGTATCCGCAGCTCCCCACGCGGTTCGGGGTGGTCCCACGCAAGGGCGGCGCCATCCGCTGGTTCGAGGCGGCGCCGACCTATGTCCTGCACTTCATCAACGCCTACGAGGACGGCGAGACCATCGTCCTCGATGGGTACTTCCAGGGTGATCCGATGTCACGGCCCGATCCTGCCGATGGTCCGTGGGCGGGCCTGAAGAAGATGGTCGACGTGCACTCGATGCAGGCGCGCCCACATCGCTGGCGGATCGATCTCGCCACCAACAAACTTTCCGAAGAGCGGCTGTTCGAGGAGATCTCCGAGTTCCCGTCGATCAACGGTCGCGTCGGCGGCCGGCGTCACCGCTACGCATGGACGATGACGGCGAAGCCCGGCTGGTTCCTGTTCGATGGCCTGTGCCGCCTCGATCTGGAGACCGGTGCGACGCAGCGCTTCGCCTATCCCGACGGCGTCTACGCCAGTGAGAGCCCGATGGCGCCACGGCCGGACGCGCGGCGGGAGGACGATGGCTACGTGGTCACGTTCACCACCGACACCGTCCGTGACCTGTCCGAGTGCCACGTGTTCGACGCCGCGCACATCGATGCGGGCCCCGTGGCGAAGCTGCGCCTCCCCGAGCGGATCTCGAGCGGCACGCACGCGTGCTGGACCGCGACCTGACGCCAGGGTGTTCGAGCACGCGCGCCCCGGCGCGGCGTGCGAGACTCGGGTGAGAGATGTCCTCGGGTGCGAATCCGTTCCTGGTCGGCAAGCACCGGCCGATCGTGGTGGGTCACCGGGGCGTGCCCAAGCTGCACCAGGAGAACACGCTCGCCGGCTTCCGCCGGGCCGTGGAGCTCGGGCTGCCGGCGATCGAGCTCGACGTGCGCCTCACGCGCGATCGCAAGGCGGTCGTCCTCCACGATCACAACCTCCGCCGGCTGACCGACAGTGGCTTCGACGTCGATGACCTGACGTGGGATCAGATCTCACGCCTGCGGATCCGCCGCGAGATCCCGATGGGGACCGACCCGGGCGGCAAGGAGGTGTTCGTGCGCTACGAGCGCGAGGAGCGGATCCCGCTGCTCGCCGAGGTCCTCGCCGAGGTCGCGGCGCGGGTCGTGATCAACATCGAGCTCAAGCTCGATGTCGCGCGGCTATGGGCCACGGAGATCGGCGCGATCACCGCGCAGTTGATCTCCGACGCCCGCGTGGAGCACCGCGTGATCGTCACCTCGTTCGATCCGCGGAAGCTCGCCGCCGCGGTGCGCAAGGAGTCACGGCTGGCCGTGGGGTTCTGCTTCGATGACACGATGCTGAACTTCGCGAGCCCGTTCGGGAACCCGCGGCGCATGCTGAGCCGGATCCTCGAGACCAACTTCGTCAACTGGCTCCTCGGCACGCGCCTGGTCGGAGCGGAGCACACGCTGATCGGCCACCGGACCGTGGAGCGGCTCCACGCCGCCGGGGTCGCGATCGGGACCCACACCCTGTTCCCGATGGGGTCCAGCACGGGCAAGCCGGTGGATCCGAGCGCGATGACCGAGGCCGAGGTGTTTCGCCTGGTCGAGCTCGGGGTCGACTGGATCGAGAGTGATGATCCCGAGCGCCTCCAGGCCCTGATCGGGTAGCTGGCTGGTCCGCTCGCCAGGGCGTGGATTCCCCACGAATGAGGTGTCAGGCCTCGGCGGATTCCGCCGGATCTGACCCGATCGTGCAAGGACGTGCGCGACGCGTGAGCCTCAGTGCGCCAGCAGAGATCGATTCGCCTGGGTTTTGCGCGGTTGAACGACGGTCCGCGACTTGCTCCTATCCGGTGCATGTCGATGAACCGCCTGTCTCTCGGCCTCGGAGCGTTGCTGTTCCCCGCCTGCGTGGCCCCGGCTGACACCGGAACCGCCTCCCAGGCGATCATCGGGGGGCAGACCGCGACGACCGCGGCGTTCCCCACCGTGGTCGCCCTCGAGAACACGCCCGGCAACTGGTTCTGCACCGGCACGCTGATCGACAAGGACTGGATCCTCACCGCCGCGCACTGCATGGACGGCGAGACCGCCGCGACGGTCAAGGTCCGGTTCGACGACAACAACGTCAACGACACCACCGGCGGCAAGGTCGTCGCGGTCTCCGAGGTCCACGCGAACCCCGCGTTCAACTTCCAGGACTGGGACAACGACATCGCACTACTCAAGCTCGCGACCTCGGTCACCGACCGTGAGCCCACGCCCGTCGACCGTGATGCGATCGCATTCGCGACGTCCGTCACCGAGGTGGGCTACGGCGACTCCGACAACAACGGCGGCGGCGCCGGCATCCTGCGCAAGCTCGTCACTCCAACGGTGGACTGCGCGATGGCGGCGGATCCAGGGATCACCAACACGAACCTCCTGTGCTTCAACGCCTCCGATGGGAACTCGAGCTGCTACGGCGACTCCGGCGGCCCGGCGTTCGCCACGGTCAACGGCAAGCTCACCGTCGCGGGCATCACCTCCGGCGGCACGGGCAATCAGTGCACCGAGGGCTGGGACCTCTACACCTCGGTGCACGGCGAGATCGCGTTCGTCGATCAGGTGATCAGCGGCGTCACGCCCCCGAACCCGGATCCGGATCCATCGAACCCGGACCCCACGAACCCGGACCCCACGACCCCGCCCACCACCGATCCGAGCGGCACCGGCGATGCCAAGAGCGACGGCGGCTGCAGCACGGGCGGCGCCAACGGCGGCCTGCTCCTCGTCGCGGCCGCGCTGCTGGTCGTGCGGCGGCGGCGGCGGTAAGCGCGCCGATCGGCGATACTGATTGCATGGGGCTCGCGGACGACCTGTCGATCGCCGGTTACTTCGAGCTACCGAACTGCGTCCCGCACGAGCTCGTCGAACGCGCCCGCATGGCCGTCGAGCGCGTGGTCGCGCGCGGTGCACCCGCCGCGGTGGCGTTCGCCCTCGAGCCGTTCTGGGACATCCTCGAGTACACGCTGCCCCATGGCGAGGCCGCGCTCGGCGCCCCGGCGGCGATCCTGCCCGCGTTCTGGGCCTGGCACGTCGGCACCAACCAGGCGGGCTGGCCACCGCATCGCGACCGCGCGGTCAAGGCGTTCACGCCCGACGGCGAGCCCGCCGCCGTGACGCTGTGGATCGCGCTCACCGATGCGACCCCGCGCAATGGCTGCATGTACGTGGTCCCGGCGCCGTGGGATCTCCAGTATCGCAACCCGAACGCCACCGCCGAGGTGTTCTCGCTGCAGCACCTGTGCGCGCTGCCCGCGCCGGCCGGCACGCTGCTCGGCTGGTCCCACGCGCTGCTGCACTGGGGCGGCGCGACGATCCCCGACGAGCCGCCGCGGATCAGCGTGTCGTTCGAGCTGTGTCGCGCCGACGCGGACCGGCCCGAGGCGCATCCGCGCGGCTGGCGCCCGACGCGCGACGAGCGGATCGCGATCGTGCGCGACGCGATCGAGGAGTACGCGCACATGCACCAGTACTCACCCGCCGTGATCGCCGCCGCCGAGGCGGTGGTTGCAGACCTCGCGGACCTCGAGAGCTGACGATTCGGGGACACTGGCGTACGTCTGCTACAATGCGAACGTGGACGATCGAGCGTCGAGGCGGCTTGCGCGATCCCAGTGGGAGACGCGGGTCTTTCGCTCGGACCCGCAAGGCGAAGCGGAGGCGGACGCGCAGTTCTGGCGACGGCTTACTCCCCTGGAACGCATTCAACTCGCATGGTCGTTGAGCTTGGAGACACATGCCCTCGCACCCACCGACGATGCTCCCGCTGAGCCAGGACTTTCGCGATCTATTGTACGAATTGATCGAGGCTGAGGCGCGCTTTCTGATCGTCGGTGGCTATGCGGTCGCCGTTCATGGGCATCCAAGAGCGACCAAGGACCTCGAGCGGCTCGGGCCTTCGCGCTACGGGAGCTTGAGATCGAGCTTGGTGTTGGCGCCCTTGACCGCGAACGGCAGGCTCGCCCCCGCCGGCGTCACGAGCTCCCCGGCCACGCCGTCGTGCACGGGGAGTGCGTAGCCACCGCCCGGTCCGGTCTTCGTCGTCACGCCGGCCGCGACCGCATCGATCTGCACCCCAGCAACACCCTCACCGACGTCGTAGTGACCGTCGGCATCGGTGTCGCGGTAGACCACGCCGAGCACGAAGAACAGGCCATCGTTCTTGGTCGCCGTCTCGATGACGACGTGCATCTCGGTGTGCTTGGTCGTCGGAGAGGCGCCGCTGATCCCACCGATCCCGATCTCCAGCTCGGCCGGGCTCGTGCCGCCGACGCCGAGGATGTGGTCGCGGTGCCCGCGACTCGGCACACACGCATCAACGATCAGCGTATCCACCGCATCGGGCCACGCGGCGGCGCCGAACGTGGTCTCGCCCGACGCCTTCGATACGAACAGCGACTCCGTGTTGACCGCATCGCGCTTGTCCGAGTACGTGAAGCCGGCGATCGTCTGGCCGACCGGTAGCGGATACCCCGCGGCGATCACGCGCTGGTTCGAGCCGATCCCATCCGGGTTGACGTGCCCGATGAAGCCGCGCGCGAGCTCGTCCCGCGCGTGCGCCCGCGCGGCGGCGGTGAGCTGCGGGTTCGCCGCCAGCGGCGGGCGGGCGACATAGGCCTTCAGCGGATCGAGCATCGCCGCGGTCTCGGTGCACGGCAGCGTGCGCGCGAGCTGTTTGTCGAGCACCTGGTTCCAGTCGGCGAGGAACGCCGGTGGGTTGGCGCGGACCTGGTTTAACCGCTCGAGCACCGCCTGCTCGTCGGCGGTGAGGTCCGCCGACACGACGAACGTCAGCGAGCCAGGAGCCGCCGCCGGCGCGGGAGGACCTCCAGCACTCGCCGATCCGGAGGTCGCGGCTGCCGGCGCTGGCGCGGTAGACGCCCCGGGGTGTGTCCCCAGGTAGACCACGCCGCCGAGCGCGCCGCCGAGCACGAGCAGCGCCGTGTACGCCACGGCCGGCGCGCGCTCGCTCACTTCGTTCGCACCCAGCCGCTGAACCGGCCATGACCGGAGGTAGCGATCCGGACGACTGGGATGGGTGATTCGAGCTCGGTGGATCTCATGCGGTGCGCAGGACTCCGGGGTGTGGGCGCTGCCGCAGCATCGCACGGCCGGCCAGGTGAGGAGCTCGGCGCTCGCGCTCGGCGCCCTAGCCGCGCCTGACAAATCGCCCGATCGCGAGCCTCGGCATCGAGTGCGGCGCTGTCCGTGGGCAGCGCGCCGTACAGAAGACGGTGGTTCTACTCAGGCTCACCGCGGTAGAAATCAAACCCGAGATCAATCCCAACGTGCGCAAGCTTAGATGCTTGCTCTTTCGAGATCGTTGGACCGCCGTGACCGTGGGCTGAGAGCCAATAGCATGAGATGCGGCAGCTAGCGCCAGCCTCGGTGATACGTCCTAACGCACCAACCCTGTCAGATACCTGATCCAGTAGCCAATCGATGTGCCTTCGCGAGTCCTTCGACCGGACCGCATCCTTTGAAGTAAGAAACCACGCGTGCTTTCGTGCAGGTGCGTTCTGATCCGGACGTTGCTCGCTGGTGGGCCCTACGCCGAGGGCTTGAGTGACTTGGTCAGCAGGGATGTTGTAGATGCAAAGCGTCGCGTAGCACGCCTGACAAGTCTCGTAGTCGTCGTCATACATATCTATTACACTCCATCTACGGATACGTTCGATAAGCCATAGTTGTATTGTGGTACGAAAAAAATGGGTGCAGTTCCCGATCTGACGTCGAGAAGCGGGAGCAGTTTCGATCGGTTGCGCGATCTGGCTTGAGGTACGGGGCCGCAATGCGGCAGATATCTGG
>JAYVRN010000460.1:0-18627 GCA_043776275.1 Myxococcales bacterium | reverse complement strand
TCGGTCTGACCGCGGTCCTCGAAGTGATCGAGCACGCGGACCTCGAGGTTGTCGGCGGTGGGCAGCCGCTCGATCATCCCGAGGAACACGTCCACGAGCTCGGCACCCTCGCACTGCGCCTCGACGATCAGCCGCTGCGGATCTGCGTGGTGCGCGAAGCCCACGCGCGCCTCGGCGAGCGGCCGGGTGTGGCCGAGCTGCGGGATCACGCCCGGTGGCCACGCGAAGCCCGCGATCTCGTCGGAGGCGCCGAGCTCGACCACGTGGTGCTTGCCGACGCTCTCGCCGAGCGGCACCTCGCTCTGCGGCGCGACCTCGACGGCGAGCGCGCGGGCGCCGCTGCCGACGTGCGCCACGGCCGCGGCGATCGCCACCCCGGGGTGTTCGCCGTGCGCGGCGATCAGGACCGCGGGGTGGTCCGGCTTCGCCGCGGCGATCCGGTACCAGGTCTTCGTCACGGGGTCGCGCGCCACGGGGGGACCCTACCCCATCTCGGCCGATCGGGCCCGTGAGGCGTCAGCCGCCGGTACCGCCGCCGAACTGGAGGACGACGATCGTGACCTTGCCGTCGATCAGGCCGCCGATCCGCTGGACCGTGGTGGGGGGCGTGCCACCGAACGTCGAGAACGTGGTGCCGAACGGAGCATCCGTGGAGACCCACACGCCGCTCGAGGTGGTCTTGGTGCCGCCGACGGTGGCGCGATCGGCGGCGAAGTACTGCACCGTCCCCGCGCTCGGCGTCACCACCTGGTTCGCCACGGAGTTGCCGCTCGGATCGAGCACGATGCCGATCGTCAGGCCGTGCACCGGGAACGAGGTCAGCGAGAGCGCCGCGAGCATCTGATCGAGCGCGGCCTTCGAGAGGCGCACCCCGGAGCCCACGCGCCGGGTCGGATCCGGCTCGTCGACGCGGGACGGCCAGTCGAGCGTGAGGTCATTGATCGTCGCGCGCCGGCACACGACCGAGGTGGTGCTCTGCGGAGCGTCGTCGAGGACCGCGAGGCAGGCGTAGCTCGTGAATGGCGCATCCACGCTGCCCGCCCATCGCAGCGCCGGCACCGGATCGAGCACGTGCAGCTGCTGGGGGCTCAGGACGTAGAACGGGTCCGCGACGACGGGCTCGCCGACCGACACCGTCATCGCCCCGGTGAACGTCACGCCGCTGTCGAAGTCGTTGACCGCGGCGGTGATCGGGATCGCGCCCACGCCGCCGCAGCTCGCCTCGTTGATCGCCATCAGGTTCGTGCACCCGAGCGTGACGAGGATCTTGTCGTCACCCGGGTGGTAGTACGTGCGCCCACCGACGGCCGGGCTCGCTTCGGAGGCGACCGGGAAGCCGCTGGAGGCGTCGTACCGGGTATCCGAGGGGCAAATCGGATCGCCGTTGGCATCGGTGCCGATCATCGATTCGGGGAACAGCGCGACCTGGACCTCGAGATCGCGCAGGGGCAGCTGTGGCGTATCGAGCTCGACGCTCGCGACCGAGCACATGTCCTTCTTGCGGTCCTGCGGGACCAGCTGACACTGCGAGAGATACGGCGCCGTGGGATCCGCGGGATCGATGACGCGGATGCTGATCCAGGTGGCGCACAACATCGGCACGTCGGCGCAGCTCGTGGACGGGCACTGCCCCACCGGCCCATCGGCCAGGCGCAGCCGGACCAGGGGCGAAGGCGGATCGCAGGCGGCCAGCACGAGGGCCGCGATCAGCGCGAGGGTCCTCACTTGCGCACCATCTCGCTGCTGTCGAACCCGAGATCCGACAGCGGCGTGAAGAAGTCCGCGCCAGCCTGGGCCAGGAAGTACCCGCCGACGATCGCGCCGACGATGCCCGCCGCGATCCCGAGCTGCACGGGCCGCCGCTGGTACCACTTCTTCGCGACGACCGGCTTCGGGCCGACGATCGGGCCCTCGATCGGCTTCTCGATCTTCTTGGGCGGCGCCAGCGGTGCGAGCAGCTCGAGTGGCTTCTCCTTGCCGCGCTCGCGCAGCGCCGAGAAGCCGGGCGATCGGTCGACGTTGCCGGCGCGCCAGGTCTGGACGATCACCTTGTCCCCCACCACCTGCAGCAGCACCGCGTCAGACGCGCCGACCAGCTTCGCGAGGTTTGCCATCGCCGCGGACTTCGCGGTGGCATCGGCCGCACGCGCGAGCGCGATCCGCGCGCGCTGGACCTTGGTGCGCTTCTCGACAGTGCCCTCGCTGATCGTGACCTCCGAGGGCTTGCCGGCGACCACGGTGGTGGCCGCGCCGCCGACGTTGCGCTCGGCGCCGGTGAGCCACACAACATGGCGCCCCGCCGGCACCGAGAACCCGCCCGGCGCCTGCCCGACCTCCACGCCATCGATCCACACCCGGCCCGTGCCCTTGACGGTGATCGAGCCCGGCGCCGCGGCGGCCGCCCGTGCCTTGGCGTACTCCTGCACGACCTTCGGGAGATAGCGGGCCGCATCGAGAGTGCGATCGGGATCGAGCCGGGCACACAGGGCGAACGCGGCCCGGGCCTCGTCGACGCGACTCGCACCGAGCTGGCCCGCGCCCTCGAGCAGCGCCTGCCCCTCGAGCAGCGCGAGATCCGCGAACAGCTTGCCCGCCGCGGCCGGGGTCACCGTGAACAGGGCGCGCTGCCCCACGCTGGCGTAGTTCGCGGCCAGGTCGTAGTTGAACTCGACGAGCTGGCCCTCGGCGCGTGCCTTGCTGTCGATCGCGGCGTCGAGGCCGTTGCGATCCGGATCGTCGATCCGGTCCTTGAGCGCGGCCGAGTCCGAGGAGTCGTCGAGGGAGCGGAGCTCGGGATGGACGTTGAGCTCGTAGCCGAGTTGATCGACGAGCGGGCGCGCCTTGGACTCGTCGGCGAGATCCAGGTTCACCACGGCGACCGGGCGTCGCTCCGCGAGCGCTGGGACCGCCCCCCAGAAGGAGACGATCAGCGCGCAGACGAGCGCCCGGAGGGCCGCCATGTCGGGCGACATTCCCTTACTATAGGGCACCTTGCGGGCGCGTCCCATGCCCGTCACGGTCCTGGGTGGGAAGTGTGGCACGGGACACGCGTTCGCCTCGCCATGGAAGACACGGTCCAGAAATCACTCGAGCGGTATGACGTGCTGGACCGCATCGCGGTCGGCGGCATGGCCGAGGTGTTCCTGGCCAAGGCGTACGGCGCCCACGGGTTCGAGAAGACCATCGCGATCAAGCGGATCTTGCCCGAGCTGGCGAGCGATCCCGAGTTCGCCGCCCGGTTCATCGCCGAGGCCAAGGTCGCGGTCCGGCTGTCGCACGCGAACATCGTCCAGGTGTTCGACTTCGGTCGGATCGGCGAATCGCTGTTCATCGCGATGGAGTACGTCGACGGCCTCGACCTGGCGGCGATGCTCCGCAAGTTCAAGGACGAGGGGCGCCCGGTGCCCCTACCCGCGGCGTTCCACATCGCGATCGAGATCATCCGCGCGCTCGACTTCGCGCACGGCCACAACGTCGTCCACCGCGATGTCTCGCCCTCGAACATCCTGATCTCGCGCGCCGGCGAGGTGAAGATCGCCGATTTCGGGATCGCGGTCGCCGCGCAGCCCCACCGCGGCGGTGGGCCGGGGCCGCGCAAGGTGATGGGCAAGTGGCGGTACATGTCGCCCGAGCAGGCACGCGGTGACACGCTCGATACCCGCAGCGATCTGTTCAGCGCCGCGAGCGTGATCTTCGAGCTGTTCACCGGCCAGAAGCTGTTCCCCGGCGATGAAGCCGAGGACATCGCGAAGAACATCCACGAGATGCCGATCCCGCGGATGGGCTCGCTGCGCGCCGGCCTGCCCTCGCGGCTCGATGACGTGCTCGCCTCGGCCCTCGCGCGCAAGCCGATCGATCGCCCGAGCCGCCCGGCGACCGTGCTGCGCAGCCTGATCGAGCTGTCGTACGAGTCGTCGATCATGGCCACCGCGCTCGATGTCGCCGAGGCGCTCGCGACCGTGATCCCCGCGAAGCGCCAGAGCGGCCGCGGTGCGCTCGACGACGTGATCCGCAAGCAGCTGGTGGACAACCCCACCGCGGCGCGCCGCACCGCGATCACCGATGGCAAGCCCGCGCCGACGGAGACCAACAGCGGTGACCCGCCGACCTCGACGGGCCTGTTCCGCAAGCTCGGCGCCGATGGCCTGTCCACCCTCGAGGTCGACAACACCAAGGTCGCCGCACCGCGCGCACGCCGCAACTCCGAGCAGGTCGCGGCGATGCCGGGCGATACGGATGCCCACCAGCTGTTCGAGCAATCGATGGACCGCGATCGGCACACCGAGGTCGGTGGGCCGCCGACCGGCTCGGTCCCGAAGGATCTCGAGATCCCCGAGGACGCCGTGGCGCCGCGCGCGGACACCGCCGGGGCCCGGAAGCCCGGGACCAAGCCCAGCACCAAGGCTGGCTCGCTCCAGGCGATCACACCCGATGCCAAGGCGCCGAAGGGGACCACACGCTGGATCGTGCTCGGGCTGGTGGTCGCCGGGGCCGGTGGCGCCGGGATCTACGCGCTGACCCAGAGGTCGACGCCCGAGGATCGGCCGATCGTCGACACCACGCCAAAGGACGCGGCGGTGATCGCGCCCGAGATCACGGGCACGGTCGAGATCGTGACCACGCCGCCCGGGGCCACGGGCACGATCCACGGCGTCGCGCTGGGGAACCCGACGCCGGTCCAGATCAACAACGTCCCGGCCGGCAAGGCGAAGATCCACCTCGAGCTCGCCGGGTTCTTGCCGATCGACTACGAGCTCGACGTCCTCGCCGGCAAGACCATCGTCGATCGCCAGACGTTCGCCGCGGCGCCCGCCACGCTCCACGTGGTGACCGATCCAGTCGGGACCGCCGTCACCCTCGCCGGCCGCGCCCTCGGTGTGACGCCGCTGACCCGCTCGGATCTCTCCGCGGTCAAGGACGCGAGCCTGACCCTGGCGAAGGCCGGGTTCGAGACCCTGACGTTCAAGGTCACGCTCGAGGCCGGCAAGACTCTCGACGTCGACAAGACGCTGAAGGCGGCGCAGAAGTTCGCCACGGTCCAGATCCGGGTGACCGGCGGCTGGGGCAACGTCTTCCTGAACGGCAAGAACATCGGTCAGGCCTCGGGGCCGAACTTCAAGCTCCCCGTCGGCCGGGTCAAGCTGCACCTCGTCAACGACGGGGACAAGTCCAAGCCGGCGATCGAGTGGGACACCACGTGTGATGTCACCGAGGCCGGACCGAACATCTGCGTCACGGCCAAGCCGTAGCCGCTACAGCGTCGCGAAGTCGAAGCCGACCGACGCGAGCACACCATAGAGCGTGGTGGTCGTGCCGTTGTTGGTCTCGCGCGCCGGCATGAACAGCCCGCCTCGCACCTTGAGCTTGCCCGCGGCGTAGCCACCACCGGCGCCGAGGCTCATGTACGTGTCCGAGTTGCTGCCGGTGAAGCCTCCCGAGTCGATCGAGACCCGGAGGTTCGAGAACCCGACCTCGGCGTACCCGAACATGCCGCCGCCGAACTTGTAGGAGCCGCCGATCAACACGGGGATGATCGACAGGCTGAGCCCGTCCATGTCGGTCTTGTGCCACAGGTACCCGACGCGGACCGTGACGTCGAGCTCGTTGGACACCCCGAACTCGAACCGGCCGAACGCACCGAGCGCGAAGTCGGCGCCATCGGCGTAGTCCCCGAGGGGGAGCACGAACGCGAGGTCGGCGCCGATCGTCGAGACGCCCTTCCCGGTCCTGGCCGGGGCGGGCTCCGTCGAAGGCATCGGTGCCACCGCCGGATTGCTGCCATCCGGGGGCGGCATCGGCATGCCGGCGTTCGGATCCACCGCCGAGCCGGCGGGCGGGTCATCGGCCAGCGCGACGGCTGGCAATGCGAGCGTGGCGACGGCGAATACGGTCTTGGCGAACAGGTTCATCCAGATCTCCTTCCCTGCACGCAGGGAAGGCCCGCGCGCGTACCGCGGCGATCGTAACCCGGCCCGGAACCTGGCGCCCCGCGCGCGCTACTTCTTCTTGCGGACGATCTGGATCGTCACATCGCCCGTCAGCTTCGAGCGACACGCGAGGCGGACCTTGGTCAGGTGATACACGTTGCCAAGGTGCTTGCGCTCCTCGTCGGTGAACGGGTTCAGGTGCTCGGCGCCGGAGAGGATCTTCACCCGGCACAGGCCACACGTGCCCTTGCCGACACACGCGGTGTCGATCCCCGCGGTGACCTTCGCACCGGCCTCGAACAGGGTCGATCCGGCGTGAAGCTCGGCGACCAGCGGCGTGGCGTCCTCCGGCCGCAGGATCGTCACGATCGGCATCGCGCCCCGAGCTCCGCCACGTGCGCGACCAGATCGTCGAGATCGCGGTTTTCGATCAGCGGGTTCATGATCGTCGAGCGCAGGTGAAAGCCGCCCGGGAGCTGCGTGCCCACGATGTAGAACCGGCCGTCCTCGAGCACCTGGGTGCGGAGCGCGCGGTTGTGCGCATCGAGCGCTGGTCCCGTGATGCCCGCGGGCACGTGCCGGTAGCACACGATGTTCGAGCTCGGCTCGAGCGGGACCTCGAACCCCGCGGTGCGCAGCCGGGCCGCGAGCCCGTGGGTCAGCGCGATCTGCCGGTCGATGACCTGCCCGAACCACGCCGCGCCGTGCACGCGCAGCGCCGTCCACAGCTCCACCGCCATCGCGCGCTTCGTGCACTCGAGCGTCTTCTGGCCGAGATCCCACCAGGTCTCCGCCGGTGTGGTCGCGGCGAACAGATAGGAGGCTTGCTGGGCGAACGCCTCGAACGCATGCCCGCCGCGCTTGAACAGCACCGCGGTGACCAGCGCCGGCATCATCAACAGCTTGTGCGCATCCCACACCACCGAATCGGCGCGCTCGATCCCGGCGAGGAGGTGCCGATGCGTGGCCGAGAGCGCCACACCCCCGCCATGCGCGGCGTCGACGTGCAGCCACAGCCGTCGCGCGTGGGCGAGATCGGCGAGCTCGCCGAGCGGATCGAAGGCACCGGTCGCGGTCGATCCGGCGGAGGCCACGATCCCGATCACGCGCCGGCCGTTCCCCTGTGCAGCGTCGAGGGCGCGCTCCACCGCCGCCGCGGTCAGCCGATGCGCGGCGTCGACCTGCGCGGAGATCGCCCCCCCATCCCCCAAGCCCATGATCCGCAGCGTCCGCGCGATCGAGTAGTGCGCGTCGGACGACACGATCACCGCGAGCGGCGGGCCCGCATGCGCGCCCTCCTTCCACACGTCGAAGCCGGCGTGGGCCTGACGCATCGCGAGGAGCGCGGTCAGGTTGCCGAGCGATCCGCCCGAGGTCAGCACGCCGCCGGCGCCGGCAGGCAGGCCGAGCGCACCGCACATCCAGTCGATCACGGCGAGCTCGATCGGCACCGCGGCGGGCCCCATCTCGGCGACCGCCATCCCGTTGTTGAGCATCGCCGCGACCAGCTCGGCGAGCGCCGCACCCGGCAACGGCGGAGGCACCTGGTGCGCCATCACGCGTGGATGCGCGAGCGCCGTCGACGCGCGCGCCACCTTCATCAGATCCGCGACCAGCTCGCCGTGCTCGAGGCCCTCGGCCGCCCACGCCGCGCGCGCCTCGGCCGGTGGACGCCACGGCACCGCGAGCCCCTCGCGGGCGTGCCACGAGGCCAGCTGATCCGCGAGCGCGTCGATCAGCCGGTGGCCGTCGACGCGAAATCGCTCTGGGTCATAGGCCGCGCGGATCGCCTCGGGCACCTCGGACATGTACGCCGAGCCTACAGGATCGGATTGATGATCTTCACGTCACTGCCGCCGACGAACGCGTACGAGCCGACGTTGTAGTAGCCGTAGACCGAGAGGCCGAACGGCTTGTCACCGGTGACCTGGTGCTTGCCATCGGCGAGCAGGCAGGTGACCTGCTCGTAGTCCACGCCCATCACGCTGCCGATCGGCGCCTTGACGCACGACGAGAACTCCACGCCATCGAGCGCCACGCCATCGACCATCAGGTGCGCATCGACGGGCTTGGCGAACACGCCGTAGTTGGACTGGAACGTCGCGGGGACGAGGAACACGTAGTCCTTGCGGTGCTGCTCGGCGGCCGGGATCATGATCTGGCTCGGATCGCCGGTGAAGCCGTACTTCACGAAGTGCTGCGGTACGAGGTACGAGCTGACCTGGACCGCGGCGCTCGCGGAGAGGGTGAAGCCGGTGGTCGCGGCGAACGTCTTGTCCTGACGCGCGTTGAGCGTGAACGAGCTCCACGGCGCCGGCAGGTTGGTGGTGATCGTCGTGCCATCCGCGGTGCCGACGACCCGGATGATGTCGGGCTCCTTCCAGGTGGCGTGCGTCGAGCGGATCGGGCTGCGCGCCACGGCGAACTCCCTGCCCAGCGCGGTCACGGGGAACAGCTGCTCCTCGAGGTGATCCGTGCAGCAGATGTCGTCGCCGCCCTGCGAGGTATCCCAGCCCGGCGGGTAGACCACGTCGGCGCCGCCGAAGCCGATGCCGCGCTCGTTCGAGGTGAACACGACCACCGGCTTGTCGGACTTGATGTACGTGCCCGTGAAGTCACCATCCGCGCCACCGTTGACGGCCGCCGCGCACTCCGTGACCGATCCCGTGGTCATCTCGCTCTCGAGGTTGGCCACCATGTAGCGCGACAGCGTCAGGTTCAGCGTGCCGCCCTTCGGCGTCAGCCCGATCGGCAGCCCGCTCGGACCGCCCGAGGCCTTGATGGCGTGCGACGTGGTGACGGTGACGTGGGTGTCGTCCTCGATCGGGATGATCGTGACGGCGCCGTGATCCGGGATGCTGTTGTCGGGGAGCGGGAGGCCCGAGATCGCGCACGGGTTGGCGGTCTCGAAGCCGACGACGATGTAGTCCATGCCGAGCGCCTGGCGCGGGATCAACGTCGACGCGTCGTTCGAGTACTGCTGGATGATCGGATTGAACTGGTAGAGCACCATCGGGCCGGTGCTCTTGACGTGATAGGCGTGCGGCGAGACGAACGTGCCGGAGCCGCTGTTCCTCGCGTACGTCCCGTTCTGCGCCATCGAGCCATCGACCTCGCGCTGCGGCAGATCCATCCGCTGCGCCGCGCGGGGCGGCACGGTGACCTGGAGGATCGCCACCTCGTTGATCGGCTGGCCGACGTTCGCGGCGTTCTTGGTCACCGTGACCATGATGGGAAAGTCGTTGTTGTTCGCGGCGACCACGGCGAACTGCTGCGCCGCAGCGTCATTCGTGATGCCAAAGGTCGTCGACGATTCGTTGTCGAGATCGGCCGCCCAGAAGTCACAGCCGACGTTCGAGGGATGATCTTCGGCGGCGTCGCACGGGGTCTTGCACTGGCCGCCGGAGCACACGTTGTCGGCGGGGCACGACTCGACCTGTGTGCCGCCGGTGCCGTCCTTGTTGCAGCGATAGATATCATTCGCGGTGGGGCCGGCGCAGTACAGATCGTCCGGGACGCACACCACGCAACCGTGCGAGGGATCGCAGACCTCGTCGGGGCCGCACACCTCCGGCGGATCGAACGTGCCGTCCTCGTGACATTGCTGGAAGCCGAACGACGTGCAGAGGCTCGTGCAGTTGGGCCCGTTGTCGCGTGGGCCTGGACCACACGCGAGACCAAGCGTCGCCCACAGAACAAGCGCGGATCGCAACTGGAATGCCCTCATCGGGCAGGAACGTCGCGCTCCGCGGACACCGGGTCAAGCACCGAGTGAGCGGCCGTCATGCCTACTGAAGCGGATGCCACGTTTGGAGCACCGCGTCCGGGGGCGGCTGCCAGGCCTGGCGTCCCCGATTGTCCGTAAGGGCCGGGATCTGGGGTGCTATGGTGGGCGCGATCGAGGCTTGGGCTCCCCCGGATCGTCCGTGGCCCGCAGGCAGGGTCTAGAGCTTCCACATGACCGCCCCATCGAGCGAGCGCTGCCAACCCGAGCGGGTGCCCCCGAGCCGTCCTTGCTGCACAGGAGCGGTGTCCTGACCGCCCCGTCCCTCCAGCCACTCGCAGCCTTGATCGGCGCGGCGTGGGCCAAGGAGCTCGCCCAGACCCTCCGCTCGGCCGATCGTGACGTGATCGGTGCGTGGCCGGGCACGATGAGCGAGGCCCGGACCCGCGTGATCGCGTCGCTCCAGAACAAGCTCGTCCTCTCCGATCTCGACGAGCTCGCGAAGATCGTCAACGTCGCTGCGCGACGCCAGTGGCTCGAGACGTCCCGCTCGGACGTCACCTAGCAGAGCGTCGAAGACTCGACCCAGGTCCGTGGCCCAGGGTGCTGAAAACCGCCGAAGGCGTTTGAAGTCACCCTGCTAGTCGCGGCCAGGATTCGCGAGGCCGAGCCGGTGCAGCATCTTGTGGATCGACATCCGATCGATCCCGGCCGCGCGCGCCGCGGCGGAGATGTTGCCGTCGTGCTGGGCGAGCAGGCGCGAGATGTACCGCTTCTCGAACTCGCTGATCACGGCCTGCTTCGCGTTCTTGAACGGCTGCGTGACATCGACCGGGACCGTCATCGACGCCTCGGCGGAGGTCGCGGTCTGCGATGGCGTGACCGTGATCCCCGAGGCATCACCGGCCTTCTGCGAGGACGCCGCCGACACCCGGCGCAGCGAATCCTCGGTGTCGGGGGTCTCGGCGAGCAGCACGGCGCGCTCGATCACGTTGCGCAGCTCGCGCACGTTCCCCGGCCAGTCGTGCTTCATCATCAGATCGATCGTCTCCTGCGCGATCGACGCCAGCTCCCCGCCCGGCGTGGTGGCGAGGATGTGCTCGATCAGGAGCGGCAGGTCATCCTTGCGCTCGCGCAGCGGCGGCACGTGGACGCGCGCGACGGCGAGCCGGTAGTAGAGATCCTCGCGGAACCGCCCGCGGTTGACCTCGACGCCGAGGTCGCGGTTGGTGGCGGCGACGACGCGAAGATCGACCTCGAGGGTCTTGGTCCCACCGACGCGGCGGACCTCCTTGCGCTCGAGCACCCGCAGGAGCTTGGGCTGCATGCCGAGCGGCAGCTCCCCGATCTCGTCCAGGAACACGGTGCCGCCGTGAGCGCGCTCGAAGGCGCCGGCGTACGAGTTGGTGGCTCCGGTGAACGCGCCGCGCTCGTGGCCGAACAGCTCGCTCTCGATCAGGTTCGGAGGGATCGATCCGCAATCGAGGACCACGAACGGCCCCTTCTCGCGCGGCGAGTGATCGTGGAGCGCCTCGGCGACCAGCTCCTTGCCCACGCCGGTCTCGCCGGTGACGAGGACAGTGGTGTCACTCTTCGCGAGCTTCTCGAGCCGCGCGAACATCTCGCGCATCTTCACCGAGCGACCGATCATCGACCCGAAGCGGTCCGTGTCCGAGAGCTCGATCTCGACCGAATCGCCCAGGGGATCGAACTTCAGGCGCGTGCCGCCGAGCGCGATCTGAGCGCCGGGCTGGATGTAGACGTCGTTGATCCGGAGGCCCGAGACGTACGTGCCGTTGGTCGAATCGAGGTCCCGCAGGCGGTACCCGCGGTCGTCGAGCCGGATCTCGCAGTGGAGGCCGGAGACCTTGGAGTCGGAGAGCTGGACGTCGTTGCCGCGGCGCGCCCCGACCCGGATCACGGATGCCTCGATGTCCCGGACCAGGCCCGCATCTGCGCCGCTGACCACCTCGACGCGACACCGGCGCAGCCGTGCGGAAGACGCACGCCCTCCGATGTACGTGACCCAGGTGCCAGAGCGCAGGTCGTCGACGGCCATGTGCCGCGGACGTTACCACACGGCCCGGATTCTCACGCTACGTCAATCTCTCGCGCATCTCACTGGCCACGGCCCGCACGCGCGCCGGCGTCTGGCTAGAGTCTCGGACGATGCCGATTCCGACGGAGCCCATCGGCAGCAGCCCGGCGCCGTCCGACGTCCCGCCGGTGGGGTCGCTACCACCACTCGCCGCGCCGTCCGTGCTCAGCGCACCCGAGCGCGCGCTGCTAGAGCTGCACGAGACCAAGGAGGCCCTCGAGGAGGAGACCAAGGTGCTCGAGTTGCTTGGGCGCACCGGAGCGCTCCTCGCCTCGACCCTCGATCTCCAGGCACTGGTGCAGGCAGTCACCGATGCGGGGACGCAGCTCAGCGGCGCCGAGTTCGGTGCCTTCTTCTACGCCGTCTCCACACCGGACGGAGAGCTGTTCAAGCTGTACACGCTCTCGGGCGCCCCGCGCGAGGCGTTCGCGCACCTCGGCAACCCGCGGATGACGCCGCTGTTCGCTCCGACGTTTCACGAACGCGGCGTGATCCGGATCGGCGACCTGCGCACCGATCCCCGCTACGGCCAGCTGGCGCCTCATCACGGCATGCCCGCGGGCCATCTGCCGGTGACGAGCTACCTCGCGGTTCCGGTCACCTCTCGCTCGGGCGAGGTGATCGGCGGCCTGTTGTTCGGCCACGCGCTGCCCGACGTGTTCACCGAGCGCAGCGAGCGCATCATCCTGGGGATCGCGGCGCAATCGGCGATCGCGATCGACAACGCGCGCCTCTACGAGGAGACCAAGCGCGCCGCGGATGCCGAGCGAGCCGCGCGCTCCGAGATCGAGCGCGTCAGCTTGATGAAGGACGAGTTCCTCGCGACGCTCTCGCACGAGCTCCGGACCCCGCTCAACGCGGTGCTCGGGTGGGCGGAGCTGCTGCTGATGAAGGCCGGCAAGGATCTCGAGCTTCGCCGCGGCCTCGAGACGATCGCGCGCAACGCGCGATCGCAGGCGCAGATGATCGACGACCTCCTCGACATGAACCAGATCGCATCGAAGAAGATCCGACTCGACGTTCAGCCGCTCGATGTCTCGGCGGTCGTCGAGGCTGCCGTCGAAGCGGCGACCCCATCGCTGGAGGCCAAGGGCCTCCGCCTCGTCACGGCGATCGACTCCGCGGCGGGCCTCGTCTCGGGTGACCCGCAGCGCCTCCGGCAGGTGGTGTGGAACCTGCTCTCGAACGCGATCAAGTTCACGCCGGCCGGAGGCCAGATCAGCGTCGTCGTGCAACGAGTGACCTCGCAAGTCCAGATCTTGGTCACCGATTCCGGCGTCGGGATCAGCGCCGAGTTCCTCCCGCACCTGTTCGAACGGTTTCGCCAGGCGGACGCTTCGACGACGCGCCGCTACGGAGGGCTCGGTCTCGGGCTCGCGATCGTCCGACAGCTCGTCGAGTTGCATGGTGGCTCCGTCCGGGCCCACAGCGACGGGCGGAACACCGGTGCGACGTTCGTGGTCGAGCTCCCGCTCCGGGCGCTCCGCGACGACCACGCACAGCGTGTGTCTCCAACGGAGCGGATGCCCGTGCTGCGGCGAAGCGAGATCGAGCTCGATGGGCTCACGGTGCTGGTCGTCGACGATGACGCCGATGCGCGGAGCCTCGTCGAGATGGTGCTGCGCGAGGTCAAGGCCGAGGTCGTGACGGCCGGGTCCGCCGACGAGGCGCTGCGGGTCCTGAGGACGCTCAGGCCCGATGTCATCGTCAGCGACATCGGGATGCCAGATCGCGACGGCTATCAGTTCATGCGCGCCGTGCGCGCGCGGACGGCCTCCGAAGGCGGCAAGACACCCGCCGTCGCGCTCACCGCCTTCGCACGCTCCGAGGATCGTACCCGTGCGCTGCTCGCGGGCTATCAGGTCCACATCGCGAAGCCGATCGAGCCACGGGAGCTCGTCGTGACGATCGCGAGCCTGATGGGGCGTGCGATGATCCTCGACGCATAGATCGGGTACGCTCGGCGCGATGATCGCGACCGAGCGTGCCTCCGATCTGATCCGGTTGACCGAGCTCGATGCCGCCTGGACGGTCCGCGGTGCGGGCGCTCGCCTGGACGCCATACGGAAAGGTGGTCGCAAGATCCGCGAGCGCATCCTCGCCGCCGGCACCGCGCGCTGCGTCCGCACCGTCGACATCGCGACCTTCCCCTACCCCACGGTGTTCGGTCTTCAGGGCGTCGCGAGCTCGCCGGCGCCCTATGTCTTCATGCGCAATCGCATGCAGCTGGTCCAGGTCGCCGTTGGCGCGCGCATCGTCACGATCCTCGTGAATCCCACCGACAGCGAGCGCTCGGCGGCGGCGCCGTTCTTCGCACGCATGCAGGCCCAGTACGGCACGGTCGTGAGCAAGCTGCTGTCGACGATCCACACCTCGATCCCGGCGGCGCTGGCGGCCTGGGGCGTCGCCCCCGACGCGGTGGACTACGTGACGTTCGATCACCTGCACGTCCAGGATCTCCGCGGTCTGCTGGCGCCCGGCACCAACGGCCGTGTGTTCCTGCCGAACGCACGCCTGTTGGTCCAGCGCGGCGAGCTCGAGACGCTGGCCGCGCTGCACCCGCTGCAGAGCTACTGGTACATCCCCGACGCGCTCGCAGGGATCCCTGCGGATCGGATCGTCGAGCTCGACGGCGACTACCTGCTCGGTGGCGGGTTCGCGATGCTGCGCACGCCGGGCCACACCGCCGGGAACCACTCGCCCGTCGTCGTCACGGATCGCGGCGCGTGGACGATCAGCGAGAACGGGATCTGTGTCGACGCCTATGCGCCCGGCTTGAGCAAGATCCGCGGCCTCGCCCGCCACGCCCGCGATCAAGGCGTCGAGGTCATCCTCAACGCGAACACCCGCGAGGGCAGCCTCGACCAGTACACGTCGATGGTGCTCGAGAAGACGGTCGCGGACTCGGTCCCCGATCGTCCGGAGCTCCCGCAGCACTTCGCCTCGTCGGAGCTGGTGCCTCACCCGCTCGCGCCCGGTCTCCGTCCGATCTACTCGCACGGCGCGATCCGGTTCGGCGAGGTCGCCGGCGCCCGCGAGGCACGCGCGACCGGCTGACCGCGCCAGCCTGACGCTGCCACCCGCTGGGTGTGCCATCGTGGCGGACCGCGTGTGCAGCGGATCCGAGGTTTCGCGGGCTTGGGCTGGCGCGCCGGTTGCTCTTGTTGCGACCATGTCCGCGATCCAGTCCCTGCTCCGGGTGATGACGCTGCGCGACGCCGAGGCGATCATCCTCGAGGCCGGCAAGGTGCCGAGCCTGCGCAGGCGTGGCCAGGTCGAGGCGATGGCGATGCCGCCGATCGAGGCCCAGCTGCTCGCCGACTTCGCCGGGCCGCTGACGGCAGGGCGCCCGAGCTCGGACTGGCCGTCGAATCTCCCGTTCACCGATCCCGACGGTGCGATGTACTCGGTCACCGTGGAGAAGGCGGCCTCCGGTCTGCGCATCGTGGTCCGCCAGGCCAAGAAGGCACCAGCGGCTGCGGCCGCTCCGCCACCGCTCCAGGGCCCAGCGCAGACCCCGCCGGCCACCGCGGCGACCTCGACACCGTCGGTACACGCCGGCAGTGAGGGCAAAGCGGCGACCTGGTGGGCCAGGCCCCGGCCCGTGCCACTCGAGGCCGTGCCCCCATCACGAGCGTTGCCCCAGCTCGGCGAGGGCGCCGCGCGCCTGATCGCCTTGCTCGCACCGGCTGTCGCGATCGCGCTCGATCGTGGCGCCTCCGACGTGATCGTCTCGAGCGGTCAGCCGGTCCGCCTCCGGATCGGCGGGTACCTCGAGACCACGGAGCTGGTACTCGACGATGGAGACCTCGCCGCGTGCGTGACCTCACTCGGGAGCAACACGGATCATGGCGCGGAGATCGCTGGAACCCGGATCCGGGTCAACGCGTTCGATCACCTCGGTGGCTTCGGTGTGGTGGCGCGGCTGATCCGCGATCGCGTGCCTTCGCTCGCCGAGCTCTCGCTCCCGACCGAGGTCGGGGCCGCGATCGATCACCGTGATGGCCTCGTGCTGGTGTGCGGCCCCACCGGGTCCGGCAAATCGACCACTCTCGCGTCGCTGATCGATCTCCTCGACCAGCGACGCGCGGCCCACGTGATCACGCTCGAAGATCCGATCGAGTACCGGTTCACCGCCCGCCGCTGCCTGATCCATCAACGCGAGCTCGGCCTGCACATCCCCACCTTCGCCACCGGCCTCAAGGCCGCGCTCCGCGAAGCGCCCGACGTGATCCTCCTCGGTGAGCTCCGCGATCGTGACACGATCGCCGCGGCCCTCACGGCCGCCGAGACCGGGCACCTCGTGCTCGCCACGCTGCACGCCCCGAGCGCGGCGGGCGCCATCGATCGCATGATCGATGCCTTCCCCGAGACCGCGCAGCGTCAGATCCGCTGGCAGCTCGCGAGCTGTCTGCGCACCGTGATCACGCAGTATCTGTTGCCCCGCAAGGATGGCGGCCGTGCCGCGGCCGCCGAGGTGGTGCCGGTGACCACTGCCGTGGCGAACATCATCCGCAAGGGCGAGCTCCACACGTTGCCGACGGCGATCAACACCGGCCGCGACGCGGGCATGGTCCCACTCGAGCGTTCGCTCGCGAAGCTGCTCGATGGAGGGACCGTGTCGCCGCTCGTGATCAAGAAAATCGCGGCGGACCACGATCTCCTCGCGGCGCTGTCTGCGAAGCTGCGCTGACGCGGGGCCGTCCTACGGCTTCTTGAACTGACCGCGATCGAGACCGTGGCGTTCGACGAGAGCCCACAGGTTCTTGCGATCCATGCCGGCCGCACGCGCCGCCTTCGCGAGGTTCCCGTGGTGCACCCGCAACAGCTCGGTCAGGTAGCGCTTCTCGAAGCCGTCGATGATCTCCTGCTTGACCTCGCGAAACGGGCGATCCACGTCGGGGCGCGCCGTGCTCGCGCGTGACTTGGGGAGCGCCACATCGGAGTCCTCGATCACGGTGGTGGCGCACATCACCATCGCCTGGTGGACCTTGTTCTCGAGCTCGCGGACGTTGCCCGGGAAGTCGTAGCCGGCGAACCGTGCGAGCGCGGCGGGCGAGATCGCCTCGATCGGCTTGCCGAGCCGCGCCCGGTACTTCTGCACGAAGTGGTTGACCAGGAGCGTGATGTCCTCGGGGCGCTCGCGCAGCGGAGGGAGGTGCAGCGGAAACACGTTGATCCGGTAGTACAGGTCCTGGCGGAAGTTCCCCGCGGCGACCAGCGCATCGAGATCGCGGTTGGTCGCGGTGACGATCCGGACATCGACCTGCCGATCCTGATCGTCGCCGATCCGCCGGAACTCCTGACTCTGGAGCACGCGGAGGATCTTCGCCTGGAGCGGCAACGGCATCTCGCCGATCTCGTCGAGGAACAGCGTGCCGGTGTGCGCCGCGGCGAGCAGCCCTTCGCGATCGCGCGAGGCATCCGTGAACGCACCGCGCACGTGACCGAACAGCTCGTCCTCGAGGAGCGGCTCGGGGATCGCCGCGCAGTTGACCACCACAAACGGCGCATCGTGACGCGGTGACGAGTTGTGGATCGTGCGCGCGACCAGCTCTTTGCCCGTCCCGCTCTCGCCGAAGATCGCCACCGTCACGTCGGTCGCCGCGACCATCGCGATGCGATCGTAGAGCTCTTTGATCCACGGCCCGGTGCCGATCAGCACATCGCTCTTCCGCGGCCGGCGCTTGTCGGAGCGCTCGGTGGCCGCGGCCGCGCGCCCGACCCTGAACACGAGCTCGGCGGCGTTGAACGGCTTGGCCACCACGTCGGCCGCACCGCACCGCGCGGCGGCCGACGCACCGTCCGGGCCGGTCGCGGCGAGCACCACGCGGACGCCGCCGCCGAGCGTGACCAGCTCGCGGATCGACGCCGGCGTCGGTGGGGGCTCGGCCTCGAGCAGGACCACATCGAACGGCGCGCTCGCCGTGATCCCCGCCCGCAGCTGCGCCCCGGCTCCATCGCGCGCGGTCCACACGACCTCGGACGCCGCCTCGCCGAGGAGCTCGGCGACCGTGTCGCGCACGCTCGCGCTCCGGTCGACGACGAGGACCCGCGGCGGCATCCCCATATTCTAAGGTCGATCGCCCTACCAGTCGCGCTGGGGATCACTCGAGCGACCGGTCGCCCGGCGCTTCGCGTCGTCCTTCTGCAGGCGCCGCGATTGATCTTCGAGATCGTCGAGCTTCTTCTCGGTCCGCGACTTCGCCTGGGGATTGTCGCGCTGGTTCTGGGGGGTGCCCTGCTGGTCGCCGCCCTGCTGGCTGGGCTTGCCTTGCTGACCCGAGCCGTTGGACCCATTGGATCCATTCGAGCCATTCGACCCATTCGAGCCATTCGACCCGTTCGAGCCATTCGACCCGTTCTGGCGCTGCGATCCCTGGCCCTGCCCGTTCGAGCCCTGCTGGTTCGAGCCCTGCCCGTTCGAGCCCTGCTGATTGGAGCCCTGCCCGTTCGAGCCCTGCTGATTGGAGCCCTGGCCTTGCCCGTTCGAGCCCTGCTGCCCTTGCTGACCTTGCTGGCCCTGCTGACCTTGCTGACCTTGCTGACCTTGCTGACCTTGCTGACCTTGCTGCGCCATCTCCTGCATCTTCTTTTTCAGCTCCTCGGCCTCACGCCGCAGTTGCTCCTGTTGCCATTTTTGCTGAAAACTCTGTTTATTTTGCCGCTGCTGCTGCGCCAACTCCTGCTGCCGCCGCGCCAGTTCCTTCAGCCGCTGCATCGCCTCATCCACCTGTTTTTCGCGGGAATCACCACCCGAGGCCTGCTGCTGTTGCCCGGTTTCATACTGGTTCTTCTCCGTATCGAGCTCCAGGTCAAACAAATTATCCAAATCGCGCGACGCGCCTCCGCCTCCTCCGCCTCCTCCGCCCTGCGAC
>JAYVRN010000459.1:0-4996 GCA_043776275.1 Myxococcales bacterium | reverse complement strand
GCCGGCGCACCTCCTCGGCTGCCAGGGCGACACGCTCGAGCTCGTGCTCACCGATCCCGCGGCGCCGATCGCGTACGCACCATGCGGGTGGGGGCGGCCCGCCTCCTCTCGCCGCGAGCGCTGGCACCGCGACTCGCAGTAGAGTCTGCGCCATGCGCAGGAACTGGCTGGTGGCGATCGGGGTGCTGGTGCTGATCGCGCTGCTCGTGGCGTACTGGCAGTTCGGTCGAAAGGGCGGCTCCGCCGGAACACGCGAACCGCCCGGCGAGATCGCGGGAGGCAGCGCTCACGGCGGCGGCCGCACCTCGGTCGTCAAGTCACGCGCGCCCGCGACCCCGGCCACGCTCGCAGGGCGGGTCACCCGCAAGCTCGACGGCGCGGGCGTTCCGGGAGCGATCATCTCGCTCGGGCGCGCCGAGCTCGACACGATGTTCGGCGGCGAGGACGAGGAGACGATCACGATCACCACGGATCCGCAGGGAGCGTGGTCGGCGCCCAGCGTGCCGCCCGGGCGCTACACGATCGCGGCGACGGCGAAGGGCCTGGTCCCGGGGAGCCTCGACAAGCTCGTGGTCGCGGAGGGTGAGCATCGGACCGGCGTCGACCTCGTACTGGAGACCGGCGGCACGCTCGTCCGCGGGACGGTCAGCGACGTCGGTGGTGGGCCGGTGCCCGGAGCACGCCTCTCGTTCGAGCGAGACCGAGACACGCCGTTCGGCTCCCCCGAGCTGATCGCGATCGCGGGCGCGGACGGGAGCTACGAGCTGACGCTCGGCGACGGCGACTACACGGCGAAGGCGACGCACGAGGACTACACACGCGCCGCGCGCGACGTGGAGGTGGGCGGCACCCCGCTGACCGTGGACTTCGTGCTGTCTCCGGGCGGCGCGATCCGCGGCGTGGTGGTGACGCGCGACGGCGCGACGCTCCCCGGCGCGATGGTGATCGCGAGCGCCGGGCACCATCGCGGGGGCGGCGGCGGCACCACGCGCACGAACGACAAGGGCGAGTTCGCGTTGCGGAGCCTCGGCTCGGGCGCGATCTCGATCACGGCCGCCGGCAGGGGCTTCGCGTCCGAGCAGCCAACCGTCGTCGAGCTCGGCATCGGCGAGCAGGTCGAGGGCGTGCGGGTGATCGTCGATCGAGCGTTCTCGATCTCGGGCTCCGTGGTGGAGACCGGGACCGCCAAAGGGATCTCCGGCGTGCGCCTCGGCGCGTTCTCGATCGCCAGCGGGCAGATGGCGATGGCACCGGATCCGAGCGACGCCGATGGCACGTTCGAGATCGTGGGCGTGCGTCCCGCGAGCTACATGCTGTTCGCCATCGGCGAGACCACGATGCCGGAGATCGGCAAGCCGGTGGAGGTCATCGACCAGGACATCACCGGCCTCACGATCGAGATGGGGAGCGGCGTCACGGTGTCGGGCCGGGTCGAGCCGGGGGCGATCGCCGAGATCTCGATCGCGCCGACCCAGGTCGGGATCGGGAACGTGTTCGAGGCGATCAAGGCCCTGTTGGTTCGGGCGCAGAGCGATCCCACCGGCGCGTTCGTCCTGCACCACGTGCCGCCGGGCTCGTTCACGCTCGAGGCGAAGGTCGTCGATGGGCGCGCCGGGCGCGTGCCCCTGCTCGTCGACAAGGCCGACAAGACCGGCGTGGTGGTCAAGCTCGAGCCCCGCGCGCAGGTCTCCGGCAAGGTGGTGGACGACAAGGGCACACCGGTGCCGCGGGTCCGCGTCACGGTGTCGCCGAAGGGCGATGCGGACAAGGGCTTCTCGATGTCGATGTCCTCGAACAGCGAGCGCGGCGCCCTGACCGGCAGCGATGGCACATTCCGCGTGATCGGCCTCGACGAAGGCCCCCACGACATCGAGGTCACCGACGATCAAGGCCAGATCCCGTGGGCCGATGCTGCACACAAGGCGAAGCCGAAGGAGCCCGTGGAGCCCGTCGTGCTGGTGCTCGCGGCGGCGGAGCAGCGGACCGGCGTGACCTTGACCATCGAGGCCCGCGACGGCGTGATCAAAGGCGTGGTGCGCGGCGCCGATGGCAAGCCCGTCGCCGACGCTTGGGTCACGGCCAGCGTCGAGGGCGAGATCCGAGAGGAGCTCGTGATGGAAGGTGAGACCGAGATCATGGACCGCGGCAGCAAGCCCCCGACCCTGACCGGCAGCGACGGCGCGTTCACGTTCACCAACCTGCGCCGCGCGGAGTACACGCTGGTCGCCGAGACCGCGAAGGGCACCGCGCGGGTCGAGAAGAAGAACGTCAAGCTCGGCGCGAACGTCACCCTGACGCTCGCACCGCTCGGATCGCTGACGGGTCACGTCACGCTCAACGGCGCCCCGGCGACCTCGTACATGCTGTCCTGCGATCGCACGGGCCCGATGCCCCGGCGGTTCGCCTCGCCCGACGGTACGTACACGATGGAGCGGATCCCGCCCGGCCATGTGACGTGCACGGCGAACGCGGATGCCGGCCGCGGCACGGCGGAGATCGACGTCCCCGCGGGCCCCGCCACCCTCGACCTCGCCCTGACGCCGTGGGCGACGATCACCGGCACGGTGGTCAGCGTGCTGACCGGCCAGCCGATCGCGGGGCTCAAGCTGATCGCCTCCGGAAACGACTTCTCCGCCGGCGCGATGACCGACACGCTGAGTGGCAAGGGCCCCACCAGTGACGCCGCGGGCCGGTTCACGATCCCGCAGGTCGCCGCCGGCAAGGGCTCGGTGAGCGTGATGCCCAAGGATGCGGGGTTCGTCGAGCTCGCCCGCCGCGAGTACGAGGTGGCCCCGGGCCAGCGCCTCGAGCTCGGGGCGATCAAGGTCGTCCCGCCGCGCACGGGTGACGCCGGGACACTCGGGCTGTCGGTCGAGCTGACCCTGGATGACAAGGGCGAGGCGCTGGTGGTGTCGGCGGTCAAGCCCGGCGGCCCGGCCGAGGTGGGTGGCGTCCGGATCGGCGACAAGCTCGTCGCGATCAACGGTGTGCCGGTGGCCACGCTCACGCCGAAGCTCGCGCAGACCCTGGTGTCATCCGGGTCGGTCACCATCGACCAGCGCTACCAGCTGACCCTCGATCGGAGCGGGACCGCCGTGACAGTCGTGCTGGTCGGCGTTCGCTGGTAACCTAGCGGGATGCGCCGGTTGTCCGCTCTCGTGCCCGGGCTGCTCGTGGCCTGTGGTGGAGGCAACAGCGGCGCAGACGCGCCGATCGATCAGCCCGCCGCGCGCTGCGATCCGAGCCTGCCGTTCGGGACGCCGGTCCTGGTCGATGGCATCAACACCGCGCAGGACGATGCCTCGGCGCGGCTCAGCGAGGACGAGCTCGAGATCACGTTCGCGCGCCTGTCGAGCGGGGTCTGGGATCTGTGGCGGGCCACGCGCCCGGCGACCGATGTCGCGTTCGAGACGCCCACGCTCCTGACCTCGGTCAACTCGGTGTCCAACGACGTGTGGCCGACCTCGTCCCCGGACGGGCTCACGCTGCTGTTCGATGCGGACCGGACCACGCCCAACGTGTTCCACATCTGGCGCAGCACGCGCGCGTCGAAGGCCGTGCCGTTCGGGCCGCCCTCGCCACGTCCCGAGCTGATGGACAAGGACATCCATCCGCTGCTCGCGAACGATCACGCGCTGTACTTCGCGTCCACCGTGCGCGGCGGGCTCGGGCTGTCCGAGATCCTGCGCTCGGCCGTGGATCCCAGCGGTGCGATCGCCGCGCCGGTGCTGCTGGTCGGCGGGGTCAACACGCCCGATCTCGAGGACTCACCGGCGGTGACGTCCGACGAGCGCGTGATCTTCTTTCGTCGCGTGATCGCCACCGAGAGCGATGTGTTCACCGCCTCGCGCTCGACGCCCACCGACGGCTTTGGCGTCTCGGCCGCGGTGCCGGGGCTCAACGTCGCCGGCATCAACGAGGTGCCGAACTGGATCTCGCCCGACGGCTGCCACCTGTACTTCCACAGCAACGTCGGCGGCGGGCCGGGCGGCGTCAACGTGTGGATGACGAGCCGCCCGCTACCGCCCGAGTGAGGCAGAGCGACCGCGCGTCGCGCACGGCAGGCCCGTCCGGCACTTCGCGCACGTCGCGCGCGATCAGGGCTTGGCGGCGGTGAGCTTCGTCAGCTGGTCGCGCATCTTCTTCGACTCGCCGCCCGCATCGCCGGTCTCGAAGCCCTTCTGCACGTAGCGCACGACGCCCTGCGGGTCAGCGATGAACGAGGTCGGCATCGTGTCCGAGCCGTAGCTCCCACCGACGCTCGACTTCTCGTTCGGCATGTAGACGCGGGTCAGGTTCTTGATCTTGAGCTTGTCGTGGAACTTCTTGCCGGCGCCGATGTCATCGTCGATGTCGACGGCGATGAACGTGATCTTGCCGGTGAACTCCTTGGACAGCTTGTCCCAGGTGGGCAGCTCCTTCGCGCACGGCTTGCACCACGAGGCGCCGACCGTGACGACCAGCCACTTGCCCTTGTACGCCTTGAGCTTGAACGGCTTGTCCTTGGCGTCCACCGCGACGTCGAGCTCGGCGAGCCGATCGCCGACCTTCAGCGTGTCGGCATACGTGGGTGCCGCCAGGACGACCAGGGCGAGAACGCAGGTGCGCAGCATGGAGGTGGGACGGAGGGAGCGGCTCATCGATTCACCGCGAGTTCTTCCTCGATCCACATACTTATGTACTCCGCGTTCATCGGGCCCTCGTAGCGCCGGTTGTTGAAGAACAGGGTGGGCGTGGAGTCCACCCCGACGCCCTCGCCCTGGGCGAGGTCCGCGGTGACCTGCTTGTCGGCGGCGGCGTAGTCCGCCTCGAACTTGGCAGCATCGAGGCCGATCTCCTTGGCGAACCCGATGACGGCATCCTTGCCGTGCTGCGGCGAGCGCGCGAACAGCATCTCGTGCATCTGCTTGAACTTGCCCTGGGCGTTCGCGGCGAGCGCCGCCATCGCCGCCGAGCGCGAGTCCGGGTGCTTCGACTCGATCGGATACATCATGTA